>CAXTVZ010000274.1:0-2352 GCA_964247685.1 uncultured Acetobacteraceae bacterium
AACGGCGAGCTGCTGGCAGCCCTCCGGCGCACGCGCTGCATCATCATCTCGAGCAAGCAACTGCTCGGAGCGGGCGGCGCGCTCGTGGCCGATGATCCGTTCCTGGCCGAGCACGAGGCCGTGCTCGCAGCCCTCGCGGCGGACCGGCCGAACGCCGCGAGACGGGCGCTGAACACCACCTCCGCTCCGCCGAGGGCAAGGTGCTGGAACGATTGCGGCGTTTCCGCGAGAACGCACGCGAGCCCGAGCTTCCGTTCATCATCCCGATCCGCGATACCAACACGACGTCCGTCCGGAGGAGCCCCGACCCATGAGCCCGACCGCCCCCCGCGCGCCGCTCCAAGGCACGTTCCCCGTTGTTCCCACGGTCTTCGACGATGCGGGTGCGCTCGACCTCGAGGGCCAGCGCCGGGCAGTGGATTTCATGATCGATGCGGGCTCGGACGGGCTCTGCATCCTGGCCAACTGGTCCGAGCAGTTCGTGCTCACCGATGGGGAGCGCGAGACGCTGACGCGCGCGCTGCTGGAGCACGTCGCCGGCCGCGTCCCGGTGATCGTCACCACCACGCATTTCTCGTCGCGGATCTGTGCCGAGCGGAGTGCCGCCGCCGAGGCGCTCGGGGCCGCGATGGTGATGGTGATGCCGCCCTATCACGGCGCCACCATCCGCGTGCCCGAAGCCGGCATCGCCGACTTCTTCCGCGTGGTGTCGGACGCCATCCGCATCCCGATCATGATCCAGGACGCCCCGGTCAGCGGCACCGCGCTGTCGGTGCCGTTCCTCGTCCGGCTCGCCCGCGAGATCGAGCAGATCCGCTACTTCAAGATCGAGGTGCCGCAGGCAGCCGCCAAGCTGCGCGAGCTGATCCGGCTCGGCGGCGATGCCATCGAGGGCCCATGGGACGGCGAGGAGGCGATCACGCTGATGGCCGATCTCGAAGCGGGTGCGACCGGCGCGATGACGGGCGGCGGTTATCCCGACGGCATCCGGGAGATCATGGATGCGTGGCAGTCGGGCGACCGCGAGGCGGCGGCGGCGGCCTACGCGCGCTGGCTCCCGCTGATCAATTTCGAGAACCGCCAGACCGGCCTCTCGGCCGCGAAGATCCTGATGCAGGCGGGTGGCGTCATCAAGTGCGGCTTGACGCGCCATCCGCTGATGCTGCCGCATCCGGACACCCAGGCGGGGCTGCTCGCCATCGCGCGGCGTCTCGATCCGCTGGTCCTGCGCTGGGCACGCTGAGGGGCAGGCGGCACGCTGATCGAGGGGATCCGCAGATATGTCGTCGCGGTGACGGAGAGTCGGCCCTTGTCAACCCTCCGGCGTGACGTGCGGTGCGGCATGGACACGCCACGGCCATGATGCCGATCAGGGGCGGCCCCGACGCGCGTGTCGGCGCGATCGGCGAGTGCATGGTGGAGTTGCGCGAGCGGCCCGACGGTCTGCTCGTCCGGAGCTTCGGCGGCGACACGCTCAACACCGCACTCTACCTGGCGCGGCTCGGCGTCGTGGTCGACTACGTCACGGCGGTTGGCGACGACGAGTGGAGCAGCGAGATGCTGGCACTCTGGCAGGCGGAGGGGATCGGAACCGGACTCGTGCAGCGACTGCCCGCCCGGCTGCCCGGGCTCTACATCATCCAGACCGACGCCGCGGGCGAGCGGCGCTTTCTCTACTGGCGCGACAGCGCGGCCGCGCGCGAGCTGTTCGAGCACCTCGACGTCGCCGCACTCGAGCGCTTCGACGTCCTCTACCTGTCCGGTATCAGCCTGTCGCTCTACGGCAAGACCGGGCGGGACATCCTGTTCGAGGCGCTGGCGCGCGCACGCGCGCGCGGCGCACGCATCGTGTTCGACACCAATTTCCGCGTCCGCGGATGGCCCGACCGCGATCTCGCACGTGCGACCTACGCGCGCATGCTGGAGCACGCCGACCTCGTGCTCGCCTCGGTCGAGGATCTCGTGCTGCTCTACGGCGATGCCGAACGCGGCGAGACGGCACTCCTGCGCCACGCGCCGGCGGCGGAGACGGTGGTCAAGCTCGGCCATCCCGCCTCGCGCGTGCGCCATGCGGGTGGCGAGGTGATCCTCCAGGCGGCCCCGGTCGCGCGCATCGTCGACACCACGGCGGCGGGCGATAGTTTCGCCGCCGCCTATCTCGCCGCCCGCCTGCGCGGCGCCGACCCGCACGACGCCGCGCGGGCGGGCCACGATCTCGCGGGCCTCGTGGTCGGCCATGCCGGCGCCATCGTGCCGCGCGATGTCATGGGTGCGGGCTCATGACCCCGCGAAATCCGTCGAGCGCGACAGCGTCTCCCATTCGGCGCGGATCGCGGTCGGTCTCCTGCTGGA
>CAXTVZ010000274.1:2452-4616 GCA_964247685.1 uncultured Acetobacteraceae bacterium
CGCTCGAACGCGGCGGCCGCCGCAGCGTGAACCTCGCCGGGGACGATTAATGTCCGCCTCGCCCGACACCCTCGCCGGCAACGAGCCCGCGACGTCAGACGACCGGCCGGCGACCCGGCTGGCGACGCGCCTCGCCTTCGGGGTCGCAGGCTTCGGCATCGCCTGCTGGGCGCCGCTCGTGCCGATCGCCCAGCACCGGCTGGGCGTCGATGACCGCGCCCTCGGCCTGCTGCTGCTCTGCCTCGGCATCGGATCGGTGGTCGCGATGCTGGCGACCGCGCCTGTGACCGCGCGTCACGGTGCCAGGCCGGTGATCGTCATGGGCGGCCTGGGCGTCGCGGTGATCCTGCCGGCGCTGACGCTCGCGGCCACGCCGGTCGCCCTCGGCGTGCTGCTGCTGCTGTTCGGCGCGTCGCTCGGGGCACTCGACGCCGCGATGAACGTGCACGCGATCGCCGTCGAGCGGGCGTCGGGGCGCAACCTGATGTCGGGGTTTCACGCGCTGTTCAGCATCGGCGGCTTTGCCGGTGCCGCGGCGATGACGGCGCTGCTCTCCGCAGGCGTGCCGGCGCCCACCGGCGCGCTGCTCTGCGCCGCACCGATGCTGGCGGCGTTGGCGGTGCTCCGGCCGCGTCTGCTGGCAGGGCACGCCCGCGGCGGCGGCCCACTCTTCGCCCTGCCGCGCGGCGTGGTCCTGTTGCTGGCGGCACTCGCGGCGATCACCTTCCTGGTCGAGGGCGCGATGCTCGACTGGAGCGCGCTGCTGGTGACCGGACGCGGGCTCGCGGCCAGGAACCAGGCCGGGATCGGCTACATCCTGTTCGCGATCGCCATGACAGCCGGACGGCTGGTGGGCGACCGCGTCACCGCGCGCGCGGGCGACACCGCCACGATGGCGGCCGGCGGCGGGCTCGCGATTGCCGGATTCGTGCTGATGCTGGCAGCACCGTGGGTGCCGGTGGCACTCGGGGGGTTCCTGATGATCGGTCTGGGTGCCGCCAACATCGTGCCGGTGCTGTTCCGCCGTGCGGGGTCGCAGACACGCATGCCGGTGTCGCTCGCGGTCGCCGCGATCACCACGACCGGCTTCGCGGGCGTGCTGGCCGGACCGGCCGCGATCGGCTTCGTCGCCCAACGCATCGGGCTGGACCACGCCTTCTGGATGCTCGCGGGACTGTTCTGCCTGGTGCCGCTGACCGCGCGCGCCGCGAGCGGGAACAGGCGCTAGCTCGGTCAGGCCCCGTCCGCTAAGCAGGATCCACTCAGCAAGCCGGGCGCGAGGACGTGGTGCGATGCAGATTGACCTGAAGCCGAGCTCCCATCCGGTCGATCCGGTCGAACGCGCGCGGTTGCTGGCCAGTCCGGTGTTCGGGACCGTGTTCACCGACAACATGGTGGTCATCCCGTACACCGCGGGGCGCGGCTGGCACGATGCCGTGCTCACGGCGCGCGCGCCGATCCCGATGGACCCGGCCGCCTCGGTGTTTCACTACGCGCAAGAGATTTTCGAGGGGATGAAGGCCTACCGCTACGGCAACGGGGCCGCCCTGTTCAGGCCCACCGCCAACGCGGCGCGCTTTGCCGACTCGGCCGCGCGCCTGGCGATGCCCGCTCTGCCCGCGGAGCTGTTCGTGGGCGCGATCGACACGCTGGTGCGGCAGGACCAGGCCTGGATCCCCGACATTCCCGAGGGCAGCCTTTATCTCCGGCCCTTCATGATCGCCAACGAGGCCTTTCTTGGGGTCCGGCCTGCGTCGGAGTATCTGTTCATCGTGATCGCCTGTCCGGTCGGCGCCTATTTCCGCGGCAAATCGGAGGCGGTGACCGTGTGGGCGACGCGCGACTACACGCGCGCGGCCCGCGGCGGCACGGGTGCTGCCAAATGCGGCGGCAACTACGCGGCGAGCCTGCTGGCCCAGGCGGAAGCGACCGCCCATGAGTGCCAGCAGGTCGTGTTCCTCGATGCCGCCGAGGGGCGCTGGATCGAGGAGCTCGGGGGCATGAACGTGTTCTTCGTGATGGCGGATGGCAGCCTGGTGACGCCCCCGCTCGGCACGATCCTGCCGGGGATCACCCGCTCATCGATCATGGTGCTGGCCCGCGAGATGGGGATCACGGTGCGCGAAGCTCCGTATGCGATCGACCAGTGGCAGGCGGACGCGGC
>CAXTVZ010000275.1:0-4595 GCA_964247685.1 uncultured Acetobacteraceae bacterium
GCCGGCGTGCCGTGCGCGCGCTTCATGCACTCGGTGCTTCCGTGGCAGATGCCGTTCCTCAATCTGCGCACGCACAAGAAGATCCTCGTGATCGACGGTGTGTCGGGTTTCACGGGCGGGATGAACATCGGCGACGAGAACGTGCTCGAGGCCGATCCTCCCCCGCGGCATCCGGTGCGCGACATCCATTTCGCGGTGCGCGGCCTCGTGGTCTCGCAGCTTGCCGAAGCGTTCGCGCGGGACTGGAATTTTACCACCGGCGAGCAGCTCGACCTCGCCGTCTGGGCGCCCGATGCCGCTCCCGGCGGTGACGCGCATGCGCGGGTCGCGACGTCGGGACCCGACAGCGATATCGAGAAGATCGAGTTCCTGATCCTTCAGGCGGTGGCGTGCGCGCGCACCAAGATCCGCATCCTGACACCGTATTTCCTGCCCGACGAGCGCCTGACCACCGCACTCGGCATGGCCGCCATGCGCGGCGTGTCGGTCGAGATCGTGATCCCCGGGCAGAGCAACCACCGCATGGTGGACTGGGCCACGCGCGCGCATGTGGCACCGCTTCTCACCGACGGCGCCTCGATCTTCCTCAACGCGCCCCCCTTCGAGCACACCAAGCTGATGACGGTCGACGGTCTGTGGTCGCTGGTGGGCAGCGCCAATCTCGACATGCGCAGCCTGCGCCTGAACTTCGAGCTGAACATGGAGATCTATGACGAGCCGCTTGCGGAAACGATCGAGCGCATCATCGAGAGTCGCCGCGGCGAGCGGCTCACGCGCGAGACGCTGGCCGCACGACGCCTGCCCATCCGTCTGCGCGATGCCGCGACTCGCCTGTTGCTTCCTTATCTTTGAGAGAGGGGGCCTTGGGCCGCCGATCGCTCAGCACGTTGAGCGCCCAGGTCTCGGCGCGCTCGCGAAAGTGCGGTCGCGCGTCACGTTCGCCGCGCACGAGCCGCAGCCGGACCATGATCGGATGATGGTCCGAGCGCGAACGCGGCAGTCGCACCGCTTCGACGCAGGCGAAGCCGCGCACGAGGCAGCGGTCGATCCGCAATGGCACCACGTCCACCATCCGGTGGGTGAAGTCGCGCGGGCCCACGTCGCGAAAGCCGGGCAGCATCACCGGGCCCACCAGGTTGAAGTCGCCCAGCACGCCGGCATGGGCCGGCAGATGTCCGGCGATCACCAGGAGCTGGCGCCGGTTGAGAACCTGCCCGTGCGACAGGTGAACATTGGCGACCGACCAGTCCTCGCCGCTTGGCGTGCGTCCGTGCACGAGCTGGCAGACGCGGTGGATGAAACTGCCGGACGGCAGTGGCAGCGACGAGGGGGGTGCCGCGAAGGGCGCCGGGCTCCAGCAGGCAAGTCCGTGACGGCGCCCAGGCAGCGGCACGCGGGCGTAATGCCCGCCGAGCCGTGCCGGAAGCGTATCGATCGCCGCGGTCGCTTCCTGCATCAGCAGGAGATCGGGACGGCGTTCGCGCACCAGCGCCTCGACGTCGCCCGCGGTGGCGCCGGCACCATGCAGCAGGTTCCAGCTGACGATGCGGATCGCCGCGCTCGCGTGGCCGGCCCGCTCCGTGGCACCGTCGTCGCGCATGGCATCACGCATCTTCACGACACCGTGACATGATCGGCGCTGAAGACGGCGCTTACATGACGTGTCTTAAACGAGAAAGAAATCCGAAACGATCCGTTTGCAGTCATTCCAAAATCCTGTTGAAGTTTCTATCATTGCGGTTCCGGTCTGCCACCCCTCTTGATCTCAAGTCCGGCGACACCGGGCGTCACTTAAAATCTCGTCTCGCCGGGTGAGACCCGGTGCCGCGAGACCTGGGATGCGAAGCAGACAAAGATGCGATTGACCGACATCGGACACCAGCTGAAAGCCTTCCGGATCGAATCCGGTCTCAAGGCGGACGAGATCGCCCAACGTCTCGGCATCTCGCGAGCGGCTCTCTATCGCTATGAAAAAGGCGAGGTGATCAAGCTCGACACGGTGCAACGCCTGGCCGAACTCCTCAAGGTCTCGCCCCTCTCGCTGCTGGGGATCGGCGTCGAATACTACCAGCGCCAGGCCGCGTTCTACGAGCGGATCCGCCAGATGGAGGAGAACGCCGACACGATCCTCCAGGTGGGCGGCGCGCCCGCCTTTCTGCGCACGTCGGACGGCTACTACCAGACCCTGGTGGCCCTGATCCGCCGCAGTGCGGCCGAGCCCGGGGAGACCGACGCCGCCACCGTGGCGGCCGACGCCACGATCCAGGCGCTGGACGGCCGACGCCGCGGCTTCGCCGCACGGCAGCCGTCGATGATCGTCCTGATCACGATCGAGGAGGTCGAGCGGCTGCTGCGCACGGGACTCGGCGTCGACCTCGACCTCGACAGCGACCCGCAGCTTGCCGCCCGGGCGCGGGAGGTGGTGGTCGACGAGATCGAGAACATGGTGGCGCTGCTGCGGGCGCCGCCGATGGATTTCCAGATCGGCATCCTGCGGGGCTCGGCGGTGAACGGTTCCTTTTCCGTCATGCGACAGCGCGACCGCTCGATGCTGGCGATCAATCCCTTCGCGGCCGACGGCGCGCTGCTCAGGCGCACCGGCGTCGCGGTGGTCACGGGGGCGGCCGAGGCGGTCACCTCGCACCAGCGGGTCGCGGAGGCGCTCTGGCGGGGCGCGATGAAGGGCGAGGCCGCGGCCGGCATGCTGCAGGAGACGCTCGACCGGCACAGCTGACGCCGGTCGCCTTGGAGGGTCGCGGCCGGGCATGTA
This sequence comes from uncultured Acetobacteraceae bacterium, assembly GCA_964247685.1. Classification (GTDB taxonomy): domain Bacteria; phylum Pseudomonadota; class Alphaproteobacteria; order Acetobacterales; family Acetobacteraceae; genus CAXTPV01. Next base: position 2,771 of record CAXTVZ010000275.1, read on the forward strand.
GGAAGGGCTATGCGCTCGTCCTCGCCCTTGATCGATGCGGCCACGCTTCACGCCCAACTTGGCGCCCCCGGGCTGGTCCTGCTCGACGCGAGTGCGGCGCTTCCCGGCGAGGCGTTCGATCCGCAGGTGGGATTCGAGCGCGCCCATCTTCCCGGCGCCCGCTTCTTCGACGGCGAGCTCTTCGCCGATCCCGACACCGGGCTGCCGCACATGGTGCCCACGCCGGGCCGCTTCGCGCGGCTCGCGGGTGCGCTCGGGATTGGCGACCGGTCGGACATCGTCGTCTATGACGCGCGCGCCCCCTTCTCGGCGCCGCGCGCCTGGTGGCTGTTCCGCCTGCACGGCCACGAACGCGTGCGCGTGCTCGATGGTGGCCTGCCGGCGTGGCTCGCGGCGGGGCTGCCGGTCGAGACCGGGTCGGCGGCGGCCCCACCGGCGCAGGTTTTCACGGCGAGATTGCGCACGACGCTCCTGGTGGGCCTCGGCGATGTCGAGCGCCTGGCCGCGTCGGGCCACGGATTGCTGCTCGATGCGCGCGCCGCCGCCCGCTTCGACGGCACGGCGCCCGAGCCCCGGCCCGGCATCCGCTCGGGTCACATCCCCGGCAGCCAGAACCTGCCGTTCGGGCGTCTCTACGAGGCCGACGGGCGCATGAAGCCACCGCAGGCGCTCCGGGCCGAGTTCCAGGCGGCCGGCGTCGACGGGAGCCTGCCGGTGACGGTTTCCTGCGGCACCGGTGTCACGGCCGCCCATCTCGCACTCGGCCTCGCCGTAGCAGGTTTCGACGAGGCGGCGCTGTACGACGGATCCTGGACCGAATGGGCGAGCGTGCATCCGTGACGGCGGACGGCGGCGACCGTCGCGCCACCCGGATCGTGGGGGCGGCGCGCGACGGGGATGGGCTGGTCAACCCGGCGGTCAGGCGCGGCTCGACCGTGCTGTTCCCGACCATGGACGCGCTGCGCCGCTCGGGCGCCGGCCGGTTCGGCAACGCGCTGAGCTACGGCACCTACGGGACCGACACGCATTTTCACCTCGCCGACCTGGTGGCGGAGATCGAGGGCGGCACCCACGCGCAGATCGTGTCGACCGGGCTCGCGGCGATCACCACCCCGCTGCTGGGGCTGCTGAGGGCGGGCGATCATGTCGTGGCGTGCGACAGCGTGTACGGCCCGACGCGGCGCTTCCTCGACGGGATGCTCGCGGGGTTCGGCGTCGCGACCACCTGGCACGACCCGCGCCTGTCGCCCGATGAGGTGGGCGCGCTGTTCACGCCGCGCACACGATTGCTGGTGACGGAAAGTCCGGGCAGCAACACGTTCGAGATGCAGGACGTGGCCGCCCTGTCGCGCGTGGCGCATGCGCGCGGTGCGCTGGTGATGTTCGACAACACCTGGGGATTTGGAACCTTCGATCCGTTCGCCGCGGGCGTCGACATCTCGGTGCAGGCGCTGACGAAGTATGCGGGCGGTCACGCGGATGTTCTGCTGGGCGCCTTCATCGTGCGCGACGAGGCGCTGTGGCGCACGCTGCGGGACGCCGCGCTGCATCTCGGACAATATGCGAGTCCAGACGATTGCTGGTTGACGCTGCGTGGCTTGCGCACGCTGGAGGTGCGGCTCCGGCATCAGGGTGAGGCGAGTGTCGCGGTCGCGCACTGGCTCGCACGCCGGCCCGAGATCGCGCGCGTGCTGCATCCGGCGCTGCCGGGCGCGCCCGGTCACGAGATCTGGAAGCGCGATTACTCGGGGACGGCGAGCCTGTTCGGGGTGGAGTTTGCGCCGCGTTACACACGCGCCGATTCGGAGCGCTTCGTGGATGCGCT
>CAXTVZ010000276.1:0-4580 GCA_964247685.1 uncultured Acetobacteraceae bacterium
GTCCGCGAGGGTGAGCGCGTGCTTGGTCCGCATGGGGGTGCCCCTTTGTTGTTCGAGCGTTCGTAGACGGCGGCGTGGCACGCGTCGATCGTGGCCGCATGAGACGTCGGTGGAGAAGGCCAGGGGCGCCGCCCCTGGACCCCGTTAAGGGCGCAGCCCTTAAAACCCCCAACCGAGGTCGATGATGACCGGCGTCGCCACGCTCCCAACAAACAGGGTTCCAAGGGACGACTGTCCCTTGGCGGGTCCAGGGCAGAGCCCTGGTCTTCTATCCAGCGTCGCGCGGAAGCGGCGCCAGGCCGTGCTCACGCAGCGCCGAGTCCTCGTGCGAGGTCGAGGAGGTCGTCGGCCACGAGGTCGGTGCCCGGCGGCGGCGCGGCCTGGTTCTGCGTCTCGGGACCGTATTCCAGCGGGCGGTGGATGAAGGCGGTGCGCATTCCGTGCCGGGCGGCCGCCTCGAGATCGTAGGGGTGGGACGCCACCATCAGGATGCGTTCGGCCGGCAGCTCGAGCGCGGCGATCGCGTGGTCGTAGGTGGACGGATGCGGCTTGTAGCTGCCGACCGCGCCGGTGGTCAGGATCGCGTGGAAGGCCAGGTCGTGGCGGGCGGCCATGCGGATCGTGGAACCGAGGCCGCCATTGGTCAGCGTCACGAGCAGGTGGTGCGGGCGGAGACGGCGAAGGCCCTCGACGGTGTCGGGCCAGGGCTCGAGCGCGGTCCAGATCAGGCTGAGCGCGTCGCGATCGGGGCCGGAGAACGGCGCCTCCAGGCCGGCGGCGGCGAGCACCGCGTCGAGACCGTCGCGGTAGATGGTGGCGGCCGGGACGAACGGGCGTTCCCCCCGCGCCACGGCCTGCGTTGCCTCCGAATAGGTGCGGCGCCAGTGGTTGGTCAGTGCGGGCAGGTCGGCGTCCAGGCCCCTCGCCCGCAGCGCCGCGTCGAGCACGCGCGAGACGGGGCCGTAGAAGTCAAGCAGCGTGCCTTGCACGTCGAACAGCAGGGCCGAGACGTCGAGGCGGCTCATGCCCCCGCCTCCCCCGGAGCCGGCTCCCGCAGGCGCCCGGCGACCAGCGGGCCGAGGCTGGCGGCGAGGTCGGTCGGGATCAGCACGGTGGCGCCGCGCTCCTTGTTCATCTCGTAGAGTAGGTTCATCTGCCGCAGGGCGAGCGCCATGGGATGGCCCTCGTAGATGCGGGCGGCCTCGACCACCTCGCGGGCGACGAACTGCTCGGCCGACGCCAGGGTCACGCGGGCGTCGCGCTCGCGCTCGGCCTGGGCCTGGCGGCTCATCGCGTCCTGCAGGCTCGCGGGGATGTTGACGTCGCGGATCTCGACCGAGCGCACGGCGACCCCCCAGCCGGCGATCTTGGCGGAGATGGTTTCCTGCAGCTGGCGGTCGGCGTTGCGGCGGTCGGACAGGAGCTTGGCCAGGTCGGAGGCGCCGATCATCTCCCGCAGCGATGTCTGGGCGACGCTCTCCACCGCGCTGCGGTAGTTGGCGATGGCGAGTGCGGCCTGCTGCGCGTCGATCACCTGCCAGAACACGATGGCGTCTACGCCCACCGCCACGGTGTCGCGGGTGAGCGCCTGCTCGGCGGTGATGCCGATGGTCTGGATGCGCAGGTCGATGGTGGCGGCCACACGGTCGACCAGCGGGATCAGGAAGAACAGTCCCGGGCCGCGCACGCCGGAGAAGCGGCCGAGCCGGAGCACCACCGCGCGTTGCCACTCGCTGGCGATCCGCACGGTGATGGCGAACAGCACCACCGCGATGACGATGACGATGCCGACGATGGAAGGTGCCATGCCGCGTTCTTTCCCGTTTCCTGGAGGAAAGATGGTGCGTCCGGGCCGACTGCATCAGGCCCGGCGGCGGACCCAGGCCCGCAGCACCGCGAGCCGGTCGGCGGCACCGCGTGGGCCGGCCTCCACGCGGCCCGCACGGGCGCGGGCGAGATCGCGCCGGGCGAGCACGGCGTGCAGCGCGGGTGCGAGCGCCGGCCCGGTGAACCGACGCGGGAGCGGGAGGATGTGCGCGCTTGCCTCGGTGGCCAGAGCCGTCGGATCAGGGATGTCGGCCGGGAACGGGGCGCGGCCGACGGCGAGAAGGGACGCGCGGTTGCGCAAGGACGCCCCTGCACCATACGCCGCGCCCGCCGCCACGAGGGCGTCGAGCGCGCCCGCGTCCGCGCCGGCGAGCTCGCCCATCAGGCGCGCGAGGTTGCCGGGGCCGGCGCGCAGGTTGTCGTGCCAGGACGGGGCATCGGCGATGCCGTCGAGCTCGGCCTCGCGCGCGGCGATCATCGCTTCGAGCCGGGCCGCCTCGAGCCGGCCGGCATCGAGGAGGGCGCCGAGCGGGGTCGCGACCTCGTGGCGGAGGCGCGCGCCGCCGACGATGTCGCGCCACCATTGCAGCCGCACGAGCGAGGCGAAGCGGCCGGTGTCGTTGTCGCGTCGAGCGCCGCTCTCGATCGCGCGCGCGAGTTCGTGATTGAACGCGATCAGGATCCACGCCGCCTCGCGGATCTCCGCCGGAAGGAACAGGGAGAAGAGGAAGCGGTCCGGGTCGTGGCGGCGCACCTGCTGCGCGAGCGTGCCGGCGGCGGGACCCGCCTCGCCTTGCAGATGGGGGCCGGTCATTGCATCGTGCCGCTTGCCACGGATCGGGCGACGGAGACCGCGAAGCCGCGTTCACTCCAGGACTGCAATTTCCCGATCTCCGTCTCCAGAAAGGAGCCACACGCATGGCGTTCGAACTGCCCTCCCTCCCCTATTCGCACAACGCGCTGGCCGCCGCCGGCATGTGCCAGGAAACGCTCGAGTTCCATCACGACAAGCATCACCAGGCCTATGTCACGGCGCTGAACGGCTTCGTCGAGAAGGATTCGTCCCTGTCGGGCAAGTCGCTCGATGAGATCGTGAAGGAAACGCATGGCGCGGCCGACAAGGCGCCGGTGTTCAACAACGCGGGGCAGCACTGGAACCACATCCTGTTCTGGCAGGCGATGTCGCCCAAGGGCGGCAGCATGCCGGGCAAGCTCGAGAGCAAGATCACGCAGGATTTCGGCGCGGTCGCCACGTTCAAGGAGCAGTTCAAGGCCGCCGCCACCAGCCAGTTCGGCTCGGGCTGGGCGTGGCTGGTGCTGGCGTCCGACGGCAAGCTGAAGGTGACCAAGACGCCGAACGGGTCGAACCCGCTCGCGACCGGCGAGGGCAAGGCACTGCTAGGCATCGATGTGTGGGAGCACTCCTACTACATTGATTTCCGCAATCGCCGGCCGGATTATGTGCAGAACTGGCTTGATAAGATTGCGAACTACGAGTTTGCCGAGGCGCAGCTGGGGTAAGAAGGCCAGGGGCGTCGTGCGCAGCACGCCTCCGGCGTGACGCCCCTGGACCCCGCCAGGAGCGAGGGCCCCTGGACCCCCAAACATTTGGAGGTCCAGGATCGACACGATCCTGGCGGGGTTTGGGGCAGAGCCCCAATCTTACTTCGTCGGCGCCACGTCGTTCGCCACCTTCGGCTTCACGACGCTGCCGATGGTATCCCGCAGAACCGTCACCTTCACATTCGGCGCGATCTCCACCTCGACCTCGTTCGTGTCGTCCTTGGCGCGCGTCACCGTGGCGAGGATGCCCCCCGCCGTCACGATCCGGTCGCCCCGGCGGATCGCCGCGAGCATCGCGCGCGTCTCCTTCTGCTTCTGTGATTGCGGTCGCAGCCACAGCACGTAGAACACCACCATGATCAGCAGGAACGGCGCGTATTGCAGCACCTGGGCGTAGAGGGCGCCGCTCTCCCCCGCCCCGGTGGCCGCTCCTCCTGCGACAGACTGGGCGAAGGCGGACGAAACGAGCAGGCTCACGCGAGGGGTACTCCGGGTTGCGGCGATGCGGGCGGGACCATAGGCTCCGCCCCCCTTCCGTCAAGCAGGCCGCCGCTCCTTGGATCAGCTCATCCCCGTGCTCACCCGCATCGCCGAGGCGCTGGAACGCCTGTCGCCGGCGACGCCCGACCCGGCCTCGCTCGCGGGCGCGGACGCGTTCATCTGGCACGGCGACACGCGGACGCTTGCCGCAGTCGATCGCGTGGCGGGCGTGGAGGCGCGGCTGCTTCGCGGCGTCGAGCGACAGCGCGATCTGCTGCTCGGCAACACGCGCCGCTTCGCGCACGGACATCCGGCGAACAACGTCATGCTGTGGGGGGCGCGCGGGATGGGGAAATCCTCGCTGGTGAAGGCCGCCCACGCCGCGGTGAACGCGGAACGCGCGGGCGCGCTCGCGCTGATCGAGATCGCGCGCGACGAGCTGGCAAGCCTGCCAGTGCTGCTCGCGCTGCTGCGCCGCACGCCCGCCCGACGCGTCATCGTGTTCTGCGACGACCTTTCGTTCGACGCGTCGAGTGCGGCCGACAGCGCGGACTACAAGGCGCTGAAATCCGTGCTCGACGGCGGCATCGCGGGGCGGCCGGAGAACGTACTGTTTTACGCCACCAGCAACCGCCGCCACCTGATGCCGCGCGATATGATCGACAACGAGCGCGCCACCGCCATCAACCCCGGCGAGGCGATCGAGGAGA
>CAXTVZ010000277.1:0-4567 GCA_964247685.1 uncultured Acetobacteraceae bacterium
AGCGATGGTGGTGCGACGGCACCCAGAGACCGGCGAGCGCAACCTCGATGCGCTCGCCTGGGGCTTGATGCCGAGCTGGACGAAGGACCGGAAGGCGCAGCGGCCAATCAACGCGCGAGCGGAGACGGTCGCGAAGCTGCCGACCTTCCGGCAGGCGTTCGCGAAGCGCCGTGCGATCGTGCCGATCACGGCCTTCTACGAGTGGCGCCGCCTTGAGGGGCAGCCGAAGCAGCCATTCGCGATCGGGCGCGCTGATGGCTCGACGCTCGCCCTGGCCGGCTTGTGGGAGGGCTGGAAGGGGGCGGACGGGGAGGTCATCCGCTCGTTCTGCATCCTCACCACGGCGGCCAACCGGATCATGCAGGAGGTGCATGACCGGATGCCGGTGATCCTGGAGCCGTCCGACTGCCGGTGTGGCTCGGTGAGGTCGATGGCGAGCCGAGCACGCTCTTGCGCCACGCCGAGGAGGGCGTGCTCCGGCTCTGGCCGGTGAGCACGTCGGTCAACTCGGTGAGGAACAACGGCGCCGACCTGCTTCGACCGATGCAAGAGAGCGAGGCGGCGGTGGAGCAGGCCCCACCTGGCGGACCGAACCCCGCCTGAAGCTATGGCCCCGGGCTTGGCCCTGAGCGGTAGGATGGGTCGCGTGCCGGCTTCTGTTCCGGTGTTGGTGCTGGAGGCGGCGTGGGCGCAGCGAGCGGCGTGCTCGTCTCCGGGCCGGTGGTTCGCCCCGCGATCGGGGTCGGTGGGGCAGACGGAAGAGGATCAGGGCGATCGCGGGTCGCCATCTCGGCCAGCAGCCGCGCGGCGAGGCTCTGCCGAGGGGCGGCGGCGGTCATCTCGGTCGCCAGACCGGGAAGCTGCTGCAGGCCCTCACGGATGATCGTCTCGAGCGAGGCGCCGGGCACACGGCGCATGTAGGGCAGGGCGAGCGATGCCTCGTACTCGGCGCGGTCGTTGGTCTGCATGCCGCGCTCGGGCGTGAGACCGGGAAAGGCACGCTCCAGAACAGCGATGTCACGGGCGACGTAGAGGCGGTCCCGCTCGGTGGCCGTGACGTTGGTCGGCGTCCAGTCGAGCTCGTAGCCGCTGGCGAGTGCGAGCGAGCGTGTGAACTCGCGGAGCGTGCGCGAATTGCCCTCGTAGAAGCCGTGGGCGTGATCGAGGTCGCCATAGAGCTTCGCCATGCGCGAGGCGAAGGCGTCGGGCTCAAGCCCTTTCAGGGCCGATGGACCGCCGAGCTCGCGCAAGGTGGTGCGGATACGATCGGCGATGCCCTCGTGGGCGTAGTGAACCTCGTGGACGCCGTTGCTGCCCTCGAGCAGCCGGTTCTTGCTCCATCCGGAGGTGTCGCTTCGGACTTCGCCCGGCCGGTGCTGGGGGAGGTCCTGAAAGATGTGGGCGTGAACGGCGCGAAGGTGGTCCAGGTCGAAGGGGCCACGTATCGGATGCTCGGCGAGCTGCGATATGCGGTTCTGGACAAGAAGCGCTTCGCGCCTGTCGTCAGCCAAGGCGGTTCGCCATGGCCAGGACGGCGGCGTCGAGTTCCGGCCGCGTCAGTTCGCCCGCGATGTAGCGGTCGAACAAGGCCTCACCCTCGGGGTCAACCTGCATGCCCTCGAGGCGGATGCTACGACGGGCGGTGTCGATCGCCTTCTGGCGGCGAGCCCTCTCCTCGGGGGTGATTAGCAAGGCGTCCAAGGTCTGCTCCTTTCGCTGTGTGGTGGTAACGACTTTACTCTCGTTTGGCGCGGCCACGCCGCGGTTTTGGCACCTCTAGCGGTCCGACTTCCTGGCCGTCCTCGTCGAGCAGGACGAGGCCGATCACCGCTTCGGGCGGGTTCTGGTCGATCATGACGCTCTGTCCGTCGGGGAGCCGGATGACTGCGGATCCCGTGGCGACGGATCGGCGGTGAGCGCGCGCGATGATGACGGCCGCTTGTGCGGGCGAGGCAGCATCGATGGTGACGTCGCTGTGGCCTTGGCTCGTGCGGGTTTCGATGAGCCTCAACTGGACCGGCATTTGTACAGACTCCGGGTTGGCCGTGGGGCTTGCCCACGGACTTGGATGACCACGCGCTCTTGATCTTGAAGCCTGTAGCGAACCGCTACCTGAGTAAGTCGCTCTCTCGAACCGACAACGAGATCATAGCATTAAGCGCAGAATTCGCAATGTGGTTTTACTGTCGCAAGCACACGTGAGCGCGATTTGTATTGCTCCGTTACTTCTATTCCGACGGGTTCGCGCCGTTTCTTCTGCTTTACTTCGTTCGCGCCAGCAGCGGCAGGCGGGACGTCCCGCCTGCCGCTTATCGGACGCTCAGAACGGGACTTCGTCGTCGAGATCGCCGCCGGCCGGAGGTGTCCAGCCGTCACCGCTGGCTGTGTCGCCGCCGCTTTCGCGGCCGCCACCCGAGCGATTGCCGTCGAGCAGGATCATGTTGCTGTTGTAGGGCTTCAGCACGATCTCGGTGCTGTAGCGTTCCACGTTCTGCTGGTCCGTCCACTTGCGCGTCTGCAGCGCGCCCTCGACCATCACCTTGCTCCCCTTGCGGAGATACTTCTCGGCGACGCCGGCCAGGCCGTTGCCGAAAATCACGACGCGATGCCACTCGGTTTTTTCGCGGCGCTCGCCCGAGCTGCGGTCGTTCCAGCTTTCCGTGGTTGCGACCGAGAAGCTGACGATCTTGTCGCCGTTCTGTGCCGTGCGGACCTCGGGGTCCTTGCCGACGTTGCCGATCAGCGTCACGCGGTTCAGGAAACCAGCCATCTTCGGATCTCTCTTCTCTCTCGAGAGAAGGCGTCGGGCCGATGCCGTCAGCGTCCTCTCGTGTGCGGCTGACCGGAACCGGGCTGAAGACGGGGACAACGGAGCGCTCTCGCGCTGCACCGGAGCCACGCGCAAGCGCAGCGAGCATGGCGAGGAGCCACCCGTTGCTCCGCGGCAGCAGTTTGGTTCGAGCCGCGAAGAACACGAGAGAACAGCGACGGCGATCGGCTGACGATTTCTGATTCATCTTCGATTCCATTCATGATTCATTGTGCGCGACGGTGGAGAACGATCATGGCCGTGGCGCTGGTTAAGGAAGATCGCCTCGAACTGCGCGCACCTTTTCACGGTGGAGTGCCATACCGCTGCCGCGGGCTGAGTGGCCGTTGGAAAGGTGTTGACGTCGGGTGTGTATTCGAACGCGAACACGACGACGCCGTGCGCGTAATCTGCCTCGATCTCTTCGATCTCGATGGACACCCTGAGAGTTTGGAAGACACGGTCGATCTGGAGGTGACGGTGGAAGCTGGCTACGGTTCGCTGCCCGTGCCTTTGCCCGGCGAACCTGCATGATCACGCCCACTCCCGATCGCGCAGGCAACCCCGTCGCACGCGCAGCCGCAATGCCTCGCGCACCGCTTGCGGGACGGTCGACTGCGCCTTGCTGACGTGCGCCTTGCTGGCGAGCCCGGCGGTCATCATGATCATACCGTAAGGGAATTCGTCTACCGGCTGCGGGGTGTTGCCTGGATGAGCGTGCGCTCCAGATAGCGCACCGTCTTGCGGCCGCCATGGATCGTGCTGCGCCCTATCTCGATGAACCCGAGCGCGGCATGCAGCGCGTCAGAGCCCGGGTTCGGCGGATCGACATCGACCTCGCAGACCACCCGGTCATGCCCGTCCGCCACGGCCCGCGTGAACAGGCCGGCATAGAGCAACCGCGCCAGTCCCCTGCCCCGCGCGGCCTCCGCCACCACGATGCGGTCGACATAGACGAACCGCGTGCGACGCTTGCGGAACCACAGGAAGTTGGGACTGCGATATGCCGCATCCTGGTCGAGCGCGATCAGGAAGGCGTCGGCCACACCGATCCGGGCGGTGTGGAAGGCCTGGCAGGCAAGCCGGGCGAAATCCTGGGCATCCAGCGCCGACAGCTCCGTTGCGTGCGCGTTGTTCAGCGCCAGCAGCGCGGCCTGCTGCCCCGGCTCGCATGGCAGGGGCAGCAGGTCCGGAACCAGGGCTAGCGCTCGATCGCAATCTGGCCCGCCATGCCGGGCCAGTCCGAGTAGCCGACCGAGCCGCCGCCATACCAGTAGGGCTTCGGCGCCTCGGCCAGCGGCGCTCCGCTGCGCAGCCGTCCAACCAGGTCCGGATTGGCGATGTAGGGCCGGCCGAAGCTGAACAGGTCCGCCTTGTTCTCTGCCAGGATCTGCTCGGCCAATTCCAGCGTGTACTGGTTGTTGGCGATGTAGGCGCCGCTGAACCGCCGGCGCAGCGCCGGGAAGTCCACCCCGTCCGGCACGTCGCGGGTCTGCTGGGTGACGCCCTCGATGTCGTGGACATAGAGCAGCCCCAGCTTCGACAGCGCGTCGACGTAGGCGCCGAAGGTCGCCATCACGTTGCTGTCGAGCGGCGTGCCGCCGGGTTCGGTGGTGGCCGGCGAGATGCGTATGCCGACCCGCTGGCCGCCGCCCCACACCTCCGTCACCGCCTGCACCACCTCGAGCGGGAAGCGCAGCCGGTTCTCGATCGAGCCGCCATACCGGTCGGTGCGCTGGTTGGTGCTGTCTCGGATGA
>CAXTVZ010000278.1:0-4565 GCA_964247685.1 uncultured Acetobacteraceae bacterium
CGCCGATCGGAGACAAGATCGGCGATCAGCCGCCCGGAGCCGCAGGCCATCGTCCAGCCCAGCGTGCCGTGGCCGATGTTGAGCCATAGATTGTGGTATGTCCCCGCCGCACCCACGATCGGCGTCCCGTCCGGCGTGCTCGGTCGAAGCCCGGTCCAGAACTCGACATTCGTGAGATCGGCCGCTCCGGGGAACAGCGAGTCCACCGCGTGGGTCAGCATGTCCCGCCTGCCGGGTGGAAGCCGCTTGTTGGTGCCGGAGATCTCGGCCGTGCCGCCGGCGCGGATGCGATGGCCGAGACGGGTGATCGCGACCTTGTGGGTTTCGTCGGCGACCGTGAAGCGCGGTGCGTGCGCCTCGTCCTCGACCGTGGCCGTGATGGAATATCCCTTGACGGGATAGACGGGGATGCGAACGCCGATGTTCCGCAGCAGGCGCGCGCCGAAGCTGCCGAGCGCCACGAGATAGCAGTCGCCCGTGGTCATGCCGCGCCCGGTGCGCACGCCGGTGATGCGATCGCCGTCGGTCAGGATCGCCTCGATCGCGGCGCCGTAGCGGAACTCGACGCCGCGGGCGGCGGCGAGGGAAGCGAGGCGCTGGGTGAAGAGATGCGCGTCGCCGCTCTCGTCGCCGGGCAGGCGCAGGCCGCCTTTCACCACGCCCTGTGCCAGACCCGGCTCGTGCATGCGGCAGCCGGCCTCGTCGAGCAGTTCCGAGTCAACGCCGCTCTCGCGCAGCAGCGCCATGTCGTGGGCGGCGGCCTCCATCTGGGCATCGGTGCGGAAGAGCTGGATCAGTCCCGCCTGCGCGTCGTCGTAGCGGATGCCGGTGGTGGTGCGCAGGTCGGTGAGCTGATCCCGGCTGTAATCCGCGAGCCGCACCATCCTCTCCTTGTTCCGCGCATAGCTCTCGGCGTTGCATTCGCGGAGCATGCGGTAGAGCCAGGCATACATCGCGGGATCGGCGGTCGGCACGAACCGGAACGGTGAGTGCGCGGCCAGCATCCAGCGCAGCACCCGACCTGGAAGTGCGGGGCTGGCCCACGGCCACGCATAGCCGGGCGAGACCTGGCCCGCATTCGCGAAACTCGTCTCCAGCCCGGCGGCCGCGTGCTGCTCGACCACCACGACCTCGTGGCCGGCTTCGGCCAGATACCAGGCGCTCGCCGTGCCCACCACGCCCGCGCCGAGCACCACGACCCTCATATGGCGTTCTCCGTGCCGAGATAGCGTCGCGCGTAGCGCCGGCCGAGCGCGGTGAGGATCTCGTAGGGGATCGTGCCCGCATCGCGCGCGACGTCCGCCAGCGTCCGCGTGGGACCGATCAGCTCCACGAGATCGCCTTCGCGCAACCGTTCGGAACCGGGCGGTCCCGCGTCGACCGTGATGCAATCCATCGACACCAGGCCGAGGATCGGCAACACGGTGCCATCCTTGGCGACCGCGCCGCGATTGCTGCCCGCGCGCAGGAACCCGTCCGCGTAGCCGACCGCCAGCGTCGCGACCAGCGTCGGATGCGCGGCCGTGAAGGTGGCGCCGTAGCCCACGGTCTCGCCCGCCCCGACCCGCCGCACCTGCACGCAGCGCGCCTCGAGCCGCACCACCGGATGCATCGGGTTGGCCTCTCCCTGCGTCGGCGCCACGCCGTAGAGGGCGACCCCGGGGCGCACCAGCGCGCCGTGAAAGTCCGCGTCCAGGAAGATCCCCGACGAGGCGGCGAGGCTCGAGCGCGCGCCCGGCACGATCGCCGCCAGCATCGCCTCCGCCTCGGCGAAACGCGCGCGTTGCCTCCCATTCGCCTCATGCGCGGGCGTATCGGCGCAGGCGAGATGGCTCATCAGCAGCAGCGGGCGCAACCCTGCGACCAGCGCCGGTCTGCCGGCGAGGGTCTCGAGCTCGGCCGCGGACAGGCCGAACCGGGACATCCCGGTGTCGACCTGCAGCACCAGCGGGAGCGCCGCGCCGCGGCCCGCGCTTTCCTCGCGCCAGCGTTCGAGCTGGGCCAGGCTGTTGATCACCGGGATCAGGCCCGCGGCGGCGCATTCGGCCTCGGCGCCGGCAACCAGGCCGTTCAGCACCAGGATCCGCGCATCGGCCGGCAAATGCGGGCACAGGGCGCGGGCTTCGGCCAGCAGTGCCACGAAGAAGGTGCGGCAGCCGGCGCGGTGGAGCGCGGGCGCGACCCGGGCGGCGCCGAGGCCGTAGGCGTCCGCCTTGAGCACGGCGGCGCACTCGCTCGGCGCCACGCGAGCCGCGAGCAGGCGCCAGTTGGCCGCGATCGCGTCGAGGTCGATCGTCAGGATGGCCTGCGCGCCCGCGTCCTCCGCCCGGTCGTGCTGCGTGCGCTCCAAACGATGCTCCCGTCCGATTCGGCCGCCCATCGGAGGATGCGCCTCCGCCCGCCCGAATGCAGCCGTGTTGGCCGCAGGATCGGACCGCGGGCAAGATGTGGCGATGAGCCTCGTGGTGCCACTTGCCGATCTCGCGAGCACGCACGCCCTGGGCGCCGCGATCGCGGCGCTGCTCGTCCCGGGCGACGCGGTGCTGCTGGCGGGCCCGCTCGGCGCCGGCAAGACCGAGCTCGCGCGCGCGCTGTTGCGGGCCGCTTGCGGCGCGCCCGGACTTGCCGTCCCCTCGCCGAGCTACACGCTGCTGCAGGATTACGAGTCGCCCATGGGAACGATCACGCATCTCGATCTCTGGCGCCTCTCTGCGCCCGATGGGGCCGGGCCCGACGAGCTCGCCGAGCTCGGCTGGGACGAGGTGCGGCGCGGGATCGTGCTGGTGGAATGGCCGGACCGCCTGGGCGATCGTCGGCCGGAGGGCGCGCTCACGGTGGTGCTGGCGCAACCCGACCCGGCGGACGCGGCGCGCGTGGCGACGCTCGACGGATGGGACGCCGCGCGCCTCGCAGAGCTCGCCACTCTCGCAGGGCTCGCCGCCGCATGAGCGGGCCCCGCACCGCGATGCTGTTCGCGGCGGGCCTGGGCACCCGCATGCGCCCGCTCACCGCGCAGACCGCCAAACCCCTGCTGCCGCTGGGGGGCCGCTCCCTGCTCGACCGCGCGCTGGACCGCCTCCGCGATGCGGGTGTGGAGCGCGTGGTGGTGAACGCGCACTGGCAGGTCGAGCGGGTGGCGGCCCATCTCGCGGCCCGCGCCGATGGGCCGGAGACCGTGCTCATTTGCGAGGACCAGCTGCTCGACACCGGCGGCACGCTCTGCGACGCCGTTGCGCGCGGGCTGATCGGCGGCGACGCGCCGTTCTTCGTGCTGAACGGCGACAGCGCCTGGCTCGACGGCCCGGTGCCGACGCTGACGCGGCTGGCGCATGCGTTCTCCAGCGGTGTGGAGGGGATCGACCTCGACGCGCTGCTGCTGCTCGTGCATGCCACGCAGGTGCAGGCCGAGATCAACCGCGGCGACTTCATGCTCGACAGCATGGGCCGTCCGCGCCGCCCGCAGGCGCGCGAGATCGCGCCCTACGTGTTCGGCGGCGTGCAGATCGTCTCGCCCCGCTTCTGCCGTGCCGCGGCGCCGCCGCCGTTCAGCCTGAACGTGCTGTGGGACCGCGCGATCGAGGCAAGGCGGGTGGGCGGGCTCGTGCATGACGGGCTCTGGTTCCATCTTTCCACGCCGCGCGACCTGGCCGAGGCCGAGCAGGCGCTCGAGCAACTGCCCTGACGATGGCCTTGTCGCTGTTCACGATCGGGGCGGGGGCACCCTTCGCCGAGAGCGTCGCCCGGCGCTGGTTCGAGCAGTCGGGGCGTGATCCTCTGCGGTGCGGCGACGGGCTGATCCTGGTGCCGACGCGCCGCTTCGCCCGCACGCTGGCCGAGAGTTTTCTCGCCGTCGCCGACGGCGCGGCGCTGCTGCTGCCGCGGATCGAGGCGATCGGCGCGCCCGACGAGGCGGGGCTGGCACTCGATGCCGGCTTCGACCTGCCGCCCGCGATCGATCCGGTGCAGCGCCTGGCGGCACTCGCCGGCCTGATCCTGCGCCGCGAAGGCCGCGACGGTGCGCCGACCACCGCCGACCGCGCCTGGGCGCTGGCGGTCGAGCTCGCGGCGCTGCTCGACGAGGCGGGGCGGGAAGGGGTGGCGCTCGCCGACGCGCTGCCGCTGCTGGCCCCGGCCGAGCTCGCCTCGCACTGGCAGGTCACGCTCGGCTTCCTCACCGTGGTGACCCGCGAATGGCCGGCACGCCTGGCCGCGATTGGCCAGCTCGACCCCGCACGCCGTCACGCGATGCTGCTCGAGGCCCAGGCGCGCGCCTGGGACGCGCGGCCACCCGCCCACCCGGTGTGGCTCGCGGGGCAGGTGGCGCCCACCGCGTCGCTCGCCCGGCTGGCACGGACGATCGCGGGCCTGCCGCAGGGCCAGGTGATCCTGCCCGGGCTCGACCTCCTGCTCGCCACCGAGAGCTGGGACGCGCTGGAGCCGAGCCACCCGCAATGGGGGCTGCGCCAGCTGCTGGCGATGCTCGGGGCGACACGCGACGACGTCACCGCGATCGCGACCGACGCCGACACCGCCCGCGAGGCGCTGTTCCGGCGCGCGCTGCTGCC
>CAXTVZ010000279.1:0-4519 GCA_964247685.1 uncultured Acetobacteraceae bacterium
GCCTTCGTGGGCTCGCATTTCGCGCTCTCGCATCCCTGCCGGCGCCCGCTCGTGGCCGCGATCGGGGAGGGCGCATTCACCGGCCTCTACTCTGTCGTCGCAGCCGTGCTGCTGGGCTGCATCGCCTGGGCCTACCAGACCGCCCCGACCACGGCCCCGCTCTGGCCCGTGGGCGACACGCTCTGGGCGATCGCCACCGTCCTGATGCTGGGTGCCGCGGTTCTGCTCGCGGGCTCGCTGGTGGGAAATCCGGTGCGGCCAGGGCCGGCAGCGCCGATCCCCGACGAGGCGCGCGGCGTCTTCGCGGTCACGCGCCATCCGATGCTGTGGTCGTTCGCGATCTGGGGCGCCTGCCACGTGCTGGTCTATCCGGTGGCCAAGAACATCGTAGTGGCGGTCGCGATGACGATCCTGTCGCTGGTGGGCGCTCGCCTGCAGGATCGAAAGCGCGCGGCGCGCGACCCCGCGGGCTCCGCCGCCTGGCAGGCGCGCACGAGCTTCGTCCCGTTCGGCGCGATCGCGGCCGGGCGCGCCCGGTTCGCAGGCTTCGGAGTCGTGCCGCTGGGCGGCGGCCTCGTGCTCTGGCTGCTGGCGACCTGGGCGCATATCCCGCTGGCGGGGTGGCCGGCCGGGATCTGGCGCTGGATTGCGCCCTGAACCGCAGATACGGGCGCCGGACGGTTTGCCTCCGGGCGATCGCACCCCTATGTCGTGAAGCAGCCAGACATCGGGCGAACCCCGTTCGGAGACGTGATGAACTTCAGTACGGCCGGCATTCCGGTCGACCTCATCCTGTTCGGCATGATCGCAGCCTTCCTGATCCTCAGGCTGCGCAGCGTGCTGGGCAAGCGGACGGGGGCGGAGCGCCCGTCGATGCCCATCGGCGCCGTTCGTCCACGGCCGGCTGTCCCCAAGCTGGACGCGCGTCCCGAGGAGCCTGCCGCTCCCACGCGCCCGCTGCCGGATCCGGCGAGCCCGCTCGGCGAGAAGCTGGCGCGCCTGCGCGAGCTCGACCGCAGCTTCGACGCGGCCGCCTTCCTGCGCGGGGCCGAGGGCGCGTTCCGCCGCATCGTGGTCGCGTTCGCGGCCGGTGATCGCCAGGCGCTGCGCTCGCTGCTGACGGTCGAGGCGTTCGGCTCGTTCGAGGCCGCCATCACCGCGCGCGAGGCGGCCGGCCAGACCCAGCGTTCCGACATTCGCGCGATCCACAACGCGACGATCGAGAGTGTCGAGCTCACCGAGGGCGGCACGGCCAGGCGGGCGGCGATCGAGTGTCGCTTCGTCTCGGACCAGGTGAGCGTGCTGGTGGGAGCCGACAAGGAGCCGCTCACCGGCACCGACGCCGTGACCGAACTCGCCGACACCTGGGTGTTCGAGCGCTCCTATCCCGGCGAGCCGAGCTGGCGCCTGGCCGAAGCGCGCTCCGCCTGATCCTGCTTTCCTGACCGGACGGACCATGCCTGAACCCAAGTCCATGAAGGACATCGTCTCGCTCGCCAAGCGTCGCGGCTTCGTCTTTCCGTCGAGCGAGATTTATGGCGGGCTGAACGGGTTCTGGGATTACGGCCCGCTGGGAACCGAGCTGAAGCGCAACGTCCGCGCCGCCTGGTGGGACGACATGGTGGCGCACCACAACCGCCTCCTGGCCCCGCCCGGCGCGCCCGGGACGTTCGAGATGGTGGGCATCGACAGCACGGTCATCATGCACCCGCAGGTCTGGCGCGCCTCGGGACATTACGACCTGTTTCACGACGTCATGGTCGATTGCCGCGAGACCAAGCGCCGCTACCGTTTCGACCACATGCGCGGCCGCTGGGTGGGCCATCGCGGCCGGCGGGTGTTCGCCGCCGTGATCGCCGAGCCCGAGGAGGAGCAGGAGCTCGTGCTGGAGGCGGCACTCGGCTTCTTCAAGCTGCGCCGCTCCTACGCCGACCAGCTCGAATGGGACGGCGAGTTCGTGGACGTCTCCTCCCTTGCCGACACGAGCGAGGTGCTGGCGCCGGGTGCGAGCGCCCCCGGCACGCTGACCGCGCCGCGCGACTTCAACCTGATGCTCGAGACCGGGATCGGTGCGGCGGCCTCCGAGGACAGCCGCGCCTTTCTCCGCCCCGAGACCGCGCAGGGCATCTTCGTCAATTTCCGCAACGTGATGGACACCACCCGCGCCCGCCTGCCGATCGGCATCGCGCAGGTGGGCAAGAGTTTCCGCAACGAGATCACGCCGCGCAACTTCACCTTCCGTTCGCGCGAGTTCGAGCAGATGGAATGCGAATTCTTCTGCACGCCCGAGAGCTCGCCGGAGTGGTACCGCTACTGGCGCGACCGTCGCTACAACTGGTATTGCGGCCTCGGCCTTCCCGAGGAACGCCTGCGCCTGCGCGAGCACCACGCGGACGAGCTGAGCCACTACTCCACCGGCACCAGCGACATCGAATACGCCTTCCCGTTCCTGCCGCCGGGCGAGTTCGGCGAGCTCGAGGGTGTCGCCCATCGCGGCGATTTCGACCTGCGCTCGCACATGGAGGGCAAGCTCGACCCGAACTCGCGGCCGCTGGTGGTGGAGCGCGGCGAGGACGGCAAGCCGCGCCATCCCGGCTCGGGCAAGAATTTGTCCTATCGCGACGACCTCACGGGGCAGACCTTCGTCCCGCACGTGATCGAGCCCTCCGCCGGAGCCGACCGCGCGACGCTCGCCTTCCTGTGCGAGGCCTACCAGGTCGACAACGCCCCCGACGACCAGGGCCGCCCGCAGGCGCGCACCGTGCTCCGGCTCGACCGGCGCCTGGCTCCCGTGAAGGCCGCGGTCTTGCCGCTGGTGAAGAAGGACGGCATGCCCGAGCTCGCCCGCGAGCTCTACGGCGAGCTCCGCCGCCACGTAGTGTGCGATTACGACGAGAAGGACGCAGTGGGGCGACGGTATCGCCGCCAGGACGAGATCGGCACGCCGTTCTGCATCACGGTCGACAGCCAGACCCTGGTCGACCGCACTGTCACCATCCGCGACCGCGACACGCTGGCCCAGTCGCGTATCCGTCTTGCGGACGCGGCCGGCGAGGTGCTCGCCCGCCTCCGCCAGCCGGGGCGCTGACAGCTCCGTCCCGAACGGCGAGACCGGTGTCGCCCGACGGCTTGGCAACGTTCAGCGTGCCGCCGACGTTCGCGCCCGACCCCGGATCGCGCCCGCCGCCGCACCGCTCGCGGTCGTGTTCGGCGCCGACAGCCTCCGCTTCCGGCGCTCGGGCGTGGGCCGCGCGACGCTCGAAGCGGCTTCACTTTGGCGCGGCGCCGCGGCAAGCCTCGTCGCGTTCCGGGCGCTGGCCGGGGCCGGCCAGGCGACAGCGCCGCCATCCTCGCTGTAGATCGTCCAGCACCCACAACGTCGCGCCGGAGAATCATGAAACGCAGGACCATGCTCAGCCTGACCGCAGCAGCCGGTGCGGCGACGCTCGGCCGGTGGCCCGCGTTGGCGGATCCCGCCGCGCGCGCAGGCACGACGCGACCGGGCTGGACATCGTTCGAAGTCCGCACGCAGATCGAGCTCCACCCGCTACGCGGACCGGCGACACTCTGGCTGCCGCTGCTGCAGACCGCCGGGGAGTACCAGACGGTCGGCTCCACGTCGTGGCGTGGCGACGGGCATAGCCTCGTCGTGCACGACGATCGCTACCGTGCGCCCATCCTTCGGACCACCTGGGCGGGCGACGAGCCGGGGCGCCGGGTCGAGCTCGTCCAGCACGTTTCGGTCAGGGGGCCGCGCGGATCCGAGCCCGCACGGCTGGACGAGGACGAGCGACGACTCTGGACCGCGCCCACGCCGTCGGCGCCCACGGACGGGATCGTGCGCGCGACCGCGATGGCGATCGTGGCGGGGAGATCGAGCGACGTCGACCGGGTGCGCGCGATCTACGACTGGGTCGTCGACCGGACCCACCGTGACCCGGCGGTTGCGGGCTGCGGCACCGGCGACGTCAAGGCGATGCTGGAGCGCGGCCAGTTCGGCGGCAAATGCGCCGACATCAACGGTCTCTTCGTGGCGCTCGCGCGGGCGGCGGGATATCCCGCGCGCGACGTCTATGGGATCCGGCTGGGCCCGGCGACGCTGTCCGCCTCGTTCGGTCCGAAGACGTCCGACGTGTCCAAGGCGCAGCATTGTCGGGCGGAGGTCTTCCTGCCGACGGTCGGCTGGTTCCCCGTCGATCCGGCGGATGTCCGCAAGGTCGTGCTCGAGGAGGGCCTGCCCACCTCCGACGCACATGTGGAGCGGGTCAGGGCGGCGCTGTTCGGCCACTGGGAGATGAACTGGGCCGGCTACAACAGTGCGACCGACATCGCCCTTCCGGGTGGGAGCGGCCAGCGGCCGGATTTTCCGTTCCTGATGTATCCGTGCGCGTTCACGACCGACGGGGAGGCGCCTTGTGTGGATCCCGAGGGGTTCCGCTATCGGATTGTCTCGACGCCGATTGCCGCTTGATTGGGTGAAGAAGGCCAGGGGCGCTGCCCCTGGACCCCGTTAAGGGCG
>CAXTVZ010000280.1:0-4510 GCA_964247685.1 uncultured Acetobacteraceae bacterium
GGAGGTCCAGGATCGACACGATCCTGGTGGGGTCTGGGGCAAAGCCCCAGCTCTTCAGCGTTTCCAGCCCCCACCGCGCCTTGTCGAGCCTGCGGAAAGGGATTACCGCTCCACCGCTCTGCGGGCCGCCGGGTGTGCCGCGGAGTTTCAGAGGTGGCGACCCGGACGGATTCGGGGACCTCATGGCACGGAACAAGATCGCACTCGTCGGCGCGGGCAACATCGGCGGCACGCTGGCGCACCTGATCGGGCTGAAAGAGCTCGGCGACGTCGTCATGTTCGACGTCTTCCCCGGTGTCGCCGCCGGCAAGGCGCTCGACATCATGCAATCCGCGCCGGTCGACGGGTTCGACAGCACCATGGCCGGCACCGGCGACTACGCCGCGATCGCCGGCGCGGACGTCGTGATCGTGACCGCGGGCTTCCCCCGCCTGCCGGGGATGTCGCGCGACGACCTGCTCGCCAAGAACGCCGAGGTGATCGGCAGCGTGGCCGCCGGCATCAAGGCCCACGCCCCGGACGCGTTCGTGATCGTCATCACCAACCCGCTCGACGTGATGGTGTGGGTGATGCAGCAGCGCTCCGGGCTGCCGGCGAACAAGGTGGTGGGCATGGCAGGCGTGCTGGACAGCTCGCGCTTCCGCCACTTCCTGGCCGAGGAGTTCCGCGTGTCGGTCGAGGACGTGACCGCCTTCGTGCTCGGCGGCCATGGCGACACGATGGTGCCGCTGACCCGCTACTCCACGGTGGCCGGCATCCCGGTGCCGGACCTGATTACCATGGGCTGGACCACGCAGGAGCGGATCGACGCGATCGTGCACCGCACGGCCAATGGCGGCGGCGAGATCGTCAAGCTGCTGGAGAAGGGCAGCGCCTTCTACGCGCCCGCGGCCTCCGCCATCGCGATGGCCGAAAGCTACCTCAAGGACAAGCGCCGGGTGCTGCCCTGCGCGGTGATGCTGAACGGCGAATACGGACAGACCGGTTTCTATGTCGGCGTGCCGGTGGTGATCGGGGCTGGCGGTGTCGAGCGGATCGTCGAGGTCGAGTTCACCGCGGCCGAGAAATCGGCGTTCGAAGCGTCCTGCGGAGCGGTGAAGAAGCTTCTCGAGGATTTCAAGGCGCTGGGTGTCTGACCATATGTGAGGGCGGGCCGCCAGCACCCGGAGGCGCGACCCGGTTGGCGTGTCCCATCTTGGCGCGCACCATGCAAAACTCACGTCCGGGCGTATCTTGCGTCTCGCAGGCGAGCTTTCGCCACATTCGTCCCTGAAGACGGCAGGGCGGGCGGGATCGAAGGGGCAGAGAACATGGCTGGAATCGACATCCTCGCGAGTGCCTTCAACGGGGCGAACGCGTCGTTCCTGGCGGATGCCTACGCGCGCTGGGCGGCCGATCCGGGCAGCGTCGATCCGAGCTTCGCGAGCCTGTTCGCGGCGCTGGACGACGAGGCCCGCGAGGTGCTGGCGGATGCAGCGGGTGCCAACTGGTCGCCCAGCAGGTTCGGCCTGCAGGACGAGGAGAGCCTCGCCCCCAGGCCGGCCGCCGCCAAGGGCACGGCGCCGGCCGCCAGGCCCGCGGCCGCGGCACCGGTCGACCCTGCGGCACTCGCTGCCCAGATCGACGGCTCGCTGCGGGCCATGCAGATGGTGCACTCCTTCCGCGTGCGCGGGCATCTGCAGGCCAAGCTCGACCCGCTGGGGCTGCAGAAGCCGCGCTACCACCCGGATCTCGACCCCGCGACCTACGGCTTCGACACGGACGCCAAGCTCGACGCGACCGTGCGCGTGGGCGTGGGCGCGCGCACGCTGCTCGCCGGCCGCGAGGAGGTGCCCGTGCGCGAGCTCGTGGGCAAGCTGCGCGAGAGCTATTGCGGCGCGATCGGCGTCGAATACACCCATCTGCAGGACCCCGCCTGCAAGGCCTGGCTGCAGGACCGGATCGAAGGCGCGCCCTGGACGCGGGCCTACACGGCCGAGGATCGGATCGGCTTCCTGCAGCACCTGACCGAGGCGGAGGGCTTCGAGGCGTTCTGTCAGAAGCGCTTCGTCGGCACCAAGCGGTTCGGGCTCGAGGGCGGCGAGGCGACGATCCCCGCTCTGCACGCGATCATCGCCGAAGCCGCGCGTGGGGGCGTGAACGGCGTGGTGATCGGCATGCCCCATCGCGGCCGGCTGAACACGCTGGTCAACATCGTGCGCAAGCCGTTCACCGCGCTGTTCAGCGAGTTCGTGGGCGGCAGCTTCAAGCCCGAGGACGTGGGTGGCTCGGGCGACGTGAAATATCATCTCGGCACGTCCACCGACATCGAGGTGAACGGCAAGCGCGTGCATGTCTCGCTGCTGCCGAACCCGTCGCATCTGGAAGCGGTCGATCCGGTGGTGATCGGCAAGGTGCGCGCCTCCCAGGACGCGATCGGCGACACGGTCGAGCGGCGCTCGAGCATGGGCATCCTGATGCACGGCGATGCGGCGTTCGCGGGCCAAGGCCTGGTGTATGAGACGCTAGCGATGAGCCAGCTGATCGGCTACCGCACCGGCGGCACGCTGCATCTGGTGGTGAACAACCAGATCGGCTTCACCACGATCCCGGCGCACGCCTATTCGGGACTGTACTGCACCGATGTCGCGAAAACCGTGCAGGCGCCGATCCTGCACGTGAACGGGGACGAGATCGAGGCGGTGATCTACGCTGCCGAGCTCGCGTCGGCCTATCGGCGCGAGTTCAAGTCCGACGTGGTGCTCGACCTGGTCTGCTACCGCCGCCACGGCCATAACGAAGGCGACGAGCCGGCCTTCACGCAGCCGACCATGTACCGGCAGATCCGCTCGCAGCGCACCACGCGCACGCTGTACTCGGCGAAGCTGGAGCAGGAGGGCGTGATCACGCCGGAGAAGTCCGCCGCCATGTGGGACAGCTTCGCGCAGAAGCTTTCCGAATCCGCCGACGCCGCGAAGAGCTACAAGCCGAACAAGGCGGATTGGCTCGAAGGGTCCTGGACCGGCATCAAGCAGGCCTCCGACGACGGCGAGCTGGAAAACGACGCGACCGCGGTGCCATTGGGCGAGCTGCGAGAGGTGGGTGCCGCCCTGTGTCGCGCGCCCGAGAATTTCGACCTCAACCCGAAGATCGCGCGCCAGCTCGAAGCCAAGCAGGCGGCGATCGACACGGGCGAGGGCATCGACTGGTCCACGGGCGAGGCGCTGGCGTTCGGCACGCTGATGCTCGACGGCCATCGCGTGCGGCTGTCGGGCGAGGACGTGCAGCGCGGCACGTTCAGCCAGCGCCACGCAGTGTTCATCGACCAGTCCACGCAAAACGAGTACATCCCGCTCAACAACATCCGTGCCGAGAACCAAGGCGGGCAGGCGCGGATCGAGCTCTACAACTCGCTGCTGTCCGAAGTGGGCGTGCTCGGTTTCGAATACGGCTATACCCTCTCCGATCCGCACACTCTCGTGCTTTGGGAAGCGCAGTTCGGCGACTTTGCCAACGGCGCGCAGGTCATCATCGACCAGTTCCTTGCGAGTGGCGAAACGAAATGGCTGCGCATGTCGGGGCTGACCCTGCTGCTGCCGCACGGCTACGAGGGGCAGGGGCCGGAACATTCCTCGGCGCGTCTCGAACGCTACCTGCAGCTTTGCGCCGAGCGGAACATGCAGGTCTGCAACCTGACCACGCCGGCCAACTACTTCCACGCGCTGCGTCGTCAGCTGAAGCGGAACTACCGAAAGCCGCTGGTGATCATGACGCCGAAATCGCTGCTGCGTCACAAGCTCGCGGTGAGCCCGCTCAGCGATTTCACCGGCGACAGCATCTTCCAGACGGTGATCCCGGAGATCGACGCACTCGCCGCCGACGAGGCGATCAGGCGCGTCGTGATCTGCTCGGGCAAAGTCTATTACGACCTGCTGCAGGCGCGTCGCGATGCGGGCCTCGACGATGTCGCGATCATCCGGCTCGAACAGTTCTACCCGTTCCCGCTCAAAATTCTGGCCCGCATCCTGGAGCGCTACAAGAACGCGCGCTTCATCTGGTGCCAGGAGGAGCCGGGCAACGCGGGCGGCTGGAACTTCGTGGATCGTCTGCTCGAGCGGGCGCTGACGGCCGCAGGCTTCGAGAACGAGCGCGTGACCTATGCCGGTCGCCTGCCCGCGGCTGCACCCGCCACGGGTCTGGCGAGCGCGCACGCGGCCGAGCAGGCCGCCCTGGTGGCGCAGGCTTTGGGAACCGACCGCGGCTGAACGGCCGCACACAGGACTGAGGATGGAACGATGAGTGCCGAGATCAGGGTGCCCTCTTTGGGCGAAAGCGTCACGACGGCGACCGTCGCGCGCTGGCTCAAGAAGCCGGGCGAGACGGTCGGCGCGGACGAGCCCGTGGTCGAATTGGAGACCGACAAGGTGTCGGTCGAGGTGAACGCGCCGCAGGCCGGCACGCTGGGCGCGCATGCGGCCGCCGAAGGGGACGAGGTCGAGGTGGGCGCGCTGCTCGGCACGCTCGATGGCGC
>CAXTVZ010000281.1:0-4508 GCA_964247685.1 uncultured Acetobacteraceae bacterium
CCACGAAGCGAGTTGCCGAACAGCACCTCGTCCGCTCGCTCGAGATCGGCGGCCTGCAGCACCGCCTCCTCAGCACGACCGACCTCGAGCATCTCGCGGCGCAGGCAGCCATCCAGCAGACCGCAGCATTGCGCAGGCGTCAGAAGCCTGGCTCCGAACCGGAGAAAGACGTTCGTGCGCGATCCTTCGCAGACCTGGCCGAGCTCGTTGAGGAAGACGACTTCGTCGCAGCCGAGATCCCGGCTGACCCGAGCAAGTTCGGTCTCGTAGAGATCGCGCCAGTCGATCTTGTGACGAAGCAGCATGTCGCGGCTGGACACCGGATGCGGTGACACGGTGAAGGACCAGGCATTGCCATTCCACGGCGCGCATGGCCCGGCTGTTGCCGTGAACCGCCCGTCCTCGTCCAGCACAAGCCGGACGCGCAGCATCTCGGTCCGTCGATCCACCGCGTCATGGAGCGCGCGGCACGCGGCCGCGCCGTCGAAATCGATGCCGAAGGTGCGTGCGCTGCGTTCCATGCGTCGCAGATGGAGGGCCCGGCGCACGAAGCCTCCTTCCTGATGGCGAAGCGTCTCGATCAGTCGCGCGGGCCGGCGCGCGCGCTCGAAATAGCGCGCCTTGGCAGGCACTCCGCCCATTCGCCATCCGCAGTGGAATCGATCGTGACGCCGCCCCCGACCCCGAGAACGCCGTGGCCGCCCTCGATCGTGATGGTCCGGATGGCGACGTTGAAGCTGGCCGAGCCGTCCGGCGCGACATGACCGATCGCGCCGCAATAGACGCCGCGCGGCCCTGCTTCCAGATCGGAGATGATCTCCATCGCGCGGATTTTCGGCGCGCCGGTGATCGATCCACACGGGAACAACGCCCGCAGGAACGTTTCCATATTCGTATCCGCGATAAGCTCGGCCGAGACGCGCGAAACCATCTGGTGCACGGTGGGCAAGGTCTCGATGGCGAACAACGGGTCCACGGACACGCTGCCGAGGGTTGCGATGCGCCCGAGATCGTTGCGGATCAGGTCGACGATCATCAGGTTTTCCGCGCGGTCCTTGGCGCTCGCCGAGAGCGCTTCGCGGAGCGCATCATCCTCGTCGCTCGTGGCGCCGCGAGGTGCCGTGCCTTTCATCGGCTCGGCGCGAACCGTGCCGTCCGCCTCTACGGCGACGAACAGCTCAGGCGAAAAGCTCAGGATCTGCCGGTCGCCGTCATCCACGTAGGCGCCGCGTGCGCCGCCGCCATGCGCACGCAGGGCCGCGTAGAGGGATTGCGGACTTCCGAAAAACGCGAAGCTCGCCTGGAACGTCAGATTGGCCTGGAAGATGTCGCCTGCGCGGATCAGCTCGCGGACCCGGTTGAAGCGCCGGGCGTAGTCGTCCTTGCTCCATGTCGGGGCGAGCGGTCCGGCATAGGCGCGATCGTCCCGCGCCCAGAAGGAAGCTGCTCGCTCGTCTTCCAGGATCGTGGGCGGCGCATCGAACACCCCGAACCAGAGGAGCGGCAGTCGTCGGGTCGGCGGGCATCGCGCACGAAGGCGATCCTCCAGCAGGTAACCGAGCTCGTAGGACGCATAGCCGGCGAGATGCCGTCCGGTGGCGCGGGCCTCTTCGAGTGCGGCGAAGGCGGCCGGGAGCTCGTCTTCGGTGTGCGCCGCGATCACGCGGTCCGGCTCGCCGAAGACGGTCAGGCGTCCGACCTGTGCGTCGTCGAGCACGACGGTCGGCATCCGGCGACTCCATCTCTGCAGATCGCCGAACTTGGGTCCTTGCCCGCGAGAAGCAAAGGGGCTCTGCCCCTTAAACCCGCCAGGAGGGAAGGCCGTCGCTCGGCCTGCCTGCGACCATGCAGGTCCAGGATCGCCGGTCCTGGCGGGGTCAGGGGCCGCGTGCGCAGCACGCCTCCGGCGTCACGCCCCGGGCCTTCGTCTTTCAGGTAACGCCCGCGACGTCCTCGCCACAGAGATCCGCGGCGCCTTCCACCAGCGTTCCGAGCCCTGGCCGACAACCCTGAAGGCTCAGATGGCCGTGAACCCGCCATCGACGAACAGAAGCTGGCCATTCACCATGTCGGCGGCCTGGGTGCAGAGGAAAAGCACCACGT
The DNA here is from genome assembly GCA_964247685.1 of uncultured Acetobacteraceae bacterium. Lineage (GTDB taxonomy): Bacteria > Pseudomonadota > Alphaproteobacteria > Acetobacterales > Acetobacteraceae > CAXTPV01. Next base: position 2,104 of record CAXTVZ010000281.1, read on the forward strand.
CGGCCACCTCGATCGGTTCGGCAACGCGACCGGCCGGGATCTTCGCGACCATGGGCCCCAGCTTGGCCGGATCGCCCCAGACCTGCGTTCCCATCGGCGTCATCGTCACGGTCGGGCAAACGGCGTTCACCTGAATGTTGAACGGCGCCCACTCGACCGTCATGACCTTGGTCAGGCCGTTCAGCCCGTTCTTCGAGGCCGCATAGGCACCATGTTCGGCGAGCGCGACCTCGCTGGTCTGCGAACTGACGTTGACGATCTTGCCGGCGCGCTGCTCCATCATCGCGGGCGCCAGTGTCCGCGCCAGCGCGAACGGCGCGCGTAGGTTGACCGCCTGGATCAGGTCCCACTCGGCGAGCGTCTGGTCGACCAGCAGTTTCGGAATGCTGATGCCGGCGTTGTTCACCAGGACGTCGATCGTGCCCCAGGCCGCGAGCGCCTCATGGCCGGCGCGCTCCGGCTCCTCGGGCTGCGAGAGGTCGGCCGCGATCGTCAGGCAGCGTTGTCCCCTGGCCTCCACATGCGACTTCGCCTCGGCGAGCCCTGCCACGTCGCGCGCCACCGCCACGATGTCCGCGCCCGCTTCGCTCAGCACGCGGCAGAGATCGAGGCCGATTCCTTTCGACGCACCGGTGATGAGAGCCTTCTTCCCGGTCAGCGAAAAGCGCTCGACAAGCGTCATCTGTTCTCTCCCCTTGTGTCGGTGCGGCGCGATCGATGGTCCATGACGCCGATGTCGCGCCGCATTCGATGCGACAGGCGAGGCCACGGTTGCGAAGTCTAGATCGAGGCGACCGGCTCACCTTCGGGTGTGGTCCAAGGGTTGTCGCTGGTCCGCGAGCTGGGCCGCTTCGTCGAGTTCTCGGTGTTCGGCAAGGAGACCAGCGTCGACTGGTCGATCAACGGCGACCGCAAGGAACTCGACATTCGCGGCGTGCATCTCGGACCGTATTGCAATCGCGATCGACCTGCTCGGTCGGGGCTAGTCAGGAGGCCGGCATCAAAATCTGCAGCTTGACGTCGGTCGCGCGTCCCTCGGCCGCGCGTTCGAAGGCCGCCACGCTGTCGGTGAACGGAAACGTCCCGCTCACCAGCGGCTTGAGATCAACCTTGCCGGATGCGATCAGCCCGATCGCGCGATCGAACACGTTGGCATAGCGAAAGATCGTCTCGATCCGGATCTCTTTCGCTGCCATCGAGGACATATCGATCGACACCGGACCCGTCGGCATGCCGATCACCACCAGGCATCCGCCGGGTGCCAGCAGCCGTTCGATGCCGTCATAGGCCTTGGCAGCCCCGCTCGCCTCGAAGACGATCTCCGCACCCCAACCATCCGTCGCGTCCGCGATGCGGCTGGCGAGGTCTTCGGTACGAACGTTGACGGTGCTGATGCCGTCATATGTCGCAGCGACCGCCAGCTTCTCGTCGACCAGGTCGGCGATCGTCACCGTGGCGCAGCCCGAGGCGAGCGCCGCGAGCGCTGCCATCACGCCGATCGGGCCTGCTCCGATCACGACCGCCCGGTCCCCGGGCTTGATGCGCGCCTTCACCGCCGCATGCAGCCCGACCGCGAAGGGCTCGACCATCGCCGCTTCGGCGAAGCTGACCTTGTCGGGAAGCTTGTAGGTGAAGGCGGCGGGATGCACGATGGAGCGCGTCAGAACGCCATGCACGGGCGGTGTCGCCCAGAAGACGACCGCGGGATCGACGTTATACATCCCGAGCTTCCCCGCGCGTGACGCGGGATCCGGAATCCCGGGCTCCATGCAGACGCGATCGCCGGGCTGGAGCGCCTTCACGTTGGCCCCGATTTCGGTCACGACACCCGACGCCTCGTGCCCCAGCACCATCGGGGCGTTCACCACGAACGGTCCGATCCGACCATGCGTGTAGTAGTGCACGTCGCTGCCGCAGATCCCGACCGTGTGGATCGCGATCCGGACCTCGTCCGGGCCGAGCGTGTCGGGAAGATCGATGTCGCGAAGTGCGAGCTCGTGCTGCCGTTCCAGAACCAGCGCCTGCGTCTTCATGATCTTTCCTCGCAGCCTCTCGTGATGCGCGTCACAGCGCGTGGTCTTGTGTTTCGAAGAGATAGGCGGCATCGGGCGCGAATCCAGCCGTGAAGCGTTCGCCCTGTCGGAGGCCAGGCCGTCCGGGCACCTGCAAGACGACCGTCTCGCCGTCCGTTGTGCGTCCGTGCACGAGCGTGCTGCCGCCCAGGCTCTCGAGCAGGTCGACCATGAGCGCCACGCCGGCGTCCGCGATCTCAAGATGCTCCGGTCGCAGTCCGAGCGTCGTCGCAGCACCACGCGCGGGTGCTGTGCGGTGCAGATGGCGGCGAGGGACGGTGACCGACGTGCCGAATGCCGCGTGCGCGACCGTGATGGCGCCATCACTCACGG
>CAXTVZ010000282.1:0-4504 GCA_964247685.1 uncultured Acetobacteraceae bacterium
ATGAGCCGCATCTTCTTCATGACGACCCACGGCACGCTGCTGACCCGCGGAGACGCAGCCGGCGAGATGGCGCACCGCGAGCTCCGCAGCGTCCCCCATGTCGACGCCCTCGTGAGCGTCGAGGCGGACATCGCCACCCTGCGGCAGGGTTTCAGCCAGTTCGTCGTCAACACCCCGCCGAGCCCGGTCACGGCCCAAAGCGAGACGCTCGGCGACGTGACGCTCCATGTCGATGCCGAACGCGGCCTGGTCACCCTCGAGCGCGACGGCGCTTTCCTGTCCGCGGGTGCGACCGGCGGCAGCGTCATCTGGGTCGAGACCGAACCGCTCGCCTGGGAGCGCCTGCTGCCGATCGCGGACGCGGAGATGGGCCAGCTCGTCACCTTGTTCTCGAACGACTGGATCCTCCGCTCGAGCCGCGCGCTCATCCATCCCTGGCAGATCACGCTCGCCCCCGATCACGCCCTTAAGCTCGGCGAGCTCACCGTCCCGCTCGCCCGCAACCTGCCGCTGCTCGGCGCGGACTTCCCGTTCCGCTTCCACGTGCTGGCGGAAGGCTGGCGGCATCAGGAGGTCGTGCTGTTCAAGCCCATGATCTTCTACGCGGCCTACGGTGCGCCGTCGGTGCACAGCCAGCTCTTCCTGAGCCTCGCCTCGCTGCACGAGTTCGGCCGCTACACCGGCCACGTCCACGTGCTGACCGATCTCACGCTCGAGCAGCTGCGCGAGGCGGTGCCCGCGCTGCCGGCCGAACGGACCAGCGTGCAGGCGCTCGCTCCCGCCGACTTTCCAGGGTACGTCGCGTCCAAATACTGCATCCTCGAGCACGGGCCCGCCTGGGGGTTCCAGCCGCTCTGCTTCCTCGACCCCGACATCGTCATCAACGCCCATCTCCGGCCGATGCTGATTGCCATGGCGGTGGCCGACATGCTCACCGCCCCGCTCGAGGATGTGGGCCCGCTGCGCTCCTGGCCGCCAGTGGGCGGCACGCTGCTGCAGCGCGACGGCCGCGAGGCCCGGTTCGCGCGCGGGTTCAACGCCGGCACGCTCGGCATCCCCAACCTGCGCGCCCACGAGACCACGCTGCGGCTGATCCGGCGCATCATCGAGAACCTGCTCAAGCAAGAGGGCCGCGCGTCGTTGGAATGGGTCGACCAGGAGGTCGCGAACTACGTCTCCTTCGTCCACGCCCATGTCGACACCGCTGCCATCAGCCGCTTCGTCCGCTACGGCGCGCCGCACGATTCCGAGACGGCGGGCCCGTGCACCGGGCTCATCCATTTCTGGGCGACCGGCAAGGCGGGTCGCGACGAGCTGATGCGCCACTATATCGACGTTCTGCGCGAGCAGGCCCGCGTGTCGCACAAGCTCAGCTAGGAGCAGGACCTCCCATGTTCATCGCCATGAACCGCTTCCGTGTGGCCACCGGCTCGGAGGAGGATTTCGAGCAGGTCTGGCTCGGCCGCGACACGCACCTGGGCACCGTGCCCGGCTTCGTGGAGTTCCACCTCCTGCGCGGGCCCAAGGCCGAGGACCACACGCTCTACGCCTCGCACACGATCTGGCGCGACCGCACCGCCTTCGAGGACTGGACGAACTCCGAGGCGTTCCGCGCGGCCCATGCGCGGGCGGGCGGCGCCAAGCCGCTCTATCTCGGCCATCCGCAATTCGAAGGCTTCGAGTGCCTGCAGACCGTGACCCCATGAGCAGCGGGGAGGGGCCGGTCCGCATCGACCGCGTCGTCACGCGCGGGGGCGACGCGGGCATGACCGCGCTCGCCGATGGCAGCCGGGTGGCCAAGGACGACGTGCGGATCGAGGCCATGGGCGCGGTCGACGAGGCCAACGCGTCGCTCGGCGCACTCCGCGCGCTCGTCGGCGACGCGCCGCTCGCGGCGTTCCTGGAGCGGATCCAGAACGACCTGTTCGATCTCGGCGCCGGGATCTGCCGCCCGGGTGCGGCCTCGCACCTGGCCTCGGACGCGCTGTCGCGGCTGGAGGCGGGCACCGAGGCGTTGGTGGCACGGCTCGCACCGCTCACGAGCTTCGTGCTGCCGGGCGGCTCGCCCGCCGCCGCCGAGGCGCACCGGGCACGCACGATCGCGCGCCGCGCCGAGCGGCGATTGTGGACGCTGCATGCCAAGGGCGACGGCGTCGATCCGCTGGCTTGCCGCTACGTCAACCGATTGTCCGACCTGCTGTTCGTCGTGGCTCGACACCTGAACGACGACGGCCGCACGGACGTCACCTGGGTTCCTGCATCGCGTCGTTGAAAGCGGGCAGGGGATGATCTTCCTCGTCCGCCACGGGCCACCCCGGGACGCGGCCGGCATCTGCTACGGCCGCCTCGACATCGCGGCCGACCTGCCGCAATCGATCCCGCATCTTCCGGCCGGCACCGTCTGGTCGAGTCCGTCCACGCGCTGTCGCGTGCTCGCAGGCGCACTCGCGCGCCGCCACCGCCGCCGGCCGCGCATCGACCACCGCCTGCAGGAGCTCGATTTCGGCGCCTGGGAGGGCCGGGCCTGGGACGGGATCGACCGTGACCGGATCGCGGCCTGGGCGCGCGCGCCGCTCGGCCGGAGCGGACCAGGCTCCGAAAGTGCGGCCGCGCTGATCGCGCGGTGTCGCCTCTTCGCACACGCGCTCGCGCGGCGTCCCGGACATCACGTCGTGGTCGCGCATGGCGGGCCGCTGGCGGTGCTGCAGGCGCTTCTCGAGCGGCGGCCCATCCGGCTGCTCGCACCGCGTCTGCTCTATGGCGAGGTCAGACGCGTCCGGCGCGCGTGACGCGATCTAGCCTTCGCTGACCACCGGCTGCGGCACGGAAAGCACGGCGGCAGCCGGAGACCGGCGGGTGCGGCGGAACGACATGGCCGGTTTCTCGACGAGGAACCAGCTCGCGGCGCCCGCGGCCAGCGCGCCGACCAGGGACAGGCCGAACACCGCGAGCGGCGTTGGGGCGACGAGGGCCGCCACCACCAGCTTCTGCGTCGGCCAGCCATAGAGATAGAGTCCGTAGGACATGTCGGGCAGCGCGCGCGCCTCGGGATGGCGGAGCGGCGTGAAACCGATCACGAACAGCAGGTACGAGCCGGCGATCGCGATGGCCGGCTCGGCGGTCAGGTGGTGCGTCAGGCCTGCGACGAGTGCCACGGCAGCGAACGCGATGAGCCAGGGCGAGCGGCGCCGATGAAAGCCCGTCCTGAACATGGCGGCGCCTGCCAGGAACATCGCGAGGAACCGCAGCACCGACCCCATGTCGAACTCGGCAAGCTCGCCAGGCGCGAACGGGTGCAGCGTATACGCCAGCAGAAGAGCGAGCGACGCAGCCCAGAGTGCCAGCACGATGCGCGATCTGGCGAGGACCCCTACGAGGCCCAGCCCGAGCGTCAGGAGATAGCAGGCGAACTCGTAGTGGATCGTCCACATCGCGTTGTTCACGGTCGGGTAGGGGTGACCCACGAACACGGGCGGTGTCACGGGCGCGCAGAGCTTGAGCAGCTCCTTGACCAATCGCTTCCCGTCGAGATGGTGAAAGAAATCGGCGGCACTGCTCGAACCGATCGCGCCGAGCACCAGCACGGAGATGACGTAGGCCACGACAAAGCCCGGAACGATCCGGGTGACGCGCTTCCACAGGAACGATCGCCAGCGCGGATCCTTCTGCCAGCTCGCGGTGATCAGGAAGCCGCTGAGGATGAAGAAGCAATCCACCCCGAGCTCGGCGAACGAGACCGTGTGGAAGAGCGAGGTGAGCGGCTCGCGGCTCCGGTTGCCGTCGACCAGCTCGAATGAGTGGGACAGGAGAACCAGGGCTGCGAAACAGAGTCGCATCAGGTCGAGATTGTTCGCGGTGTGGCGGTTCGCAGCCTGCATGCCGGCCCATCCAGGATTGCTGTTGACGAAGACCCGCAGCGCTTGCGGAAAACTGCGTCTCAGGCGAGTGCCTGAGACGCAAATAGAGACCGATCAGTCAGAGCAGAGCGTTTGCAGTTCATCGGACTGCTTCAGGCGATACTGACGCGAAACGATGAAGATTTCCTTGCGGCAGATCAGCGCGCCAGGCAGGCCAGCACCACGGTTTCGCCGAGCAGTGCCGCGGCGCCGAGCAGATCGCCGGTGTAGCCGCCGAACCGGACGGCCGCGATCCGGCCCATCAGCACCGACGCCAGGAGGCCGCAGACGATCGCGAGCCCGCGTCCGCCATGCGGCGCGAACACGAGGAACAGCGCGAGAGCGAGCGCCAGACCTGCCAGCATCTGCCCGGGTTTCGCCTGGGCGAGCGGGGCGGCAAGCCCGTCGGCCCGCGCCGGGCGCGTCACCAGCATTACCGGCAGGATCAGCCCGCGCGAGAAGGCCGAGGCCGCAATGAACGCTTCCGTCGCGTGCGGGCGCGACATCGATGCGAGTGCCGCGATCCGGAGCACGGTCGCGAGCAGCAATGCGAGCGCGCCATGCGCCCCGATCCGGCTGTCGCGCAGGATCGCGAGCCGCCGGGCCGG
>CAXTVZ010000283.1:0-2472 GCA_964247685.1 uncultured Acetobacteraceae bacterium
GTTTTAAGGGCTCCGCCCTTAACGGGGTCCAGGGGCAGAGCCCCTGGCCTTCTACTCCGTGGTCGTCAGCATCAGCACCGAGGCGGCCGCGTGCGCCGCGGTCATTGCCGACGCCAGCCCGCCGATCGTCGTAGCCCCTGCCGGCAACCCATGCTCGAACATGACCCCGTTCGAGGCGATCGCCACGATCATGTCCGCACCGAACGGCGGTCCGACCTGCCAGGCGGCGCGCCCCGGGCCCGCCTCGCCGAGTTGCACGATCTCGCCGGCCTGGTGGAACCGCGGCGCGTAGCCGCCGCCGGGCACCAGCAGCGTCGCCGAGCCGTCATGCGCGACATAGACCACCGTCAGGTAACCGCCGCTCGCCGGCATCGTCGCCGACAGCAGCAGCTTCTGGTTGTTGCGCAGCACGCGCGCGCCGTCGGTTTCGCGCAGGACAGGCGCGCCCGCGATGCCGTTCGCGGCCAGCGCCGCGAGGATCGGGCAGTATTCCGGATCGCTCACCTGCAGGTCGGTGCGGTCGACCGCCACGCGCGAGGTGCCGATCGCGGCCGCAAGCCGCGCCGAGGCGTCGCCGGCGCCCACCGCACCGTGCAACACCAGTGACCCGGCCTGCGTGGTCTCGACCGAGACGGCGGCGCAACCGATCGGCGAGATCGCGTCGCGCAGGCGCGCCGCCTCGATCGCGGGGGAGAGTGGCGATGGCGCCGGCGCGGCGCTCGGCGTGCGCGTCGCCGGCGGCGTCGGCGGCTGGGGTGCGGGCGGCGTGCGGTGCGGCCCTGCGAAGTAAATCCCGCCGGCCGCGATCACCACCAGCGCGGCACCCCCCGCAAGCGCCACCGGCAGCACGCGGCGGCGGCCCGCCGTGACCGCAGGCGCCTGGCGCGGCGTCGCGGGTGCGGGCAGGGGCGGCAGCGCGGCCGCGGCCGCGATGCCGATCACGGTGGCATCCTCGTCCCCGCCCGGCGCGCGCACCGTCGACGGCCCCGTGCGACGCTGCAGTGCCGCCTGCAGGTCCGCGGCGAACGCCTCAGCGGTGTCGTAACGATCCTCCGGCCGCCGCGCCATCGCGCGCGTCACCACCGCGTCGAGCGCCGGCGGCGACGTGACCGCGATCTCCGACGGTCGTGGCGGCGTGGTGTTCAGCGCCTTGTGCATGATCGCGGTGAGGCTGCCCTCGAACGGACGCTCGCCGGTCAGCAGCTGGTAGAGCAGCACGCCGGTCGAATAGATGTCGGTGCGGCGGTCGACCACCTGGCCCATGAACTGCTCGGGCGACATGTAGGCCGGCGTGCCCATGATCGTGCCGGCCTGGGTCAGGCTCGAGCTCTCGATCCGCGCGATGCCGAAATCGGCGATCTTCACCCGGCCCGAAGCGGTCAGCATCACGTTCGCGGGTTTGATGTCGCGATGCACCACGCCGAGCGAGTGGCTGTAGGCGAGCCCGTCGAGCACCTCGCCGACCACGCGCGCCGCGTCCGTCGCCGCGAACCGCTCGCCCGCGTCGAGCACGTGCTTGAGCGTGCGGCCGTCTACGAACTCCATGACGATGTAGGCGACCGTCTCGGTCTCGCCGTAATCATACACGCCCACCAGGTTCGGGTGCGTCAACCCGCCCGCCGCCTGAGCCTCGCGCTTGAAGCGGACGAGTGCTTCCTGGCCTTCAATGTCGTCGGGCTTCGGCAGCGCCACCGTCTTGATCGCGACGCGGCGCGCGATCACCGGATCCCAGGCATCGTGCACGGTGCCCATCGCACCCTGGCCGAGCAGCGCACGCAGCTCGTACTTGCCCAGGCGTTCCGACGTGTCGCCGCTGCTCATCGGCATGTCACATCGGCGGCCGGAACGGAGCGATTCGGATCTGGGCGCGCGCCGGTCGCGACATCGGTGCGCCCCCAACATGAGGCAAACGGCCGTGAAGCCATCTGCCGGTTCCGTTCCGCATTCCGCGCTTGGTTGCCGCGCGAGCCCCGCGCGTTCGTTCGCTCCACGAAACGCCGCCGCGCGGCGCCCGAACCTATGGTTCCGCGCTCATTCGCGTCAAGCACTCGGGTCTTGCGTTTGCCCGACCGTCGTTCTCTACAATCCGGCGGGTTATCCGGGGGGATGCGCGTCGATGCGCTGTGGCGTCACATGGCTCGTGCAGCGATGCGACGCATGTCGGCCCAGCTGACACTGGTGGCGCTGCGCTGTCCGGCAGGCGCCAGTCCCGAGCGGCGCACGATCGCGCAGGCGCCATTCACGATCGGCCGCGGCTCGGACAATGATTGGGTGCTTGCCGACACCGACCGCAAGCTGTCCAAGCGCCACTGCGTGCTCGCGCGCGCCGGCGACGCTTGGGAGGTCGCCGACCAGAGCGCGAACGGCACGTTCCTGAACGCCGACGCGACACCGCTCGGCGCCCGCCGCGCGGTGCTGGCGACGGGTGACCGTCTGCGCCTCGGCCCCTACGAATTCGTCGTGTCGATCCAG
>CAXTVZ010000283.1:2572-4483 GCA_964247685.1 uncultured Acetobacteraceae bacterium
GGCGACGGGTGACCGTCTGCGCCTCGGCCCCTACGAATTCGTCGTGTCGATCCAGCCGGGCGCCCCGCCGCCGCCGCCGCCGCGCGAAATGCCGCCGCGCGAGACGCCGGCCACCGCAGCCGAGGCCGACATGACGTCGCCCCCGCGGCCGCCGCGTCCCGTCGCCGCGCTCGCCCCGGACGGCCGCGCCCTGCTGGACGCCTTTCTGGCCGGCGCGGGCATGGCAGGTCTGCCCGTGGCTGACCCCGCGCGCCTGATGGCGGCGGCCGGCGCCATGTTCCGCGCGATGGTGTCCGGCCTGCGGACGGCCACCGCCGCGCGGGCCGCGATCAAGGACGAGTTCCGCATCGAGCAGACCATGCTGCGGGCGCGGGGCAACAACCCGATCCGCTTCGCCGCGAGCGACGATGAAGCGGTGGCCGACCTGCTCGCGGATGCCGATCCGCGCGCGATGCCGGGCCGCCAGGCGGTGGCCGAGGCGGCGCGCGACCTCAGCCACCACGAGCTCGCCACCGTGGTGGCGATGCAGGCGGCCGCCCGCGCCTTGGTGGCGACGCTGAGCCCCGACCGGGTCGCGATCCATGGGGGCGCGCTCGCGCGCGCCGTCCCGTTCTCGCGCAAGGCGGCGAACTGGGACAGCTACGTCGCGACCTTCGCGCGCCTCGACGAGGCGCTGGCCGACCGGTTCGACAGCGTCTGGGGAGCCTCCTTCGCCGAGGCCTATCACCGCAGCCTGGCCGAGCTGCGCGCGGCGGACGGGCCGGGCCGGACGTGACCGACCCTCGCGACGACGACCGCACGATCATCCGTCCCGCCCCCGGCGGCCGCCCGCGCGCCGCCCCGCCTCCGGACGCGTCGGGGCCCAACGTGGCACCGGCGACCGGCACCGAGGATCTCGGGCTCGGCGCCGGCCCGCTGCTCGCCGCCGCGAGCCCCCTGCTGTCGCTGCTCGCGCGCCTGGGCGGGCGGGCGCGGCCGCCGGCGGGCGGCGATCTCCGCTCGCGGACGGTGGCCGAGCTGCAATCCTTCGAGCGCGAGGCCGCCGCGGGCGGCATCGAGCCGGCGCGGCTCGGGCGCGCCCGCGCGCTGCTGTGCGCGGCGCTGGACGACGCGGTGCTCGCGACGCCCTGGGGAAGTGCGGGTGCCTGGGCCGCGCGCCCGATGCTCGCGACCTTCGGGATCGGCGAGGACCGCTTCTTCGAGATCCTGCGCGAGGCCGGCGAGAAGCCCGCCGGGAACGAGGAGCTGCTGGAACTCGGCCATCTCTGCCTGTCGCTCGGCTATGCGGGACGCTTCCGCAACTCGCCGCGCGCCGCGACGACGCTGGACCGCGTGCGCACCGAGCTCCACGCGCTGCTCGCGGCGAGGAGGCCGGCGCCCGGACGCCTCGCCCCCCGCGCCCAGGGTGCCACCGTTCCGCTGGCGGCGTCCCGCGCGCGGATCCCCGTCTGGGTGGCGGCGGTCGCCGCCTGCGCCGCCGTCGCGTTCGCCTTCCTGCTGGCCGCGTTCGAGGGCGAGGCGCGCTCCGACCGGCTCGTGAGCGCGATGCTCGCCGCCCCGCCCGCCCATATGCCGGCGATCGCGCGCGCGGCCCGCGTGGCGGCCGTCCCGGTCGTGGCAGCAGGTCAGCCCAGCGCCGCCGACCGGCTCCGCACCCTGGTCGACCGCGCCGGCCTCGCCGCCCGCGTGGGCGTCGGTGGCACCGCGGCCGCACCCGTGCTGGTGATCGCGGATGCCGACCTGTTCGCGTCGGGCGCCACGCTGACGGTGCCGGGTGCGGCACGGCTGGCGGCGCTCGGCCGCGGGCTCGCCCCCACCATCCGCGCGCTCGACGTGGTGGGCTACGCGGACGCCCACGCGCCGCGAACGGCCGCCTTCCGCTCGCCCTTTGCGCTGTCCGCAGCCCGCGCC
>CAXTVZ010000284.1:0-4479 GCA_964247685.1 uncultured Acetobacteraceae bacterium
CCGGAAGCGGCTGGTCCGCTTCGGAGCGCACGATCGGAAAAGCGGGCATGCCATCCATGTCAAGAAGGTGCGCGAACCATCGCGCACCCCTGACGGATCAAGCGGCTATGGCGGCGGCTTTGGTCCACTCGTTGCCCTGCATGAAGGCGTCGAGCGGCGTGTGCACGATGTGGTTCGTGTAGTTGCTCATGGTCTTGGTCGCGACGCCGAGCACCACCTCGAGCACATTGCGCTTCGTGAAGCCGGCGGCCAGGAACGCATCGACGTCCTGCTCGACGACCCATCCGCGGTTGCGAACGACGAGCGTCGCGAAGCGGTGCAGCGCCTCGAGGCGTGCATCGGGCAGCGAGCCGCCGGCGCGCAGCGCCTCGATCACCGCCGGATCCATCTTCTGCATCTTGGCGAGCGTCGTGTGGCCTGCCATGCAGTAATGGCATTCGTTCTCGAAGTTCGCCGTGAGATACACGACCTGCTGCTCGTGCGCGGTCAACGTCGTCTTGGAGAACAGCTCCCACATCGCCGTGTAGCCGGCCAGCAGCTCGGGGCTCTCCGCCATGTAGGATTGCAGGTTCGGCACGAAGCCGAACGCGCCCTTCACGCCCTCAAAGATCGGGCGGGCGGCCTCGGGGGCGGTCTCGACGGTATAGGCGGTGAACTGGGTCATGGCGAGGTTCCTTGCGTCGTGTGTTGCGTGTCGACAGGGAGAACCTGACCGGGACCAGCCGCTCGTCGTAGCCGGTGCGGCGGACTAACGCTTATTCCCGCAGCCGCGGAGCCGCATCAGGCGGCGAGTGCCTGGCTCACGAAATCGGCGAACAAGCGCGCCTTGGCGGTCGCCTTCCGGCCGGTCGGAAACACGGCCCAGAGGTCGATCGGCGGGAGGGACCACCCGGTCAGGACGCGCCGCACGACGCCGCTCGCGAGTTCGGGCGCGAACATCCAGTCGGACGCGATCGCGAGCCCCATGTCGGCGAGCACTGCCGTGCGGAGCCCCTCCGCCGCGCTGAAGCGGGCACGGCCGCGGACGGCGACGGAGATCTCCCCGCCCTCGCGCGTGAACGACCAGACGCTCGCCGCCTGAGTGTACAAAATCGCCTCATGGGTCGCGAGATCGGCCGGAACGCGGGGTTCGCCGGCACGTGCGAGATAGGACGGCGTCGCCAGCACCGAACGGCCGCCGGTCGCAAGCTTACGCGCGACAGCAACGGAATCGGTCAGGGTGCCCATCCGCAGCGACACGTCGATGCCTTCGGCCACAAGGTCGATCATGCGGTCGTCGAGCACGACGTCGATCTCGATCGCGGCATGGTCCGCCAGAAAGCGCGGCAAGTGCGGCACGATGTGCAGGCGCGCGAAGGTCGTCGCGGCCGAGACGCGAAGACGACCGCTCAGGCCTGCACCCGCGCCGCGCGCCGCGAGCTCCGCCTCGTCGACCTCCTGCAGGGCCACGCGCGCACGCTCGTAGAAGAGCTGGCCCGCCTCGGTCGGGGCCAGGCCGTGGGTCGAGCGGACGAGAAGGCTGACCTGCAGGTGGCTCTCGAGCTGCGCCACGAGCTTGGAGATCGACGGCTGCCCCACGCCCAGCAGGCGTGCCGCGCCGGAGAACGAGCCGGTCTCCACCACCCGCACGAAGGTCGTCATCGCCTGCAGACGGTCCATCCGGTGTCTCCTGGCCATTCCAGTTGGGAATGAACCTTATCGCTCCAACCGGACTGCCATGGCCAGGAGCATGGGTGCATCTGTCGGTCGTGCTTCGGATTTGTCGAAGCCTGCGGAGACCTGGCCATGACGACCCGACCGTTGCGCCTTCATGCCGGACCGATCGTCTGCGACACCCTCCTCGCCTTGCAGATTTCCGGCAGCCCGTCCGCGGCTTTGATGGTGCTTGCCGCCTCGATCCTGCGCAGCGGTGTCGCCCGCGCCGTCGAAGGACATTGATCATGCTCGACATCTATGCGTTCGCGACCCCCAACAGCATCAAGGTGCCGATCGCGCTCGAGGAGCTGGGGCTCGACTACACGCTCCACCCCGTCAATGTGCGCCGCGGCGAGCAGAAGGCGCCGGCGTTCCTTGCGCTGAACCCGAACGGCAAGGTGCCCGTGCTGATCGACGAGAACGCGTCCGGCGGCCGCCTGGTGCTGACGGAGTCGGCCGCCATCCTCGTGCATCTTGCCGAGCGCACCGGCCAGTTGTTGCCGCAGTCCGGCGCGGGCCGCGCACTTGTATTTGAGCAGCTGTTCTTCCACGCGTCCGGTCTCGGGCCGGCCTTCGGGCAGTCGGGCTTCTTCCAGCGGCAGGCGGCGCAACCACAGACGCTCGCGATCGAACGCTTCTCGGCGGAGACCGCGCGGACGCTCGCCGTGCTGGACGGGGTGCTGGCGGAGCGACCCTTCGTCGCAGGCAGCGAATTCACAATCGCCGACATCGCCCATTTCGGCTGGCTGTGGCGCCGCGAGTTCGCGTGCGTGAGCTTGGAGGATGCTCCGCATGTTGCGCGCTGGTTCGACATCGTGTCGCGCCGGCCGGCCGTCGAGCGTGCCATCGCGCGTGTCAACGCCCTGATCCCGCAATCCTGATATCTCCAGACCATGGAACGATCATGTCGAAGCTGTTCACACCTCGGCGCGTGGGCTCGATCGAGCTCGGCCATCGTGTCGTCATGGCGCCGCTGACCCGGATGCGGTCCAGTCCCGGTGACCTGCCCAACGCGTTGATGCGTGAATACTACACGCAGCGCGCGTCCGCGGGCGGCCTCCTCATCTCGGAGGCGACGCCGGTCGCGCGCGAGGGCTACGGCTATGCCGGCGCGCCTGGCATCTACGACGACAGCCAGATCGCGGGATGGCGCGCGATCACCGATGCGGTGCATGCCGGCGGCGCCCGGATCGTGCAGCAGCTCTGGCATGTCGGGCGCCAGTCGCATCCCGACCTGCAACCAGGTGGGGCGGCACCCGTCGCCCCATCCGCGATCGCGGCCGACGGCGAGGCGCACACCGCGACCGGAGCGGTGCCGTTCTCGACGCCGCGTGCGCTGCGCCGTGACGAGATCCCCGCGATCATCGAGCAGTTCCGGGCCGGTGCCGAGCGCGCCCGGCGCGCCGGCTTCGACGGCGTCGAGATCCACGGCGCGAACGGCTACCTGCCGGACCAGTTTCTCGAAGATGGCTCCAACAGGCGCACCGACGATTACGGCGGCCCGATCGAGAACCGCGCCCGTTTCCTGCTCGAGGTGACCGAGGCGGCGATCGGCGTGTGGGGTGCGGCACGCGTCGGCGTGCGGCTCAGCCCGAGCAGCAGCTACGGCTCCATGCATGACAGCGATCCGCAAGCGACGTTCGGGTTTGTCGCGGACAGGCTCGATGAACTCGGGATCGCTTATCTTCACGTCGTCGAGCCGCGCATCCGGGGCAACGAGACGGTCGCCGACACCAAGCCCGTGGCCGCGGCCGCGCTGCGCGGCCGCTTCCATGGCGCGATCATCGCGGCAGGCGGCTTCACGGGCGCGAGCGCGGAGGCGATCCTCGAGGCAGGCGATGCCGATCTCGTGGCGTTCGGGCGCGCGTTCATCGCCAATCCCGACCTGCCCGCACGTCTGCGCGCGGGAGCGCCACTCAACCGCTACGACCGCTCGACCTTCTACGGGGGCACCGAGCGCGGATACACCGACTACCCCGTCTTCAGCGACGTCGCCTGACAACCCGCGCGCCCTCCGGGACCGCGAGGCCCGGAGGCGCATTGTAGAGGACCACAGACATGACACTCCAGGACAAGCTCGACGCCTTCAAGGCCGATTTCGAAGCGGGCAAGCCGCCCTACAGCGTTCCCCGCAGCGTCATTGAGACGATGCACCGCGCGACCGCCGAGCTGATCGCGTCGGGTGCATCCGCCGGCGCGCTCAAGGCGGGCGACAAGGCGCCGAGCTTCACGCTCGCCGATACGGAAGGAGCGCTGGTTTCCTCTGCCGACCTGCTCGCGCGCGGGCCGCTGGTGGTGAGCTTCTACCGTGGCGTCTGGTGCCCCTACTGCAACATGGAATTGCAGGCGTTGCAGGACGCGCTCGCCGAATTCGAGGCGCTGGGCGCGAGCCTGGTCGCGATCTCGCCACAGACGCCGGTGAACAGTCGCAAATCGGTGCGGCAGAACGCGCTCGACTTCCCGATCCTGTCCGATGTCCGCAACGACGTGGCAGCCGCCTTCGGCCTGCGCTTCGCGCTGCCGGCCTACTTGGTCGCCCTCTACGAGAGCCTGAAGAACGACCTGCCGAACTTCAATGGCGACGCGAGCTGGACGCTGCCGATGCCCGGCCGCTTCGTCATCGGCCAGGACGGCACGATCCTCTACTCCGAGGTCAACCCGGACTACACGCGTCGCCCAGAGCCGGCCGACATGTTGCCTGCTCTCCAGCACACCGCGCAGCTGACGGCCTGATCCACCCAGCCATGCAGCATCGCTTGCTGATCACGAGCAGCGGCGACGGGC
>CAXTVZ010000285.1:0-4477 GCA_964247685.1 uncultured Acetobacteraceae bacterium
GCGTCTGAGGGCTGGGCGAGGAAGGCCAGGGCTCTGCCCTGGACCCGCCAAGGGATAGTCGTCCCTTGGAACCCTGATTGTCTGGTCCGGGGTTTTAAGGGCCGCGCCCTTAACGGGGTCCAGGGGCAGAGCCCCTGGCCTTCTTAAACGCCCGCCACATGCAGCCTCGCCCGCCTCCGCAGCGTTGCTCGCACGCCGACGGCGTGGACCAGGAAAAGGAGCACCATCTTGAGCGACGGAAACGGGGCAGGGATGGCGCTCGCGCCTGTGTTGCAGCTCGAAGGCTCGGCACAGCGCGAGCTCGAGACGGCGCTGGAGCAGCTGGAGTCGGGACGCGGCCTGCTGGTGCGTCTCGCCGACCTGATGGGCGGCGCGCTGGGCCGGATGAGCAACTTCTCGGCGCGCGGGCTCGGCATGCCGGCCGCGCTGCAGAACAAGGTTCGCGGCATCGCCGAGACCGCACTCGCCCGCGCGTACGACGTCGCCATCCTGGGCCTCAAGGACGGTGCGGCGCGGCACAAGCCCGACCAGATGGCGCGGCGCGCGACGCAGGTGGCGGTGGTGGCCTCGGGCGCGGTCGGCGGCATGACCGGGATCGCGGGCTTCGCGCCCGATATCGCCTTCACCACGGTCGCCATCATGCGCGAGATCGCGCGCATCGCCCGCGAGGAGGGCGAGGACCTGTCGGGGCCGGGCGCCCGCCGCGCCTGCCTCGAGGTGTTCGCGCTGCGCGGGCTCGGCTCCGATCCGAGCGATAGCGGGGTCGGCTACTACTCGGCGCGCGTGGTGATGCGCGGCACGCCCATGGTGATGCTGATCTCGGAGGTGTCGTCTCGCTACGGCCTGGCACTCAGTCAAAAATTCGCGCTGCAGATGGTGCCGGTGGCCGGCGCGCTGTGCGGCGCGTCGCTGAACGCGGCGTTCCTCGCCCATTACCGCGACCTGGCCCGCGCGCATTTCACCGTACGGCGGCTGGAGCGGCAGCACGGGGCGAAGGTGCGGGAGGTGGCGGCGTTGATCCGTGAGCGGATGGCGGCGCGGGTGCCGACGAGCTGAAGGAAGGTT
The DNA here is from genome assembly GCA_964247685.1 of uncultured Acetobacteraceae bacterium. Lineage (GTDB taxonomy): Bacteria > Pseudomonadota > Alphaproteobacteria > Acetobacterales > Acetobacteraceae > CAXTPV01. The sequence goes on from CAXTVZ010000285.1 coordinate 1,066, forward strand.
GGGGCTCTGCCCCAAACCCCGCCAGGACCCGGCGGGTCCTGGACCTGCATGGGTTGCGGGTTTCACCGGAAGTTACGCCCGTAGGAGGCCGACCACCGCGGCGATGAGCGCCATTCCGGCGAAGGACAGGCCAACATAGATCGCGATCCGGTCGATGATCCACGGATCGAAGGCGCGGACCGCCATCATCAGGAACCCGCCGATCGCCAGCACGAGAATGAATCGGAGCGCTTGCAGGGCCTGGTCCTCGCATCGAGGGCGCCGCGTCGCTTGTTCGACGGGAGCCGGTTCCCCATGATCCTGCCCCATGTCGCGCCGCTCGGTCGAGATCACGCCGGAGACGATGCTGAAGGCCTACCGCCTCGGCCTCTTCCCCATGGCCGAAACGCGCACCGCCCAGCGCCTCTACTGGCTTGACCCGGAGGAGCGGGGGATCCTGCCGCTCGACGGGTTCCACGTGCCGCGCACGCTCCGCCGTACGCTCCGGTCCGGCCGCCTGACCGTCACCGCCGACCGGGACTTCCCCGCGGTGATCGCCGGCTGTGCCGCGAGCGGAGCCGGGCGCGAGGACACCTGGATCAATCCCGACATCGAGCGCCTGTTCACCACGCTCGCCGCAGCGGGCCACGCGCACAGCGTCGAGACCTGGGCGGAGGGCGCGCTGGTGGGCGGGCTCTATGGGGTGGCGATCGGTGGCGCGTTCTTCGGCGAGAGCATGTTCAGCCGGACCGACGATGCGTCCAAGGTCGCACTCGTGCACCTGGTGGCGCGGCTGCGGCTGGGCGGGTTCCGGCTGCTGGACACGCAGTTCGTGACGACCCATCTCGCGCGTTTCGGTGCGGTGGAGATCCCGCGCGAGCGCTACAAGGCGCTGCTCCGTGATGCGGTGGCAACGGAGGCGCGGTGGCTCGCGGCACCCGATGCGGCGGTGATCGAGGCGGCCATCGCGGCGATGGATTGAACGGAAGGGGCGCTTGTGGTGCGTTTCGGATGGTGTCTGGCGACTGCCCTGGGCGGCGCGATGTTCATGGCAGGTGCGCACGCGGCGACCGACCGGCCGCCGGCGATGCCGACGCACGATGCGAGCGTGACCTATCGCGTGGCGCCGGCGGGCCAGTCCGCGCAGGTGATCCATGTCTATTTCGGCGGCGGCGGCCAGTTGCTGCGGATCGATGGTGCGGGCGGCCAGGGCGACACCATCCTGGATCGCTCGACCGGCCTGCTGACGGTGGTGATGAACGCGCAGCGCGCCTTCATGCAGATCCCGTCGCGCGGGCCGGTGCACGACCCGTTCCTGCTCAGCGACGACATGGCCTACACGCGCGCCGGCACCACCGAGACGATCGCCGGCGTGAGCTGCAGCGACTGGCGGATGACGTCGCCGAAAGGCCCGAGCACGGCTTGCGTGACGGCGGACGGGTTGCTGCTGAGTGCCAGCGGCTCGGATGGCGCGGGTGGGGCGGGGCAGATCCTGGCGACGGCGGTGGCGCCGGGCACGCTCGCCTCGAGCGTGTTCACGCCGCCGGCGGGATACACGCGGATTGCGCATCCGGCGGGGCAGTAAGGCGAGATCCCCGTGCGGAAGGCAGGTCCATCGACGGCCTTTCCTCCCGGTGGGGTCTAAGGGGCGTCATGCCGAAGGCGTGCTCCGAACGACGCCCCTTCTTCTTCGTCACCGTACGAACGCGCCGTTGCCCTGAAAACGCCACGCCCCCGTCGTTCGTTAGGATGGAAGGCACATGGAGGATCTTGCCATGACGAACACAGCACGCCTGCTTCTGGCCGTGCCTGCGCTGGGTGCGGGTCTCGGCCTCACCCATCCCGCGGACGCCCAGTGGCATCACGGCTACGGCTACGGTCGCGGCGGCTACGGCTATCACCGCGGCTGGCATCGCGGACCGGGCTTCGTGGGCGGACTGGCCGCTGGTGCCATCGTGGGCGCGGTCGTCGGCGGGGCGCTTGCCGGCCCGCATTACGGCTACGCCGCGCCCCCGCCGGTGGCGTACGCGCCGCCGCCGCCTGTGGCCTACGCGCCGCCGCCGCCGGTGGTCTATCAGCCCGGCTACTACGAGCAGTACTGAGGCGGCTCCACTCTCCTCGCGGTCATGTCCACGGGGAGGGTGGCCCGACCGGGCGCTCCCGTGCTGAACTCGTCCGGCACACGGGAGACCAACTCACCATGACGGATGTCGTGATCGACGTCGGCAGCAACGCCCCCTCTTTCAGGTTGCCGGCAAGCCGCGGCCGTGAGGTCAGCAGCGAAGCCCTCAAGGGGCATCCCTACCTCCTCTACTTCTACCCGAAGGCGGACACGCCCGGCTGCACGACGCAGGCCTGCGGCATGGAGGAGGCGCTGCCGCAGCTCAAGCATGTCGGCTTGACGGTGATCGGGGTGAGCCCCGACCCGATCGCCCCAATCGACAAGTTCGCCGACAAGTTCAACCTCACCTTCCCGCTGGCGAGCGATGCCGACCACACGCTCGCAGAGGCCTATGGGACCTGGGGCGAGAAGACGATGTACGGCAAGACCTATCTCGGGGTCATGCGCAGCTCGTTCCTGGTGGATGGCGAGGGGATCGTCCGGGCGGTGTGGCGCAACGTGAAGCCCGACGCGCATGCGGGCGACGTGAAGGCGGCGGCGGCGAAGCTCGCCGCCTGACTGCGTCAGGCGGGAAATCCGGTCGCGCTGCGGTGCGGCCGGAGGCGAAGTGCCACCGTCAGCAGCACGATCCCGAACAGCACTGCGTAGAAGCCGAGCCACCAGGCGAGCACCACCGCGCCGAGCAGGGGTGCGACGAGCAGCAGCACGCCCCACACGACCGAGAGGCCGCCGCCCACCAGCAGCCACAGGCGCCCATGCGTGTGATGCAGTCGCACGCCGGCAGCCAGCATCACGGCGCCGGTGACGATCGCCCAGGCGGCGGTGAGCAGCACCAGGGCGAGCACCGCGCCGAATGGGAACAGCCCGACCACCACGCCGGTCGCGATGTTCAGCACGCCTTCGAGGAGGAGCATGCCCGAGCGCTCGTGATGGCTCGCCGCTCGGAGGCCCGCGATCATTGCGAGTAGGCCGTCGAACAGGAGATAGGCGGCGAACACGAAGACGAGGGTGAGGAGCACGAGGCCGGGAAGGCCGAACGCCACCAGCCCGAACAGGATGGCGACGACGCCGCGCAGCGCCATCACCCACCAGTTGCGTGCGAGCAGGGCGGACTGGGCGGCGCTGGGCTCCCAGCGTGAGGTGGTGATTGCGTTCATGGCGTCGCAACGTTCGCCGAAGGGGTTTGTTGCTGAAGGCCAGGGGCTCTGCCCCTGGACCCCGCCAGGAGGGAAGGCCCTCCTGGACCTGCCTAATGCAAAGGGGTCTGGGGTTAAGACCCCAGCGGGTCCAGGGCAGAGCCCTGGCCTAAAT
>CAXTVZ010000286.1:0-4420 GCA_964247685.1 uncultured Acetobacteraceae bacterium
ATCGATTTGCCGTCGACAAAGTGCGCCCGCCTGATCCGGGCAATCGTATCCACAAACAGCATCTCCCCCACCACCCAACGGAATGGGCAGCATCTTCACAGATCCAGAAGGGTCAGTTTTGGACGCCGATCACCCCGCTCGGAGGGTCAATTTTCCACGCTGTTCCACAACAGCAAGGATAAATTCGTCGTTGTGGCCTCCGCGCTCGCGCCGGCAGACGCCGATGTCGACATAGCGTCTTTCAAGAAGTTGAAGGTGGAGCGGGATGGCATCCACACGATGAGCCTCAGGCCGAATGGCTACTCGGCTGCGGCGACCCAGGACATGGTCCGAAAGTACCTCCGGCTCCACCTCCTCGCACGGGATTGAAACGGCCAAACTGCCCTTGGCACTGAGCGATGTGGCCACATTGAGCTTCGCAAAGTCATGTGCCGCGGTTGGCTGATCAGCTTGGATCACCGCCCGTCAATGGGCCGGAAGCGTTTGCAGAGTTCATTCCTTGCGCATCCCGAATTTCGCTTTGCCGCCGCTTCCACTGCCTATTGGGCCTTCAACTGCACCCTGCTAATTTGATCTCGCGCAGGGCGGTCAGCGCTTCCAGTCGTCGCTCCATTCCGGGAGCGTCATGGATGCTACCAGGCCAGGTCCGCGGAGCCTTTCGCGGCGACGTTCCTCTTGGTGCATGCCGAGCGAAAGGTAGATCAGTGCGGCGCGTGCGAGCTTGAGCAGCTGGAGGGTCTTCTTCTCGAAATCGGAGAGGAGGATGGATTGCGAAAGCGTATCGAGAAAGAGTTCGTCGTTTGACTCGGAGCTGAATGGCAAGTCATGCAATTTCAAATATTTATGCTCGAGATGATTCCTGATGGAGTTGAGTTCGCGTGCCTCAGGTTCGATCGATTCATGAATCTCCTCATCGAACAAGTCTCGGCTAAGCCAATACAAGCCCCGCAGCGGCCAATTCTCATTGGCCTCGAAGATGGCGCGGAGGGGGGACTTCTCACTTTCTCGCCATATCCGTCTGAAGTTCACGGAATTCTTTGCTAGCCCCACCCCCATGTAATGATTGAGGAAGAAAGCGATCTTGTCGAAGATCGAATAGGCGGCACGGAAGGCGAGCTTAATGGTTTCGACCGAGAGGCCATAGGAGGGATAGTCGAGCGTGTTGAAGAGCAGCACGCCACGATCCGAGAAATGCGGTTCATCGGCGGTGCTCGCTTCATAAACGCGCCACCGCGCCGAAACGTATTCCTGCTTCAGCTGATTGAAGAACCCGATCAGCACGGGTGGTTCCGCCAGCTCAGCCGCGAAGTCCGGCAAGGTCAGGATATCGTTGGCGGCTACGGAGAACGGCTCGACATCATTCAACGGGTTCAAGAACAGGACCTCCCGCAGGCACCACTTCCGGTAGCTCCGTTCCGCTTGGGTCTCGCCAAGCGAGTGGCCGTCCGGCCGAAACGATCGCTCCACTTCCGCGAGGTCGATCGCGCCCTCGACCATCGTGCGCAGCGCGAGGAAGCGCCCTCCGACGGCTGGGTCACCGAGGCTTGGATTCCGCTTCAGGTCCGCTTCGGCCTGGGTCAGCTCGCGATGGGCGGCCAGGCCGAACACATCCCGGTGGCCAGTGTCGTAGAGGCTCCGGGCGTAATCGATCAAACCGCTTCCTCGGTTGCCGCGAGCCATCCAGAAGCCGGGGTCGATGGTCAGCGCCCTGGTCCACGTGGCTCGCGCCTCCACGAAACGACCGAGGGAATTCAGGAGGTTCGCCAGGTTGGTGAGTATCTCGCATCGGCGCCTGGGCTCGAGGTCATCAAATCCCGTGCTCGTCAAAGCGCGACGCAGATGGAGGATCTGCTGTTCCATCTCGGGCTGCGTCCAGGACGAGGCAGACGCGTTCTTGCCGTCGAACGCAGGCCGTCTGTTCGACCAGGCGTTGGCGCGGAAGTAGTTCAGCAGAGCGGCATTGGCCGGGCTTAGCCCCCGTTCGTCGAGTGCCTTCGCGAATTCTAGCGCACGGTCATTTGCGCTTGGATCATTCGCGTCGGCGGCGAAATCGATCAGGAGCCCGATCACCATCAACGCGTCCTGGTCGGGCAATCCGATGATGTCCGGCAATCCTAGAACATCGTCCATCGCGATCATTGCGTCCCAACCAACCAGCCCTCGCGGAGTCGCAGAATACCGCGACCTGCCATGAGATGTCGCGGTCATGCCTGCGTTTATGGGGATGCGTATCCCGACGCTGCGTCCATTTGCCGATCGATCCAATGGCTGAGGCTCAGGGATCGCCGGTAATGCATTCCGGCGCGGCCGATGGTGGATAGGCGGCGATCAGCGTCGCGCAGGCCTGGAATGAAGAGTTGCTTGATGTCGGAGGCGGCCGTCCACGTCCTCAACGTGTCGAGCGCGTCGTCCTGGCGGCAGTCGGCGACATCGCGGCCAACGCCGGCGAAAGCCAGCAGCGGAGACGATGTCTCGATCTCGAATATGCGGCCATAGGCCTTATTCCGGCGAAGTTCCTGAGGGTCGCGAGAGCGTCGCGACCGTATCTTGCCCGGATCGAGTCTGCGCGGTCATCCGAGATCGCGTAGTCTTCCGCGAGCGCCAGGCTGTTTCGGAGGGTGTCTCGGAAGTCGCCAAGTGGCGGGGAGGCCCTGGATAGGATCAGCGCGAAGTCCGCCTTGCAGGCCCACCAAGGGGAGGTGCGGCTAACCTCCGCAGGGAGGGCCGAATGGGTGACCCGGCACAGGACCGAGCCCATCGGAACTTCGGCGATGGTCGTCGAGGCCATGCCGCCACTGAACGTGCCGTCCGCCTGCAGCCCGATCGCCCGGCCGAGGTTTTCCTCGAAGGCCTCATCCCCGAATTCGGCTTCGTTGAGGTGCGTCATGGCGGCCGGGATCTGTCTTCTAGGACCGGTTCCTTGAATAGGCGCATCCTCTCCCCCCCCCCTCGGGTCCGGAGGCGGCAGGAGGAGCGGTCATCTCTCGATACTTGCGGAGTCGCCCGGCGTGTGCGCCAGGAAGCGGCGCCAGTCTTGCGCTTGGTCGCCTCTGACGTCCCGCAGCGCCTGCTGCGCGAGGCCGACGAGCTGCTCGGTCGCTCTACCGCTGGTGTCGTCCAGCCTGATTGGCGCGGCGGGGGCGGCATCGATGCGGAGGTAGCCGCCTGGGTGCAGGCGGCGCACCTGGTCGGTCGCGAGCGTCTCCTGCGCCTTCATGATGAGGTCGATGATCGCGTGCCGGGCGAGCCAGCCGAACTTGCCGGGTGCCCCCTGAACGGAGCCGGCGCGAGGCGCACCCGCCGTGCCGATGCTCAGCAGGTGGCACTCGTCCAGGCCGCAGCCGAAGCGTCGCGTCGCCTCGTTCAGGAGGACGAGGTCCGGCGCGTTCGCGACCAGGCCGCCATCGACGTACGCCCGGCCGCCGATCCGGTGCGGCGGGAAATAGGTTGGCGCAGCCGACGTGGCGAGCGCCACGTCCAGGATGGTGGCCTGATCGGCCGTTCCTACTGCGTCTTGGCCGGACAGGAACATGCATGGGCTGCCCGTGCCCTCATCGACAGCGCAGACCGCGAGGGGAAAGGATATGTCCGCGAACGGCCGCCTCGCGTGCTTCCTCCCAAGGATGGCTTCTATCGCATCCGCCAGATTTCCGCCGCCGTAGCGTGACCGCGACAAGCCGGAGAAGGAGAGGGGCATGGGCCGGAAGATCGCCGGCCCATGTTCGCGCATGAGTGCCACGAGATCGCGCGCGGCGATGCCGCACGCGAGGGCGATCGCCAGGATTCCCCCGATCGATGTGCCTGCGATCATGTCGAAGCGCTCGCTCAGGGGGGCGCCGCCTTCGGCCTCCGCCGCGGCCAGGATCTCGGCCGAGAAGAGGCCGCGGTAGCCGCCGCCGCTCAAGGCGAGGAGGTGACGATCCTGCCGGCCGCGTCGCTCGTCCCTAGGCAGGTCGCCTGGTTCCAGCCGGCGGCTGCTCACAGCTCGAGCGTCGTCATCGTCGTCCGCCGGGCGATCTCCAGGAGCAGAGGGGATCCCGCGGTAACGAGCGCATAGCCCCGCGCGATCGCGGTCGCGAAGATTAGGCGGTCATCCTCGCCGAGCTCCCTGTCCGCATCGGCAAGGTCGCCCAGCCGATCCCCCCGCAGGTTCGCCTGCCACACGTCGACGATGCCGGCGTCCACGTCGATGACGCTGCCGGCGTCCTCGAGGTCCCTGCTCCCCGCTTGGTGAAGGCGGCGCCAGTGGTTGCGCTTGGCGGCATCCATGCCCTCGATGGCCTGGGCGATCTGACCCAGGCTGATCACGCTGACGAAGAGGTCTGTCCTCTTGGGCTTGGATCTTTCGAGCCAGCGGAAGATCGGCTGTGATTCGGCATGGAAAAAGGACCCCTGTTGAGGGGTGATCGGCGTCCAAAAG
>CAXTVZ010000287.1:0-4406 GCA_964247685.1 uncultured Acetobacteraceae bacterium
GCCCTGCTCGCCGGCGGCGCCGGCCTGCTCGCCGGCCTGCGCGCCGGCCCGATGCGCCACGCCGTCGCGGGCGTGGCCCACCTGGTCGCCCACCCCCGACCGGCCCGCTTTGGCGGCGGCTGCGACACCGCGCTCGCGTCGCTCGATCTCGCAGCACCCGACGATCGCCTCGGCGCCGGCTCGGCCACCGCCTTCCCCTGGAACCGCCTCGCGGGTTTCGACGCCTGCGTGCAATGCGGCCGCTGCGAGCAGGCCTGCCCGGCGTTGGCCGCCGGCCAGCCGCTCAACCCGAAAGCCCTGATCCAGGCGCTCGCCACCGCCCCGCGCGACCACACCCCACTCGTGGGCGAGCACGCCGCGATCCACCCCGACACGCTCTGGGCCTGCACCACCTGCCGCGCCTGCGTGGAAGCCTGCCCGATGATGATCGAGCATGTCGACGCCGTGATCGACCTCCGTCGCCACCAGGCGCTCGTGCTGGGCGCTCTCCCACCCCCCACCGCCGCCCCCCTGCGCGCCCTGCGCGACGCCGCCGAGCCCGGCGGCCGATCCCTCGCCAGCCGCCTCGATTTCGCCGCCGGCCTCGCGATCCCCGTGCTGGCCCCCGGCGAGGAAACCGACATCCTCCTCTGGCTCGGCGAGGGCGCCTACGACCCACGCCACGGCCGCTCGCTCCGCGCCCTGGTCCGCCTGCTGCACATGGCCGGCGCGCGTTTCGCCGTGCTCGGCGCCGACGAGGGCGACAGCGGCGACCTCGCGCGCCGGCTCGGCGACGAGGCCACCTTCCAGCGCGTCGCCCGCGAGAACATCGCCGCGCTGAGCCGACGCCGCTTCCAACGCATCGTCACCGCCGACCCCCACGCGCTGCACGTGCTCCGCCGCGAATACCCCGCCCTGGGCGGCAGCTGGACCGTGCTGCACCACACCGCCCTGCTCGACGCGCTGGTGGCCGAAGGCGCGCTGACCCTCGCCGCCCTCGACGGGCCCGCCGTCGCCTATCACGACCCCTGCTACCTCGCCCGCTACAACGGCGAGACCGAGGCCCCCCGCCGCCTGCTGGCCGCCGCCTGCACCCGCACCGTCGAGATGGCCCGCCACGGCCGCGACGCGATGTGCTGCGGCGGCGGCGGCGGCGCGCCGGTGAGCGACATCCCCGGCCGCGTGCGCATCCCCGACCTCCGTATGGCGCAGGCGCTCGACGCGGGTGCGGCGATCGTCGCCGTCGGCTGCCCCGGCTGCACCGCGATGCTCGAAGGCGCCACCGGCACGGGAGCCCAGGTGCGCGACGTGGCCGAGCTCGTGCTCGACGCCGCCCTCGCCGGCCAGGCCCTCGCCGCCGCATGACCCGCCTGCGCCGCGACCCTCGCGCCGAGCGCGCCGCCCGCCTGGTTCGGGCGGCGGCCCGTCTCCGCTACACGATCGAGCCCCACCACGCCGCCGACACCGCTCGCCGCCGCCGCGACCCGCGAGCGGAGCTCGACGCCGTCCTCGTTCCCGGCACGTCCCGCCGCCGCATCGATCGCGGCTTTCGGGGCGGCACACAATCCACGGCCCCGCCGGCCACCCCGCAAGCGCCCGTCCGCCTCGCGGAAGCAGCCCATCCCGACCTCCGCGTGCTGGTCGTGGCCGACGCGCCCGGCGGCCGCCTCACCCGCCATGACGCGCAGCTCCTCGCCGCCGCCCGACGCCTCGCCGACCCGCAGGGTGCCGCCGTCGTGCTCGTCGCCCCCGCGCCGGACGAGGCGTCGACCCTTGAAGCGTTGGCCGACGCAGGCGCGGACCGGGTGCTTCCGCGCACCGATCTCCGAGCCCACGACATCACGGAGCTGATCGACGCGCTCGCCCCAATCGCAGTGCTGTTCCCCGAAACCCCCGACGGTGGCGATCTCGCCCGCCGCATCGCGGCCCTTCGCGGCGAGCCCCTCGCCACCCACGTCGTGGCGCTCACCCCAGGCGAGACCGTGCGCCCCTGCCGCGCCGGCCGAATGGAGCGCCACGCCCCCCCGACCCGGCTCCTCGCCCTCGAGCCCGACGGGGTCGCCCCCCACACCGGCCCGCGCCGCAAGCTCGAGATCATGACGCCGCCGCCGACGGCCGACCCCGGTCCATCCGAGGCCCTGGAGATCCGCGACATCGCCGGCGACCCGGGCGCCCTGCCGCTCGCCGACGCCCCCTTCGTCATGGCCGCCGGCGCCGGCATCAGCGACATCGACGCCTTCCTCCAGCTCGCAACCAGCCTCGGCGCCACCCCCGGCGCCAGCCGCGCGCTGTGCGACGCCGGCCTCCTGCCGCGCGCCTCCCAGGTCGGCGCCTCGGGGACGGTGCTGACCGGCACGTGCTACATGGCGCTCGGCATCGCCGGCGCCCCGCAGCACCTGCAAGGCATCGGCACGGTCCCGCACGTGATCGCGGTGAACACCGACCTGCACGCCGCGATGGTCGCCCGTGCCGAGCTCGCGATCGTCGCCGACGCCCACCCGGTGATGCTCGCACTCCGCCGCCTCCTCGCGGCCGAGGCCGCCGCGTGACGCAGGTGGTCGTGCTGCTCTCGGCCGGCCTGCACCCGCAATCGGGACGTCCGGCGCCCGTGCCCGTCGAGCTCCAGGCGATCCGCCTCGCCCTGACCCTCGCGCCCGACCCGGTCGGCCTGCACGCGGGCGTGCCCGATGCCTCCATCACCGAGTGCCTCGGCCATGGCCTCGCCCGCATCCTCGCCGTGCCCGTGTCCTCGCCCGACATCCCCGCCGCACTCGCCATGCGCCTTCGCCCGACCTCGGAACGCCTCTTCGTGCTGGCCGGCAGGCGAGGGCAGGGCGGCGAGGATGGCGGCCTGCTTCCCTACCGCCTCGCGCACCTGCTCGGCCTGCCGATCATCCCCGACATCATCGCCGCCAGCGCCGGGTCGAACGGCCGCCTGGTGGCGGAGCAATGGCGCCCGCGCGGCGCCAGGCGCGAGGTCACGGTCGCCGGTTCCGCCGTGCTGACCGTGCATCCCGCCGCACCGCCCGCACTCCCCTACGTCCACGCCGCCGCCCGACGCGGCACGATCGAGCCGACCGACGCCGCCTCACCACCCCCCGATCCGGACGGGGAGGGCGAGCTCCGCCCCTTCCGCCACCGACCCCCCGTCACCGGCGCCGCCCCATCCTCGCCCGACGCAAGCCGCATCGTCACCGACGCCACGCCGGACGAGGCGGCCGCCCTGATCCTCGCCCATCTCCGCGCGCTGGGCCTGCTGGCACGCCCTTCGCAAGGCACGCCTGGACCGCATGTCGGCGATCGCCCGGGCCCGCGCCCGGCGTGACCCCGTCCGTGCCCCTCCGGAGCAATCCCATGGCCCATCTGTCGCCGCTGTCGCGCATCCGGCCGTCGCAATCGCCCGAGGCCAGGCTGTCGGTCGGCATCATCCTCGCCGACAATTTCACCCTCTCCGCCTTCGCGCTGTTCACCGACCATCTGCGCCTGGCCGCCGACGACGGCGACCGCTCCCGCCCGATCCGCTGCCACTGGTCGGTGATGAGCGAGCGGTCGGAGCCCACCCGCGCCAGCTGCGGCGTGGCGGTCAGCCGAATGAGCGAGCTGGTCGACCCGCGTAGCTTCGACTACGTCGTCGTGGTGGGCGGCCTGCTGCAGGGACGCCCGCAGGTGGGCGACGCCACCCTCGACTACCTGCGCGCCGCGGCCCGCGCCGGCGTCAAGCTCATCGGCGTCTGCACCGGCGTCTTCGTGCTCGCCCGCGCCGGCCTGATGGACGACCGCGTGAGCTGCGTCAGCTGGTACCACTCCGCCGACTTCCAGACGAACTTCCCCGACCTCGCCTTCGTCACCGACCGCATGTTCCTCGACGCGGGCGACCGCATCACCTGCGCGGGCGGCGGCGGCGCGGCGGATCTCGCCTCCCACCTGATCGAGGGCAAGCTCGGCCGCGCCGCCGCCCAGAAGGCCAGCCACGTCCTCCTCCTCGAGGGCGCGGTGCGCGGCGGCGGCACCCGCCTGCAGCCGCATCTGCCCATCCCGCACGGCGACGGCACGATCCGCGACGGCAACGTGCGCCGCGCGCTGCTGATGATGGAGCAGAACCTGGCCGAGCCGGTCCCGATCTCGGCGATTGCCGGCCATCTCGCGATCTCACCGCGCCAGCTCGAGCGATTGTTCCAGGGCGAGCTCAGCGTCGCCCCCGCACAATGCTACCGGCTGCTGCGGCTGCGCCAGGCGCACTGGCTGCTGTCGAACGGAGACCTCTCGATCACCGAGATCGCCACCGAAACCGGCTTCTCCGACTGCGCGCATTTCTCCCGCCACTTCAAGGCCCATTTCGGATGCCGCCCGAGCGAGGTGCGCGCGGAGAATGTGCCGGCGCCGCGCAGCATGGATCGTGCCGGGGTCAGACTGTTCGGCGAAGCCGC
>CAXTVZ010000288.1:0-4377 GCA_964247685.1 uncultured Acetobacteraceae bacterium
ACGGGCCTGCGACCCGTAGACAAGGAATGAAACTCCGCACGCTTGCCCCCGCCTCGTAACCCTGCGAGGTCCTTGAGCCGCGCGATCGCGTTCTGTGTCGCCGCACCGGCGACAGCCGACGCGCACGTCAAGTGGTTCACCCACACGGACGTCCATGACGCGCCGTGCGGGCTGCACACGGTGCTCTCGCCGATCTTCCTGACGGTTCTCGCCGCCGCGATCCTGCTGGTCTATGCCGGCTTCCTGCTCGATCTCGTCGTGGCGCGGCGGTATCCGGGCTGGCTCGGCAGCGGCGTCGCCTTCGCGGCCGTCGAGGAGCGGCTGGTGCGTGCGGCGACCGGCGCCTACTTCATTTGTGCCGCCGATCTGGGTCTCGTCATTCTCACGCCGGATCTGCCATCGCGCGCGCCATGGGTCGCGATCGTGCAGGGCGGTATCGCGTTTTTCCTGGTCTGGCGCCGGACCTGCGTGCTGGCGGGAGTCGGCATCCTCCTGCTCTATGCGGACGCCGTCGCTCGCTTCGGCATCTTCCACATGACCGACTACGTCTTCATCCCCGGCCTGGCGCTGTATTGCGCGTCGCTGTCGCTTCCCGCACGACGGCTGATGGCGATGCGCGAGCCGATGCTGGTCGCGTCCCTCGCCTTCAGCCTCGCCTGGACGGCGATCGAGAAGTTCCTCTACCCGCAATGGACCGATGCGGTGGTGGCGAGCCATCCCAGCATCGGCTTCGGCGTGCCGGTGGGATGGGTGGTGGTGATTGCCGGCTTCGTCGAGTTCACGCTCGCCTTCTACCTGGTCACCGGCCGTGGACTGCTGCGGCTGGGCGCTCTCGGCTACGCCGCGATCTTCCTGGCCGCGATGTCGCCCTTCGGCAGGCTCGACGTGTTCGGCCACCTGATCATTCTCGCCATCCTGAGCGTCGCCGGGCTGCGCGGCGTCACACCGATGCAGAACGCGCTGCATGTTCGCGGTCGCGGTGCGCTGGCGGATGCGGGTGGGATCGCCACGCTGTACCTGCTCACGCTCGGCGTCTTCTTCGCGATGTACTACGCGATGCAGCGGACCTGACGGCGCGACATCAGCCCTGCAGCAGCAGGAGATGCCCGTCGACGTCGTGAAGCATCGCGCTCTGTCGTCCATCCGCGTCGGTGACGATGCCGGGCGAGACGAAACGCAGACGCTTCTCCACCGCCTCGTCCACGAACGACGCGAGATCATCGGTCTCGATCACCAGGCGGGTGGCGGCCACGTCGTTCGTGCGCTGGTCGACCGGGATCGGGCGGCCCGTCGCGGGCACGCGGTTGCAGAGCAGCTCGACATGCGGGCTCGCGGGGTCAGGCGGCAGCAATCCCGTCACCTCGACCAGCGCATTGAAGGTGCCGTCGAGATGCTCCTGTTCGACGCCGCGGTTCACCGAGCGGCCACCGACCGAGAGGCCCAGCATGCCGACATAGAACGCCTCCGCACGCGCGGTGTCGGTGACCGCGATCGCGGAATGGTCGATGCCGAGGAACGGCGCGTGTTCGGCGGGTTCCCGCCACCTGGCCGGCACGGCATCGGGCGGAAAACAGAGAAACTCGAGCGGGTGGCCGTCGGGATCGCGGAACTTGAAGGCCACTGAGCCGCCCGAGCTTGCCGGCAGCAGTTGCGGGCCGTTCGTGCTGATCGCGGCCCAGCCGGTCTCCCTGGCCAGGCGCGCGTAGGCCGCATCCATGTCCGAAACGATGATCGCGAAATGCTGGAACCACAGATCGGGGCTGGTGCTGCCGGCAGGGTAGGGCGCGCCTTTCTCGGCGAACTCCACGAGCTCGATGCATTCGCGGCCGAGGCGCAAGGCGACGGACCGCGCGGTGGCGCCGCGCAGGCCGGTGATGCGGGCGAAGCCGTCGCCCTGCAGCGTTCGTTCGGGCTCCGGGGAGAAACCAAGCGCGCGCGTGTAGAACGCGACCGACCGGTCCAGATCCGCGGTGGTCATCGCGATCCGTCGCAGTCGCAGCACCTTCATGGAGATGCCCTCATGGCGTCTGGGCGCCGCGCCGATTGAGGAAGATCGAGTAGAGCGTGTGCGAGCCGCCGATGAAGAGGCGGTTCTTGTGGGCCCCGCCGAAGCAGAGATTGGACACGACATGCGGGATCAGGATCTTGCCCAGGCGGTGGCCCGCGGGCGACACGCAGTGCACGCCGTCGGCCGCCGAGCACCAGAGATTGCCGTCCTCGTCGACGCGGAACCCGTCGGTGTAGCCGGGCTCGACCTTGTGGAAGATGTCGCCGCCCGTGAGCTTGCCTTCGGGCGAGACGTCGAACATGCGGAGATACTGCTTCGGCGGAGCGGGACCGTTCTGGTCGCCCGTCTCGGCGACGTAGAGCCGGCGCTCGTCGGGCGAAAAGGCGAGCCCGTTGGGCCCGTCGAAATCGTCCGCCACCGCCTCGATGCGTCCGGTGTCGGGGAACAGCCGGTAGACGCGCGGCGGCTGCTCGGAGACCTGCCGGCCACCCTCGTAATCGTTGGAGATGCCGTAGACGGGATCGGTGAACCAGATGGTGCCATCGCTCTTCACGACGACGTCGTTGGGCGCGTTGAGCCGCTTGCCGTCGAAGCGATCCGCGAGCGTCGTCACGCTGCCGTCATGTTCGGTGCGCAGGATCGCGCGCAGCCGGTGCGAGCAGGTGATCAGCCGCCCTTGGGGGTCGCGATACTGGCCGTTGCCGTAATGCGAGGGTGCGCGGAACACCTCGATCCCGCCCGCCTCCGACCAGCGCATCGTGCGGTCGCGCGGAAGGTCCTGGAACAGGAGGCAGTTCCAGTCGCCCATCCAGACCGGACCCTCGATCCAGCGAAAGCCGTGGGCGAGCGTCTCGAGCGGCGCGTTGGCCAGGATGTAATGCGCGAAGATCGGGTCACTGATGTCGAAGCCGTCCATGGCATCCTGGGCGCCGGATGCTGCGGCAACGCTCGTGCCGCCCGACGGGTTCGGCGCCAGGCTTCGGGAGGTTCTCTGCTGCCCCAAAAACAACGGCGCGGCTTGGGGAAGCCGCGCCGTTCTTGACCTCATCCACTGTACCATTGGGGGGGGAGCACAGTGGACGGAGACATCATGCTGCAAGGCACAGCGGATTTCAATCGAACTCGACAGGCCAGGTCAGTCACACGCGCATGTGAACACTGTCGCGCAACATGTTATTTCGTCTCGAAGAATGCCCGCATGCGCGCGAAGAAACCCTCGCTGTCGGGATTGGCGTGCGGGTGCGGCTCCGCATCGTTCTCGAACTCCTCAAGAAGTTCGCGCTGACGCTTGCTCAGGCGGCGCGGCGTCTCGACCGCGAGCTGAATATACATGTCGCCGCGCGCGGCACTGCGCAGCACGGAGAAGCCCTTGCCGCGCAGGCGGAGCTGCTCGCCCGACTGGGTGCCGGCCGGGATCTTCACCTTGGCACGGGTGCCGTCGATCACCGGCACCTCGATCTCAGCACCCAGTGCGGCCTGCGTCACGCGGATGGGCACGCGGCAGAACACGTTCGCCCCCTCGCGCTGGAACAGCTCGTGCGGGCGGATCGCGACGCTGACATAGAGGTCGCCCGGCGGCGTGCCCTGCGGCCCGGCCTCGCCCTCGCCCGCGACCCGGATCCGGGTGCCGTCCTCGACGCCGGCGGGGATCGGCACGGTGAGCTCGCGTTGCCGCTGCACCGTGCCGGCCCCGCGGCAGACCGTGCAGGGATTGCGGATCACGCGGCCTGCGCCCCCGCAGGTGGGGCAGGCGCGCTCGACCAGGAAGAAACCCTGCTGCGCGCGGACCTTGCCGGCGCCGTGGCAGGACGGGCAGGTGTCGGAGGCCCGCTCCTTGGTCTCGGAGCCGGTGCCGTTGCAATGGTCGCAGCTGATCCGGGTCGGAACCTTGACCTGCGCTTTGAAGCCCGCGAAGGCCTGCGGCAGGTCGAGCTCGACCTCGGTGCGGATGTCGGCACCCCCACGGGCACGCCCGCGGCCGCGGCCGCCGCCGAACGCGTCGCCGAACATCTGCTCGAAGATGTCGCCAAGGCCACCCGCCTCGAAGCCGCCGCCGCCCCCCCCACCGCCCTCGAAGGCGGCGTGGCCGTAACGGTCGTAGGCCGCGCGCTTGTTGTCGTCCTTGAGGATGTCATAGGCCTCGCTCGCTTCCTTGAAGCGCGCCTCCGCCTGCGCATCGCCCGGGTTGCGGTCCGGGTGGTACTGCATTGCGAGCTTGCGATAGGCCTTCTTGAGCTCGTCGGCGTTGGCTTCGCGCGCCACGCCGAGGGTCGCGTAGTAATCCTGCTTCGCCATCACCTGTCTTCCCTGGCGCGCGCGACCCTCACGTGCGAACGGGGGACGCGGAAAAGGGGCCCGGCTTGCGCCGG
>CAXTVZ010000289.1:0-4347 GCA_964247685.1 uncultured Acetobacteraceae bacterium
GGCAGGTCCAGGAGGACCTTCCTCCTGGCGGGGTTCAAGGGGCAGAGCCCCTTGCTGCTTCTTCGCGATCCGAAGCCCGGCGACTTCCGCGTAGGCGAGAATGGAACGGCGGACCATGCGGCACCTCGACATCGAGACGGCCATGTGACCGCCCGAGCAAGGCCGGCTCAGGGCCGGATCATGGCGAAACGAGGCCGAGCGTCGTCGCTACCCGCTCGGCGATCGCGGCGAACGCGCGACCCGCCTCGCCCGCAGGCTGCGCCGCGATCGCGGGCGTGCCGCCATCCCCCGCCTCGCGCACGTCGAGCAGCAGCGGCACCTCGCCCAGGAACGCAACGCCCAGCGCCTGCGCCTCCGCGCGCGCGCCGCCCTTGCCGAAGATCGCGGTCGTGTGCCCGCAATGGGGACAGCAGAACGCGCTCATGTTCTCGACGATGCCGAGGATCGGCACGTTGGTGTCGCGGAACATGCTGATCCCCCGCCTTGCGTCGATCAGCGCGATGTCCTGCGGCGTCGACACGATCACGGCGCCCGCGAGGTCGACGCGCTGGGCCATGGTCAGCTGCGCGTCGCCGGTGCCGGGCGGCATGTCGACCACCAGCACGTCGAGCGCCGGCCAGTCGACCTGGCCCATCAGCTGCTCGAGCGCGCCCATCACCATCGGCCCGCGCCAGATCATTGCCCGGCGCTCCTCGACCAGGAAGCCGATCGACATGCAGCTGAGCCCCCAGGCGGTGAGCGGCTGCATGCGGTCGCCCCGGAGCTCGGGCCGCTGGTCGCCCAGGCCCAGCATGCGCGGCAGGCTCGGCCCGTGGATGTCGGCGTCGAGGATGCCCACCGCGAGTCCGCGCTGCTGCAACCCCACCGCGAGGTTGACCGCGACCGTGGACTTGCCGACGCCGCCCTTGCCGGAGGCGACGGCAATGACCCGCCTGATCTGCGGGAGAAGCTTCGGGCGCGGCGCCGGACGGCCCGGCGCCGGTGCGGCAGGCGGTCCGGCCTCGCGATGCGCGGTCAGCACGACATTGGCGTTGCGGATCCCCGGCAGCCGGCGCAGCGCCTCCGCGACCTCGCGGCCCAGCGCCTCCGCGACCGGGCGCTCCTCGCGGGTGGCCCGGAGCGTCACCTGCACCATGCCCTGGCGGACCATGACCCCCTCGACGCGCCCGGTCTGAACGATATCGCCCCCGCCCGCGGGATCGGGAAAGTTGGTCAGCGCGTTGTGGATGGCGGGATCGGGCTGTTCTTCGGCAGGCAAGATCGCGGTCCTTTGCGCAACGGGCGCTCAACGTGTCGACGTGTGACGTCCCCTTGCACGCGATGACGGGCGCCGCAATCTCGCCCTACGAGGCCGCGATGGTCGGCGCTCGGGAGTTGATCGGCCCGTCACAACGCGCGCCTTCCCGGACATGGGGTCGGCGCGACACGAAGGAAGTGTGCATGGACGGAGCGGCAGTCGCGGGCCACGAGGTGAGCACCCGCCCGGCCGCGAGGCCCCCGCGGGACGGCCGGGTCGACGCGCTCCGCGGTGTCGCGTTGCTGATGATGTTCGTCGACCACATTCCGCAGAACCTCCTCAACCGCTTCACGCTGCGCAATATCGGGTTCGCGGATGCCGCCGAGATCTTCGTGCTGCTCGCCGGCTTCGCCTCGATGCTCGCCTACGGCCGCGTCTTCGCCGAGAGCGGCTGGCGCACGGGCCTGTCGCGGATCGGCCGCCGCATCGGCAAGCTCTACGTCTTCCAGTTCTGCCTCGTAATCGCCAGCGTGTTCCTGCTGCGGCACTGGTCGAACCTCCATCCGGTCTCGCCCGACTACCTCGAGCCGGAGCTCGCTCATGGGTGGCGGCATCTCTGGCGCGCGCTGTTCCTGTTCGCGCTGCCGGCCAACCTGAACATCCTGCCGCTCTACATCGTGCTGCTGGCGCTCTTTCCCGCGATCTGGTGGCTGATGCGGCGCGGCGTCCTCTACGCGCTGGTTCCGAGCTGCGCACTGTGGATCGCGGTGAACCTCGACCCGGACATCAACTTCTCCAACTGGCTCGATCCCGACGGCTGGTATTTCGACCCGCTGGCCTGGCAGTTCCTGTTCGCGCTCGGCGCCGCCGCAGCGGTGGTGACGCGCCGGCATGGCGGCGACTTCCCGCGTCATGGCTGGCTGGTGGGGCTTTCGGTCGCGTATCTCGCGTTCTCGGCGATCGAGGCGTTCCCGTACGCCGCCAACGGCCTGCCGGACCTGGCACCCATCGCCATGTCGCCGCCCGGCAAGACGCCGCTCGCGCCCCTGCGCCTGCTCGACGTGGGCGCGATCTTCTACCTGGTCGCCTCGAGCCAGTCGGCGCGGCGCTTTACCGAGACCGTGCCCGGCCGCGGCCTCGCCATGGTGGGGCGCCACTCGCTCGAGGTCTTCACGCTCGGCACGTTCATGGATCTGCTCGCCAAGCTCGGCTTCGACTGGCTCGGCGCCGGGTTCCTCATGCAGGCGGCGGTGAATATCTGCGGAATGGGCGCGCTGTTCGGGCTCGCCTCCGTGCTCGACCGCCGGAAGGCCGGTGCCAAGCGGCGCGCGGCGGCGGCCGCGGCCGCGTCGCGCAGTGCCGCACCGGTCGGCGCATGACGGGGCTGCCCCGCGTCGCGCGCCTCCGGGCCGCCGGCGACGCGATCCGGATCGTGGCCTTCGGGTCGTCGACCACGGAAGGCTACGGGGCGAGCGACCCTGCGCGCACCGGCTACCCGCCTCGCATGGAGGCGGCTCTGCGTCCGCATCTGCCGGCGGGGCTGGTGGTCGTCAATCTCGGCGTGTCGGGCGAGAATATCGACGGCATGGCCGTGCGGTTCGGCGACGTCACCGCCGCGTCGCCTGACCTCGTGATCTGGCAGGCGGGCAGCAATGACGGGCCGCAGGGCATCAGGCTCGCGCATTTCGAGGCCACGATGCGGGACGGGATCGCGCGCTTCCGCGACCGCGGCGCCGACATCCTGCTGATCGAGCCGCAATGGTCGCGCGTGCTGGTGGAGTCTCCCCTCTTCCCGCCATTCCTCGACAGCATCCGCACGCTCGGCGCACGCGAGAACATCCCGGTCTTTCCGCGCACCACGCTGATGCAGCGCTGGGCGGCCGAGACCGGACTGGGCATCGACGGCCTGTCGCCGGACGGCATGCACATGCGCGACGAGGGTTACAGGCTGCTCGGCGAGGCGGTTGCCCGCTTCATCCTGGACCTTTCGGGTGCGCATCAGGTTTCTCCGTGAGGAAGCGTGCTGCGCACGACGCCCCGGTCGCCTGACGCTCGTCGGCTCACCCGAAACGGTCGCCGCCCGGATGGACGAGATCAAGGAGGAGGTCGGCGGGGACGGCGTCCTGTTCCGCATGCCGATCAGGCGCCGGAACCTGGCGCAGGTCGTCGATGGGCTGAAACCGGTGCTGGAGCGCAGGGCCGCGTTCCGACGACGGCACGGGCATAGCACGGTGCGCCGCCCTCTGATGCGGTTCCGATCGGACGCCGGCGGGCGACGACAGCGATGGCGCGATCGCGGATGCGTTGCCGGGCTGCCGGCGTGACGAAGATGCATTGACGACGACGATGGACGTGACAGCGACCGCCATGCCGGCCACCACGTCGGCGACGTGGTGAAAGCCCATCACGGGCGTCACCAGCAGCACCAGGCCGTCCAGTGCGACGACGATCCAGGACAGCACGCCCAGGCCTCGCAGGCTGTAGCCCAGCATCACCGCCATCGCAGCGTGATAGGACGGCAGGCTGACGATCGCCTGGATCTGGCCTCGGGAGTCGAACATCGCGCGACTGTCATGCAGCGAATGCCAATCGTGCGCCCAG
Source organism: uncultured Acetobacteraceae bacterium (assembly GCA_964247685.1). Lineage (GTDB taxonomy): Bacteria > Pseudomonadota > Alphaproteobacteria > Acetobacterales > Acetobacteraceae > CAXTPV01. The sequence continues at coordinate 3,839 of CAXTVZ010000289.1, forward strand.
GCCTCGACGGCAGGCATGGTGCCGATCGTCGGGAACAGGAACACCACGGCGTAGGACAGGCAGAGCGTCAGCATCGACAGGCGCATCAGCGCCAGCCCGCGCAGCGGCGCGGAGGTGCGGGGAAGAACCGCCAATGCCACGAGATACTGCGGGAAGACGCTCAGATAAGTCGACGTGAACACCCACGACAGGACAGGGCTGCCGTAAACGGTCGCGCGCGCTCGGGGGGCAACGAAGCCGACCGCTCGATCGATCGAGGCGAGCGCGCCGTCAATCGCCGGAAACGGGGATCTGGTCGCGACGTAGGACAGCGGCGCCAGCACGGCCACCGAGAGCATGAACGCCGCGAAGCTTTCCAGCACGATGGCCAGACTGCGGTCGTGGGGCAGCGCGCGACGCATCGCGACGGCCGCGATGAGAAGTCCGCACCCCATCGCCACCAGGTAGGGGTCGGGTGCCGCAAGGATGTGCTGGGCGTTCGTCAGCAGCCGGCCGGCGGCCCAGAACCC
>CAXTVZ010000290.1:0-2537 GCA_964247685.1 uncultured Acetobacteraceae bacterium
CCCCATCAATGCGCGAAGATGTCGGGCGCGTCGTAGCCGAGCAGGTCGAGGCGGCAGCGCGCGGGCAGGAAGTCGAAGCATGCTTCGGCAATGGTGAGCCGGTCCTCGCGGATCAGCAGCGCTTCCAGCCGCGCCCACAGCGCGTGAAGGTGCAGCACGTCCGAGGCCGCGTAGGCGAGCTGCTCGGGGGTCAGCTCGGCGGCCCCCCAGTCCGAGGTCTGCTGCTGTTTGCTGATCTCGACGCCGAGCAGCTCGCGGCAGAGCTCCCGAAGTCCATGCCGGTCGGTGAAGGTGCGCACCAGCTTGGCCGCGATCTTGGTGCAGCGGACCGGGGCGACGGTGATCGCGAGCGTGTGCTGCAGCAACGCGACATCGAAGCGTGCGAAATGCATCAGCTTGAGGCAAGCGGGATCGGCCAGCAGCGCCTTCAGGTTGGGGCAGTTGGCCGCGCGGCCGCCGAGGCGCACGGGCGCCACCTGCACCAGATGCGCCGTGCCGTCACCCGCCGACAGCTGCACCAGGCAGAGCCGGTCGCGATGCGGGTTGAGACCCATCGCCTCGGTGTCGACCGCCACCACCGGCCCGAGCGTAAGCCCGTCCGGCAGGTCGCCCCGATGGAGATGGATCGGCCCGTTCTGCGTGAACTGCGTGATGCTCATGGTGCCCAGGAGAAGACTCGAACTTCCACGACCTTTCGGCCACAGGTACCTGAAACCTGCGCGTCTACCAATTCCGCCACCTGGGCAGGCTCGCGGGGAGGGCGGCATGTAGCGGCCCGGCGGGCGCGCGTCAACGCAGTGTGCCCCCGTCGTTTCTTTTCTCGGAACAGGGCATAGGTTCGGGGTGGGCGGGATCGCAGAGGATAGAAAAACGATGGCGCAGCGACGTGTGGCGACCGTGTTCGGGGGTGCGGGCTTCCTCGGCCGCTTCGTGGTCAAGCGTCTGCGCCGCGCGGGCTACGTGGTGCGGGTGGCGACGCGCGACACCAGCAACGCGCTGGGCCTGCGCACGCGCGGCCCCACCGGCGAGATCGTGCCGATCTACGCCACCTTCTCCGAGCCCGGCACGATCCGGCGCGCGGTGCTCGAGGCCGGCCTGGTGGTCAACCTGATCGGCATCCTCGCCGAAGGGCGCGCGGGCGATTTCGGGCGCGTCCATGCCGAGGGTGCCGCGCTGATCGCGCGCGAGGCGCGCGACGCCGGCGTCGAGGCGCTGGCGCATGTCTCGGCGATCGGCGCCGATCCCGCGAGCGACAGCGCCTACGCCCGCAGCAAGGCCGAGGGCGAGCGCCTCGTGGCCGAGGCCTTTCCGGGTGCGGCCATCCTGCGCCCCTCGCTGGTGTTCGGACCCGACGACCAGTTCTTCAACCGGTTCGCCGCGATGGCGCGGATCGCACCGGTCATGCCGGTGTTCTTCGGCGACACAAGGATGCAGCCGGTTTACGCCGGCGACGTGGCCGACGCGATCAGCGCGGTGCTCGAGAGCGGGCTGGCCGGCATCTGGGAACTCGGCGGCCCCGATGTGATGACGTTCCGCGACATCATCCGCTGGATCCTGGTCGAGACGCGGCGCACGCGGCCGCTGCTGGAGATCCCGCCCGCGATCGCGTTCCTGCAGGCGGCGCTGGCCGAGCGCGTGCCGGGCAAGCCGCTCACCCGCGACCAGCTGCGCATGCTCCGCCACGACAACGTGGTGGCGCCGGGGGCGCGGGGGTTCGCGGAGCTCGGGATCACGCCCGCGTCGATCGACCTGATCGTGCCGGGGTATCTTGCGCGTTTTCGGCCCGGAGGCGGTCGGCAGCGGGTTCCGGTCTGATAGGTCCGAATTGGCCGTATTTTCTTCGTTGCTGTCCGGCGGGGTGTCGAGCCATCTCGCTGAAAGTATAAGAAGGGCAGGAGTGCTGTCTTTTCTTTCGGACTCGTTGCGGCCATTGAAGAGACACCGCCCCCCGTGCGCCGAGGAACGACGCCGATGGCCGATCAAATGCTCCAGTTCGTCTCCATCCCCCAGCGCCAGCCCAGCAAGCGCGAGGCCGGCGAGCGCCGCACCGACTTCGACGAGATCTACGAGGATTTCCGTAAGCGCGAAGCGGGCGTGCAGTCGAGCCGCTGCTCGCAATGCGGCGTACCGTTCTGCTCGGTGCACTGCCCGCTGTCGAACAACATCCCCGACTGGCTGAAGCTGGTCGCCGAGGGTCGGCTGGCCGAGGCGTACGAAGTCTCGTCGGCCACCAACAACTTCCCGGAGATCTGCGGCCGCATCTGCCCGCAGGACCGTCTCTGCGAAGGCAATTGCGTGATCGAGAAAGGCTTCGAGAGCGTCACGATCGGCGCGGTCGAGCGCTTCATCACCGACAATGCGTGGAACGAAGGCTGGGTGGTGCCGGTCCAGCCCACGATCGAGCGCGAAACCACGATCGGCGTGATCGGTGCCGGCCCGGGCGGCCTCGCAGCCGCCGAGCAGCTCCGCAAGCGCGGCCACCAGGTGCATGTCTACGACCGCCACGACCGCGCGGGTGGCCTGATGATCTACGGTAT
>CAXTVZ010000290.1:2637-4346 GCA_964247685.1 uncultured Acetobacteraceae bacterium
AGGTGCATGTCTACGACCGCCACGACCGCGCGGGTGGCCTGATGATCTACGGTATTCCCGGCTTCAAGCTCGAGAAGGACATCGTCGCGCGCCGCCACAAGCTGCTGGCGGATGCCGGCATCACCTTCCATCTGGGCCGCGGCGTGGGATCCGAGACCAACGACACCACCATCGCATTTCCAGAAATCCGCGCGCGGCATGACGCGGTGCTTGTCGCGACCGGCGTCTACAAGGCGCGCGAGCTCGGCGGCCCGGGCTCAGGGCTGGCCGGCATCGTCAAATCGCTCGACTACCTCACGGCGTCGAACCGGATCGGCCTCGGCGACAGCGTTCCCGAATTCAGCGAGAGCGGCACGCTCAACGCCGCGGGAAAGCGGGTCGTGGTGATCGGCGGCGGCGACACCGCGATGGATTGCGTGCGCACGGCGATCCGTCAGGGGGCCGCGTCGGTGAAGTGCCTCTACCGGCGCGACAAGTTCAACATGCCGGGCTCCGCGCGCGAGGTGAAGAACGCCGAGGAGGAGGGTGTCGAGTTCGTCTGGCTCGCGGCGCCCGAGGCGTTCCTCGGCGACACGACCGTCACGGCCGTGCGCGCGAGCCGCATGCGTCTCGGCCTGCCCGACGCGTCCGGTCGCATGGCGGTCGAGCGCGAGGAAGGCAGCGACTTCACGCTCGAGGCCGACTTGGTGATCAAGGCGCTCGGCTTCGATCCCGAGGAGCTGCCGACCATGTGGGGCACACCCGATCTTGCGGTCAGCCGCTGGGGCACACTGAAGGTCGACCATAAGAGCTTCATGACGAGCCTGCCTGGCGTGTTCGGGGCCGGCGACATCGTGCGTGGCGCGTCGCTCGTGGTGTGGGCGATCCGCGACGGCCGCGATGCCGCGGTGCAGATCCACGACTGGCTGGCCCGGCAGTCTCGCGACGCCATGGTGAAGGAAGCGGCGGAATGACGACCGAAACCGGTTCCGAATTCGTCGCCGCCTGGCACGACAACGTCGCTCGCCTCAAAGGTCTGTACGACCCGGCGGATGAGCATGACAGCTGCGGCGTCGGCCTGATCGCGGCGCTGGACGGCAAGCCGCGGCGCGACGTCGTGGAAGCCGGCATCGAGGCACTCAAGGCGATCTGGCATCGCGGCGCGGTCGACGCCGACGGCAAGACCGGCGACGGCGCCGGCATCCATCTCGAGATTCCGCGCGAGTTCTTCGCCGACGAGATCGCGCGCTTCGGCGACAGCATCGAGGGCGTGCAGATCGCGGTGGGCCAGGTGTTCCTGCCCAAGACCGACTACACCGCGCAGGAGCGCTGCCGGCAGATCGTCGAAACCGAGATCCTGGCCTTCGGCTACGGCATCTATGGCTGGCGCCAGGTGCCGATCGACACCGGCGTGATCGGCGAAAAGGCCAACGCCACGCGGCCCGAGATCGAGCAGATCATCATCCGCAACACGCTCGCCACGCCCGACGACGAGTTCGAACGCGACCTCTACGTGATACGTCGTCGCATCGAGCACGCGGTGATCGCGGCCCAGATCTTCGAGTTCTACATCTGCTCGCTGTCCTGCCGCTCGATCATCTACAAGGGCATGTTCCTCGCGCAGAACCTGGTCGACTTCTACCCCGACATCGCCGATCCGCGCTTCGTGTCGCGCTTCGCGATCTACCACCAGCGCTACTCGACCAACACCTTCCCGACCTGGAAGCTGG
>CAXTVZ010000291.1:0-4320 GCA_964247685.1 uncultured Acetobacteraceae bacterium
AAGGGGTCTGGGGCCAAGGCCCCAGTGGGGTCCAGGGGCAACGCCCCTGGCCTACTTCAGCGCCCGGCTCGCACTCAGCGCCGCCGCGCCGAACGCCACCAGCGCCGCCAGTCCGAGGCATTGCAGCGGCGCCACGTTCCCCCAGATCCGGTCGAACGCGAACGACACGATCACCGCGCCGATCGTCTGCCCGAACAGGCGTGCGGCCGACATCATTCCGCTCGCACTGCCCGCCCGGGTCGCGGGCGCGCTCAGCAGCATCGCGCGGTTGTTGGGCGGCTGGAACACGCCGAAGCCGAAGCCCGCGAGCGCGATCCGGATCGCGATTCCCGCGTCCGACACATGCGCCGGCAGGAAGCGCAGGAGCACGAAGCCGAGCCCGGTGATGGAGACGCCGGCGGCCGACACCAGCGCCACCGGGGCCCGGTCGGCGAAACGCCCGATCCCGAACGAGCCGACCGCGACGGCCACCGCCCACGGGCTCATGATCAGGCCGGTGGCGACCGCATCGCGGCCGAGCGCGCCCTCGAGCAGGAACGGCATCGGCACGATGAACAGGTTCGAGGCGATGAACGCCGAGAAGCCCACGATGAACGCGGTGCGGAAGGCGGGGGTGAGCAGGAGGTCGACCGGCAGCATCGGCGAGGGCCGCCCGTGCTCGCGCCGCACCAGCGTGACCAGGCTCGCGACCCCCACCAGCACCAGGGCGGCCGCGAGCCACGGGTTGTCGCGATGGCCGAATTCGTCGAGACCCACCACCAGCGGGGCGATCGCGAGCGCGATCAGGGCGGCGCTCACCGCGTCGAACCGTCGCGCGGTGCGCGGTGTCGCCGGCAGGCTGGTGAATGCCAGCGCCAGTGCCGCACCACCCAACGGCAGGTTGATCCAGAACAGCCACGGCCAGTTGGTCACCGCCAGCACGGCGGAGGCGACCGTGGGTCCGAGCGCGATCCCCACGGCCAGGATCAGCCCGTTCAGCGCGATCCCGCGCCCGAGCATCGACTGGGGGTAGATGAAGCGGACCAGCGCGCCGTTGACCCCCATGATGCAGGCGCCGCCCACGCCCTGGAGCACGCGGGCGGCGGCCAGCACCAGGATGTTGGGGGCGAGCGCGCACAGGGCCGACGCCGCCACGAACACCGCGAGCCCGATCCGGCACAGTCGCGAGAATCCCACGATCTCGCCCAGCGAGGCGACCGGCAACAGGCAGACCAGGCTGGCGATCTGGTAGGCGTTCACCACCCAGATCGACTGGCCCGCGGTGGTGTGCAGGTCGTGCGCGATCACCGGCAGCGCCACGTTGGCCACCGCGTAGTCCAGCGCCGAGATCAGCACGGCCAGGCCCACCGCCGTCATGGCGCGTGCGCGCGCGGCGCCGTGCAGCCCGTCGGGGGGCGTGGTGGTCATGAGCGAACGAGCGGGGTCGTCGGCGAAACGAGGGGCATGCCGCACGATAGGGGTGTGGCCCGGCCGCCGCCATCCATGGCCTGTCTCACGATCGGCCCTTGAACCGGAGCGCCTCGCGGGCAACAACCCCCCGCTTGGCCCGCCCGGAAGACCGCGTTGCTGCAGAAGCTGGACCGCCCCCACTTGCGCCCTCCCACCTTGCACTCGGGTCCGAATTCCCCGAGGGATCGCCGGATGTGGGGCTCCGATACTCTTGCGGCGATCGTTTCGCGCTGTGCGCGGCACGCGCGCCTGGTCGTGCTGTTCTACCTGCTGCTCGCGGTGGCGGGCGCGTTCTATGCGAGCTCGCATCTGGGCGTGACCACCGACACCGAGAAGCTGTTCTCCGACAAGCTGCCCTGGAAGCAGCAGGAGCTCACCTACGAGCGCCTGTTCCCGCAGTTCAACGACCTGCTGGTGGTGGTGATCGACGCCAAGATCCCCGAGGAGGCGGAGGCGACCGCCGCCGAGCTCGCGGCGAAACTGGCGGCTGACGGACATGTGTTCCGCTCGGTCAGCCGCCCCGACGCCTCGCCGTTCCTGGGCAAAGAGGGCCTGCTGTTCCTGCCCACGGCGGATCTCGGGCACTTCCTCGACCAGACCACCGACAGCCAGCCCTTCATCGGCCAGCTGGTGGCCGACCCGTCGGCGCGCGGCATCCTGTCGGCGCTGTCGCTGGTGGCGCTCGGCGTCGCGCACAACCAGGCGAACCCCGGCCAGTTCGGCGCGGCACTCTCCGGCTTCGAGACCGGGCTGCGCGATGCGGCGGATGGGCGGGACGCGCCGCTGTCCTGGGAGAACCTGCTGGGCGGCTCGCTCGCCAAGCAGGCGGGGCGGTTCAAGTTCGTGCTGGTCCAGGCGACGCTGGACTACAAGGCGGTCTCGCCCGGGGGGGCCGCGAGCGACGCGATCCGGGCGGTCGCGCGCACCCTGCCTTTCGTGCAGTCCGGCGACGCGCGGGTTCGGATCACCGGCAACGTGGCGCTGGCCGACGAGGAGTTCGCCTCGGTCGCCAAGGGGGCGCTGACGGGGCTGATCGGCTCGTTCTGCCTGGTGGTGCTGTGGCTGTTCCTGGCGCTGACCTCGTGGCGGCTGATCCTGCCGGTGGCGACCACGCTGGTGCTCGGCCTGGTGCTCACCACCGCCTTCGCCTCGATCGCGGTGGGCACGCTGAACCTGATCTCGGTCGCCTTCGCGATCCTGTTCGTGGGGATCGCGGTGGATTTCGCGATCCAGTTCACGGTGCGCTTCCGCGAGCTCTCGCTCGGTGCCCCCGACATCGACACGGCGCTGGACGCCACCGCCCGGCGCGTCGGCATCCAGATCCTGATTGCCGCGGTCGCCACCGCGTTCGGCTTCCTCGCGTTTACGCCCACCGCCTTCGTGGGTGTCGCGAGCCTCGGGCTGATCGCGGGCTTCGGCATGGTGATCGCGTTCGTCTGCACGATCTCGTTCCTGCCGGCGCTGCTGGTGCTGTGCCGCCCGCGCGCGGCGCGCAAGGAGGTGGGCTTCCGCCAGCTCAAGCGGGTCGACATCCTGATCGGCCGGCTGCGCGTGCCGATCGTGGCGATCTGCGCGGCACTCCTGGTCGCGGGCGCGGTGGGTGTGACGAAGCTGCATTTCGACAGCGACCCGCTGCACACCAAGAACCCGAACACCGAGTCGATGCGCACGCTGGACGACCTGATGCGCAACCCGCTCACCACGCCCTACACCACCAACACGCTCGAGCCCTCGATCGAGGACGCCGAGGTGCTCAAGGCCAAGTTCGAGAAGCTCTCGCTCGTGCAGCAGGCGATGGACCTGGCGAGCTACGTGCCCGAGGACCAGCAGAACCGGCTCGCCCTCCTGGCCGACGCCAACACCATCCTCGGCCCGACGCTGTCGGCGCCGCGCACCTCGGGGCCGCCGAGCGCCGCCGATCTGCGCATGGCGATCCGGAGCGCCATCGCCCAGATCGACCCCGTGCTGCCCAAGCTCGCGCCGCACGATCCGCTGGCCGGGATCGACGCCGACCTGCACCGCCTGCAATCGGCGCCCGACGCGCGCCTGCTGGCGATGAACGTCGACCTGACCCGCTTCCTGCCCGACCAGCTCGCCCGGCTGCGGCTGATGCTGAGCGCCGAGCCGGTGACGCTGGGCTCGATCCCGCCCGACATCTCGCGCGACTGGGTGGCCCATGACGGCGACCGGACGCTCTACCGCGTGGAAGCCAACGAGAAGATGCCGGAGGGCGTGCAGCCCGGCGACCTGACCGGCGCGCTGATGGCGCCGTTCGTGAACCAGATCCGCTCGGTGGCGCCGCACGCGGGCGGCTCGGTGGTGTCGATCATGTCGACCACCCACACGATCCTGAGCTCGTTCCGCCACGCGGCGCTTTATGCGGTGATGGCGATCGCGGTGATCCTGCTGGTGTCGCTGCGCCGCCTGGTCGACGCGGGCGCGATCCTGGCCTCGCTGACGCTGTCGGCGGCGGTGACCGTGATCGTCTCGGTGCTGCTGCCGCTGCCGCTGAACTTCGCCAACATCATCGCGCTGCCGCTGCTGCTCGGCGTGGGCGTGTCGTTCAACATCTACTTCGTGATGAACTGGCGCGCGGGGGAGAGCTCGCGGCTGGCGTCGCCGACGGCGCGGGCGGTGATCTTCTCGGCGCTGACCACGGGGACGGCATTCGGGTCGCTGGCGCTGTCGCAGCACCCGGGGACGGCGAGCATGGGGCGGTTGTTGCTGATCAGCCTTGGGGGGACGTTGTTCGCTTCGCTGGTGTTTATTCCGGCGTTGCTGGCGATACTTTCGCGCTGGGTGCATCGGGCGGAAGGGTAAGAAGGCCAGGGGCGCTGCCCCTGGACCCCGCTGGGGCCTTGGCCCCAGACC
>CAXTVZ010000292.1:0-4304 GCA_964247685.1 uncultured Acetobacteraceae bacterium
ACGGTCGCCGACACGATCTCGATCCTGCGCGGCATCCGCGAGAAATACGAGTTGCATCACGGCGTGCGGATCAGCGATTCCGCGCTGGTGGCGGCGGCCACGTTGTCGAACCGCTACATCACCGACCGCTTCCTGCCCGACAAGGCGATCGACCTGATCGACGAGGCCGCGTCGCGCCTGCGCATGGAAGTCGACAGCAAGCCGGAAGCGCTCGACGAGCTCGACCGCAGGCTGGTGCAGCTCAAGATCGAGCGTGAGGCGCTCAAGCGGGAGGAGGATTCTGCGAGTCGCGATCGGCTGGGCAAGCTCGAAGCCGAGTTGGCCGACATCGAGGAGCGCTCCAACGCGCTGACCGCGACCTGGCAGAACGAGAAGTCGCGCGTCACCGAAACGCAGAAACTGAAGGAAAAACTCGACGCCGCGCGCAGCGAGGTCGAGGTGGCGCAGCGCCGCGGCGACCTGCAGCGCGCCTCCGAGCTGATCTACGGCGTGATCCCGGCGCTCGAGAGCGAGATCAACGCGCACCAGTCCGGCGAGCACGGCGCGCTCGTGCGCGAGACCGTGGACGACGCGGCCATTGCCGGCGTGGTGTCGCGCTGGACCGGCGTGCCCGTCGATCGGATGCTGGAAGGCGAGCGCGCCAAGCTGATCCGCATGGAGGACAAGCTGCGGGACCGCGTGGTGGGCCAGGAGGACGCGCTGCGTGCGGTCGCCAGCGCCGTGCGGCGCGCGCGCGCGGGGCTGCAGGATCCGAACCGTCCGATCGGCTCGTTCCTGTTCCTGGGCCCGACCGGCGTCGGCAAGACCGAGCTCACCAAGGCCCTCGCCGAATTCCTGTTCGACGACGAGCGCGCGATGGTGCGCATCGACATGAGCGAGTTCATGGAGAAGCATGCCGTCTCCCGCCTGATCGGTGCTCCTCCGGGCTATGTCGGCTACGACGAGGGCGGCGTGCTGACCGAGGCCGTGCGCCGGCGTCCATACCAGGTGATCCTGTTCGACGAGGTCGAGAAAGCCCACGAGGACGTCTTCAACATCCTCCTGCAGGTGCTCGACGACGGCAGGCTCACCGACGGCCAGGGCCGCACCGTGGACTTCAAGAACACGATCATCGTGCTGACCAGCAATCTCGGCGGCGACGTGCTGGCGAACCTTCCCGAAGGCGAGCCGGCAGCGATGGCGGAAGCGCAGGTCATGCGGGTGGTGCGCGAGCATTTCCGGCCGGAGTTCCTCAACCGGCTCGACGAGATCGTCCTGTTCAATCGCCTCAAGCGCGAGGACATGGCGCGCATCGTCGCGATCCAGCTCTCGCGGCTGCGTCTGCTGCTCGACGAACGGCACATCACACTCGAGCTCGACGGAGCCGCGACCGACTGGCTGGCCAACGAAGGCTACGACCCGATCTATGGGGCGCGGCCGCTCAAGCGGGTGATCCAGCGCAGCATCCAGAACCCGCTCGCGGAGAAGCTGCTGGCGGGCGCGATCGGGGATGGGGAAACCGTGCGCGTGTCGGTGGGCCCGGACGGGCTCACCTTCGAGCCGGCGCTGGCCCGCGCCGCCTGAACCACCCGCGCGCGCGATCGTGCGCGCAAACGTGCGCAGGCAACGCCGCCTTCCACCCGGCAGGCGGCGTTTGCCGTTCCTGATGGAGGAGGTGCGTTCATGGCACAGCAGATTTCACTCGCGGCGAGCAGCCTGGTCGGCACGGACGGCCCGCACGGCACGATCCGCGTGGCGGACGACCTCTCCACCCGGCGCCTCCTGATCGCCAACGTCGTATTCGTGGGCGTGCCGGGGCAGAGCGGATGGGTTCTGGTGGATGCGGGCCTGCCGGGCACGCGAGGCGAGATCCTGGACGCGGCGGCCGCCCTGTTCGGCGCAGGCGTGCCGCCCGAGGCGATCCTGCTGACGCATGGCCACTTCGATCATGTCGGCGCCGTGGAAGATCTCGCGTCGCACTGGAACGTCTCCGTTTGGGCGCACCTGGCGGAGGCGCCCTACCTCAACGGCTCGGCCGCCTACCCGCCGCCCGATCCGGATGTGGGCGGCCTCGTCGCCCGCGCCTCGCCGCTGTTCCCGCGCGCGCTCGTCTCGCTCGGCCGCCGGCTCCAGCTCCTGCCGGAGGATGGCACGGTGCCCGCCCTGCCCGGCTGGCAGTGGATCCACACGCCCGGCCACGCGGTCGGCCACGTGTCGTTCTTCCGGAAGTCCGATCGCGCCCTGATCGCGGGCGACGCCTTCATCACCACGGCCCAGGAGGAGGCCTACGCCGCCGCGACCCAGGCGCCCGAGATGCACGGTCCACCTCGCTATTTCACGCATGACTGGGAGGCGGCCGCGCGCTCGGTCCGGACGCTCGCAGCGCTGCATCCGTCACTCGCCATCACCGGGCATGGCCGGGCGGCCGGCGGGCCTGGGCTGCGCACGGCGCTCGACCTGCTCGCCGCGAACTTCGAGCAGGTCGCAGTCCCGGTGGGCGGCCGCTACGTCGATCACCCGCAGCGCGCCGAGGATGGAAGCGCCTATCACCGCCCATGATCACGCAAACGCCATCGGAAAAGACGCGATCCATCGGCACATGGCTGTGTTACAACATGGCGAAACGGCGACGCGGGTGGGTGGTGAGCTTCCTCCGGTCGAGACATGGTGCTGCGGCCGTCCTGCTCTTCGCCGCCTCGGGCAGCTGGGGCGGCGTTCCGCGCGCCGGGGCGTCGCCTCCCGCTGCCGGATATGCTGAAGTCGCGGCCCCGCCCGACGCGACCGTCATGGTCGAACCGCGCCCCACCGAGCATCACGCTCCCTCATCTTACGCCATCGAAACCGACCCCGGCGAAGCCGCGCATCGCGCCGCACCGCAGGCGCGTCCGGACCTCGCGACCCTTCCCGCGGGACCGCCGCTCGTTGTGGTGATCCGCTTCGACGGCCGCCGCCAGAATGATGCCGCGTCCGCCGCCGTGATCGCGGCCAGCCTGGCGGGCCATGGGATCGAGGTGCGCGAACTCGCCGCGCCGACGCCGCCGCTCGCCGAGGGGATCGGCTTCGTGTTCACGGAGGATCGCGAGGCGGCGGAGGCGCTCGTCCGGCTCGTTCCGGGTGCGCTCGGCCATATGATGCCGACCAGGCTCGACCCGCGCAGCGTGGCCGACCCGCAGCCCGGTCTCATCCAGATCACGCTCGGAGAGGACAGGAGTACATCATGACGCTGAAGGTTCAGATCGCCGCCCACGGACTCGCCGTCTCGCTCGCCGCATGCTGTCTCGCGTCGGCGCAGGCGGCGGCACCCGACAAGCTCACTATCCTGTTCCCCGACGGGAGTGCGTCGATCGACGGCGCGGGCGTGTCGACGCTCGACCAGGCCTCGCGGCTGTATCGCGCCGGCAACCCGATCGTGATGATCGTCACCGGTGCCACCGATGCGACAGGAAATGCGGGCGGCAACCTGCTCCTGTCGGAGAAGCGGGCCCATGCGGTGCTGGACGGGCTGGTCGAGCGGGGCGTGCCGGTCGCCAAGCTGCAGCTTCTCGCGGCCGGTGCCACGACGCCTGCGGTCGAGGTGCCGCCCGGTCAGGCCGCGCCGCAGAACCGGCGCGTCGACATCTCTTGGCGATAGCACGCCTGCACGGCCTGGCTGCGGGCGCGGCTGCCCTCTGGGCCGCCGTCGCAAGCACGCCCGCCTTGGCGGCACTTGCGGCGCCGTCGTCCGCGGCCGCTCTGCTGCAGCAGGGCAACGCCGCCGATCTCGCGCACCAGTCGGGCCGCGCCTACGTCTTCTACCGGATGGCCGCACTGGCCGGCATCGCCGAGGCCGAGTTCAACGTCGCCGTCATGAACGACAGCGGCGTCGGTATCGGCCGCGATCCCGCGCAGGCCGCGCTCTGGTATGAGCGCGCCGCCTCGCACGGTTACGGCCGTGCCTTCTACAATCTCGGGGAGCTCGCCGCCTCCGGCGAGGGGCTGCCGCGCAACCCGGCACTCGCCCGCGCCTGGTTCGACGCGGCGGGCGCCACCTCGCGCGCCCGGTCGGTGCCGGACGGCATGGAGCCACCCGCCCCACCCGCACCGGTGCTGGACGAGGTGCAGGCCGATCCGCCGGAGTCGGGCGAGACCGTGCCGGTGGAGCTGGTTTGGCACATGGCCGAGATGCCGAGCGATACGAGCTTCTTCGTGCAGGTGGTCCGGCTCGACGCGAGCGGCCGTCACGACGTGGCATGGACGGCGACGCCGGTCACCGCGCTCGTCCTGCCGGTGCCTCGAGATGCGGGGCTCTATGCGTGGCGGGTGGCCGCGTCCTCGCCGGCGACGGG
>CAXTVZ010000293.1:0-4287 GCA_964247685.1 uncultured Acetobacteraceae bacterium
CCCCAGCGGGTCCAGGGCAGAGCCCTGGTCTTCTTCTTACAGCGCGATCCGCACGCCCAGCTCGACCACCCGATCGCTCGGGATCCGGAAGAACTCCGTGGTCGGCGTCGCATTCCGCGCCATCAGCAGATACAGATACATCCGCCACAGCGGCAGCTTTGGGATGGCGGCGCGCACCAGGACCTCGCGCCCCAGGAAGTAGCTCACCTGCATTGGGTCGTAGGCCACCCCCTGGTCGCGCAGCTCCTCGAGCGCCCGCGGGATGTTCGGGCTTTCCATGAACCCGTAGCGCAACGTCACCCGGTGGATGCCGGGTGCCAGCTCCTCGACCTTCGCGCGATGGCCGGCGCCCGCCTCGGGCCGGTCGATGTTCTGCACCGTCGCGAACACCACCCGCTCGTGCAGCACCTTGTTGTGCTTGAGGTTGTGCAGCAGCGAGCCCGGCACGTAGTCCGGCGTGCCGGTGAGGAACACGGCGATGCCCGGCACCCGGATCGTGCGCGACTGCGGCAGGCGCGCCAGGAACGAGGCGAGCGGCAGGCTCTCCTGCTCCCATTTCTGGCGCAGCAGGGCGCGGCCGCGCTGCCAGGTGGTCATGAACGCCATCAGGATCAGGCCCAGCATCAGCGGCACCCAGCCGCCTTCGGGGATCTTCAGCGCGTTGGCGAGGAAGAACGTCGTGTCCATCGCAGCCAATGACCCGAACACCGCGAACACCGTGGGCAGCCGCCACCCGAAGCTTCGGTGGAACACGAAGCCCGCCAGCACGCAGTCGCAGTTGAACGTGCCGGTGACCGCGATGCCGTAGGCCGAGGCCAGCGCGTCCGAGCTGCGGAAGGCCAGGATCAGCACGATGACGCCCACCATCAGCGTCCAGTTGACCTGGGGGACGTAGATCTGGCCGGCCTCGGCCTGGTTGGTGTGCAGCACCTTCATGCGCGGCAGCAGGCCGAGCTGCATGCATTGTCGGGTGACGGAGAATGCGCCCGAGATCAGCGCCTGGCTCGCGATCACCGTCGCCATCACCGCCAGGATCACCAGCGGCAGGCGCAGCCAGTGCGGACCGAGCAGGAAGAACGGGTTGGCGATCGCCGCCGGGTCGCGGATCACCAGGGCGCCCTGGCCGAGGTAGTTTAGGGTGAGGCAGGGCAGCACATAGAACATCCAGGTGCGCCGGATCGGCTGGCGGCCGAAATGCCCCATATCGGCGTAGAGCGCCTCGGCGCCGGTGACGGCGAGAACCACGGCTCCGAGCTCCAGAAAGGCGAGCCAGCCGTGATGGATGACGAAGATCACCGCATGGGTGGGCAGGAGGGCCTGGAGGATCCACGGCGCGTGCACGATCTCCGCCGCCCCCAGCACGCCGATGAGGGCGAACCACACTGCCATGATCGGACCGAACATCCGACCCACCGAGCCGGTCCCGCGCGCCTGTACGGCGAACAGGAAGAAGGTCACCACCAGCGAGATCGGGATCACCACGGGCTTGGCACTCGGCACGCTCACCTCGAGCCCCTCGACGGCCGAGAGCACGGAGACCGCGGGCGTGATGATCCCGTCGCCGAAGAACAGGCAGGCGCCCGTGATGCCGATCGAGGTGACCACGAGGCGCGTGCGCGTGCTCTGGGCCAGGCGCTGGGCGAGCGCCATCAGCGCCAGCGTGCCGCCCTCGCCGTTGTTGTCGGCCCGCATGATCAGGACGATGTATTTGACCGTGACCACCAGGATCAGCGACCAGACGATCAGCGACAGCGTGCCGATCACCTCGCCCGGCGTGACGGCCTGTCCGTTCATCACCTCGATCGAAGTCTTGAACGCGTAGAGCGGGCTGGTCCCGATATCGCCGTAGACGACGCCGAGAACGCCGATCAGAGGGGCCAGCGCGAAGGGGGCGCTGTCGCGTCGATGGCCGGAAGCGGCAGCAGCCGAAGTCATCGCAGCGTCCGGCATCCCGAGGTCCCGGCGGCGAAACCGCGCCGCGTCGGCGGGTCCGCATAGGTCAAGCGGGGGAGCGGGCGCAAGAGCGGTCTCACGCGCGCGGACGTGCTCCGAAGATCGCGGTCCCGATGCGTACTTCAGTGGCGCCGGCGGCGATCGCGGGCTCGAGATCGCCCGACATTCCCATCGAGAGCTCCGGCAGGCCATGTTCGGACGCGAGCGTCGCGAGGAAGCGGAAATGCGGCGTGGGGTCGCCCGCCTCCGGGGGCACGCACATCAGTCCGCGGACCCGCGCGCCGAAGCGGGCGACGCAGGCGCGGATGAAGGCGTCGGCCTCGGTGCGCGGCACGCCGGCCTTCTGCGTCTCGTCGCCCACGTTCACCTGCACGAAGAGGTCGGGGAGCCGGCCCTCACGGTCCGCCGCGTCGGCGATCGCCTGGGCGAGGCGCTCGCGGTCGAGCGTCTCGATCACGTCGGCGAGCCGGACGGCGTCGCGGGCCTTGTTGGTCTGCAGCGCGCCGATCAGGTGCAGGCGCAGATCCGGGGCGCGGGTCGTGAACTTCCCTTCCGCCTCCTGCACCCGGTTCTCGCCGAACACGCGCTGGCCGGCGCGCGCCGCCTCGGCCACGGCGGCGGCGGGGTGGAACTTCGACACCGCCACCAGCCGGACCGTGCCCGCGTCGCGGCCGGCGGCCGCACAGGCGGCCTCGATCCGCGCGTGGACGCCGGCGAGCCTGCCTGCGAGCGTGGCGGACGGCGGCGCCACATGCGACGGTCGCGATTCCGAGACAGGCTGCGGGAGCGTCATGGACGAGAAGCTCGTCAGTTGGGCCCGCGCGGTCAAGGCGCGGCGCGATCGCGGTCGGACGAGAGGGGCGCGCACGCTTCCGGTGCTGTTCTTCTTCACCGATCGGCGCGTGCCCGATGCGGCCGCCGTGGTCCGGAGTCTCGGCGCGCGACGGGGCGGCCGGCTTGGGCTGTTCGGCGTGGTGGTGCGGGGCGCGCGTGCCGAGCAGGAGCGGCAACTGCGCGTGCTCGCCCCCTTGTGCCGACGTCACGCGATCGCGCTGCTGGTGTCGGGCGATGCGCGCCTGGCCGCGTCGCATCGTGCGGGGTTGCACCTTCCCGGAGGGCGTCGCTCGGTGGTCCGGACCCGGCCGCGATCGCGGGTCACCGCCTCGGCACACGGCGTGGCCGGGCTCCGTCGTGCTCGCTTGGCGGGTGCGGCGCTCTGCTTCGTTTCGCCCGTGTTCCCGACGCGCAGCCATCCGGGCGCGCCGACGCTCGGGCCGGTCCGGCTCGCGCGGCTGCTCCACACGGGAGGCCACGCGCTGCAGGTGGCGGCACTGGGCGGTGTCGACGGTGCGGCGGCGCGCGCGCTGCCGCGCGGGATCGCGGGTGCGGGCGCGATCGACGCCTTCCTCGGCGCATGAGCGAGCGGCTCCACGCGCTGTCGGCCGAGACGGTCGCCGTGGTGGTCGCGGTCACCGCCGGCACCCCCCGCGTGCTGACGCTGCGCCAGGCGGCGCGGCTGCCCGCTGGGCCGTTCACCGGCGCGCGCTCGCTGCAGGCCGGCGTGCGCGAATGGATCGCGCGCCAGACCGGACACGTGCCGGGCTATCTCGAGCAGCTCTACACCTTCGCCGACAGCGACCGGCTGCGCCCGTCGGCCGGCGACGACGCCGGGCTCGGCCGGGTGATTTCGGTGACCTATCTCGGTCTCGCGCGCGAGACGCCCGGCACCGGCGAGGACGCCGCCGCCTGGCGCGACTGGTACGGCTTCTTCCCGTGGGAGGACCGCAGGCGGAGCGGCGGCGGCACGGCGCAGGCGGTCGAGGCGCTGCGGGCCTGGGCCGAGCGCGCGGCGGAGGCGGACGCCGCGCGCCTGCGCCATCGCCGGATCGAGCTCCTGTGGGGCGAGAACTGGAACGAGGACCTGGCGCTGAGCCGCTACGAGCTCCTGCACGAGGCGGGGCTGGTCGCCGAGGCGGGGCGGACCCGAGCGGGAGGCCTCGGCACGCCGATGGTGGGCGACCACCGGCGCATCCTGGCCACCGCGATCGCCAGGCTACGTGCCAAGATCAAGTATCGCGCGCTGGTGTTTGAGCTGATGCCCGAGCTCTTCACCATGCTCGAGCTGCAGCAGACCATCGAGGCGATCAGCGGACGGCGCCTGCACAAGGGCAATTTCCGCCGCATGATCGCGGCGCAGGACCTGGTGGAGGAGACCGGCGGGCTCGCGTCCGTTGGTCGCGGCCGCCCTGCGCAGCTGTTCCGCTTTCGTGGCAGCGCGATCGAGGAGCGGGCGCTGTCGACCACGCGCCTGCCGCTCGTGCGGGCGTAGGGTCG
>CAXTVZ010000294.1:0-4271 GCA_964247685.1 uncultured Acetobacteraceae bacterium
CGCAGCCCAATCGTCCAGTCGATCAGCTTGAGCAGCACCAGCGACACCACGCCGCTCCACACCAGCGTGACGGCCACCGCCTTGCACTGGATGATGAACTGCGCGATGCCGCCGACGGTGCCGGCCGGGCTGCTATCGGTCGCAGACAGCGGCCCGTAGGCGAACACGCCGGTCAGCAGCGCGCCGATGATGCCGCCGATGCCGTGCACGCCGAACGTGTCGAGGCTGTCGTCGTAGCCGAGCAGGTGCTTGAGCGAGGTGGACGCCCAGTAGCAGCCCGCACCCGCCGCGATGCCGATGATGATCGCGGGTCCGGGCAGCACGAAGCCCGAGGCCGGGGTGATCGCGACCAGGCCCGCGACCGCGCCCGAGATGATGCCGAGCACGGTGGGCTTCCGCTTGGTGAGCCACTCGGCGACCATCCAGGAGAGGCCGGCCGCCGCGGTGGCGATCTGCGTTACCGCCATCGCCATGCCGGCGCGGCCGTTCGATCCCACCGCGGAACCCGCGTTGAACCCGAACCAGCCCACCCACAGGAGCGAGGCGCCGATCACCGCGTAGGTGAGGTTGTAGGGCGACATGTCGTCATGGCCGTAGCCGTGGCGCTTGCCGAGCACGAGGCAGCACATCAGGCCGGCGATGCCGGCGTTGATGTGCACCACGGTGCCGCCGGCGAAGTCGATCGCGCCGAAGCCGCCCACCCAGCCGATCGGCGACCACACCCAGTGCGCGATCGGCGCGTAGACCAGCAGCGACCACAGCACCATGAAGATGCACATGGAGCTGAACTTCATGCGGTCCGCGAAGGCGCCGGCGATCAGCGCGGGCGTGATGATCGCGAACGTCATCTGGAACATCATGTAGACGGATTCGGGGATGGTGAACGGCGAGGGGTTGGACGAGCCGTCGCCGAGGATGAAGCCCTGGTCCGCGCCCTTGACGATCTTGTCGGCGATGCCGTGCAGCAGGAAGCGGCTGAGATCGCCGATAAACGGGCCGCCGGTGGTGAAGGCCAGGGAGTAGCCGAGCACCGTCCAGGTGATGGTCACCAGGCAGCACACCGCGAAGGCCTGCATCAGGGTGGCCAGCACGTTCTTCTTGCGGACCATGCCCGCGTAGTAGAGTGCGAGGCCCGGCACCGTCATCATCAGCACCAGCGCGGTGCTGGTGAGCATCCAGGCGGTGTCGCCGGTGTCGAGCTTCGGCGGGGCCGCGGCGAAGGCCGGGCTGGCCAGGCCGAGGACGGAGGCGGCCACGGCCGCGGACAAGGCAAGTCGCTTCCGGGCGGGCGGCCCGGCGATTTCTTGGGTCATGCTGTCCTTCTCGTTCAGGTCTGGCTCGTTCAGGTCGGGCTCGTTCAGGTCGGGCTCGTTCAAGGCGGGCTCGCTCGGGTCGGGCTCGCCCGGGTCGGGTTGTTCAGGGCGGGCTGGCTCAAGCGAGGCTGAGGCAGGCGGTCGATGGGCTCGCAGGGCTGACCCCTCGGCGCGGCCTAGAGAGCGTCGTCGTCGGTCTCGCCGGTCCGGATGCGGACGGCGCGCTCCACGTCGAGCACGAAGATCTTGCCGTCGCCGATCTTGCCGGTATGCGCCGAGCGGGTGATCGCCTCGACCACCTGGTCGACCATGGCCTCCGGCACCGCGACCTCGATCTTCACCTTGGGCAGGAAGGACACGTGGTATTCCGCACCACGGTAGATTTCGGTCTGGCCCTTCTGCCGACCGAACCCCTTCACCTCCGACACCGTGAGGCCCTGCACGCCGAGCGGCGTCAGTGCATCGCGAACGTCGTCGAGCTTGAAGGGCTTGATGATGGCCATCACGAGCTTCATCGCACCACACACTCCTTCACCAGCCGGCCAAGCGCCTGCTGCGCCACGAAACTAGCACGGCGCAGGGCGACCGCTCGGCCCGCTTCCGTTGCGTCATTGTTCCAATAAATGTGCCAGCTCTCTCTTGGCGAGAAGTTTCGGGCCGCCACCTGCGAACAGGCCCGGCTCGCGCGAGCCACTGCCTCCGTAGTAGGCAGGCGCTGACACAAACCGGCGCGGGAAGGCTCAATTCCATGAGGTGGATGAAGCGATGAGTGGGCAGGAGCTCGACGTCTGCGTGGTGGGCGCAGGCCCCGTGGGCGCCTCGCTCGCCTGCCTGCTGGCGGCGAACGGCGTCGCGACCGCGGTGGTCGACCGCCGTCCGCTGCCGCCGATGGAGCACCCGGATTTCGACGGCCGCGCCTACGCGATCGCCGCCGGCACGCGCCGCGACCTGCTGGAGCCCGCCGGCATCTGGGCGCATCTGCCGAAGGCGGCGGGTCCGATCGAGGGCATCCGGGTCAGCGACGGCAAGCTCGGCCGCGCCGCCTCGCCGCTGTTCCTCCAGTTCGACGCCGGGATGGGCGGGGAAGAGGAAGCGACCGGGCCGTTCGGCTTCATGGTGGAGGCGCGCGACCTTCGCGTGGCGCTGAACGCGACGCTGCATGCGTACCCGAACCTCGCCGTCCACGCGCCGGCGAGCGTGACGCGCGGGCCCGACGGCGCCGACGGCCGCGCGACGCTCACGCTCGGCGACGGCACGCCCGGTTCGCACGCCGGAGGTGTGACGCTGCGCCCGCGCCTCGTGGTGGCCGCCGA
Organism: uncultured Acetobacteraceae bacterium; assembly: GCA_964247685.1. Classification (GTDB taxonomy): domain Bacteria; phylum Pseudomonadota; class Alphaproteobacteria; order Acetobacterales; family Acetobacteraceae; genus CAXTPV01. Next base: position 2,627 of record CAXTVZ010000294.1, read on the forward strand.
GGGGCGGACGAGCCCCCTGCGCGCCCAGGCCGGCATCCGCACCACGCAGATCGCCTACCGGCAGAGCGCGCTGGTGGCCGCGGTGGCGCATGAGCGCCCGCACCGCAACCAGGCGCTCGAGCACTTCCTGCCCGCCGGACCTTTCGCGCAGCTGCCGATGGCGCCCACTGAAGACGAGCCGCATCTGTCCGCGATCGTCTGGACCGACGAGCGCGAACGCGCCCGCCGACTGCTCGGCGCGAGCGACGCGATCTTCGCCCACGAGATCGGCCGCAGGCTCGGGACCCATCTGGGCGCGCTCCGCCTGGTCGGGCGGCGCTGGCACTACGAGCTCTCCGCCATGCACGCCGAGCGCTACACCGCACCCCGGCTGGCGCTGGTGGGCGACGCGGCGCACGGTATCCACCCGATCGCCGGCCAGGGCCTCAATCTCGGCCTGCGCGATGCGGCGGCACTCGGCCGGCTGGTCACGCAGGCGGTCGCCGCCGGCGAGGATCCCGGTGCGGCGGCGCTGCTCGCCCGCTACCAGGTGCTGCGCCGGCCGGACGACCTCCTGATGCTGGCCGCGACGGATGTGCTCGACCGCCTGTTCAGCACCGACAACCCGGTGATCCGCCTCGCCCGCGACGTGGGCATTGCCGGTGTGCACCGGATGCCGTCGCTCAAGCGGATGTTCGCCCGCCGCGCCTCGGGGATGTGAGCGGACCCCCGCTGGCGGCTGCCACCGCGCGACACCAGATCAACCGCATCTCAGACGAGACCAGGGCCGATATGAGCACCGAGACCTCCACTGACGCCGAGCGCGTCCACCGCCGACGCGTGGGACTGTGGGACCATCTGGTCGCCGAAGCCGCCCGCGTTGCCGCCGACGACCCGGCGATGGCCGGCCTGATCGAGACCCGCGTCGCGCGCCGCCCGTCGTTTGCCGACGCGCTGGCTTCCCTGCTCGGGGCCAAGCTGGCGGACAGCGCGCTCGACGCCGAGACGCTCGAGCGCCGCTGCGCCGAGGCGATCGCCGACGACCCCGCGATCGCCGACGCCGCCGCCGAGGACCTGATCGCGGTGCGCGACCGCGATCCGGCCTGCCCCGACCACGTGACGCCGTTCCTGTTCTTCAAAGGCTTCCAGGCGCTGCAGGTGCACCGGATCGCGCACTGGTACTGGCGACACGGCCGCCGCCACTTCGCGGGCGCGCTGCAGTCGCGTTGCTCGGAGGTGTTCGCGGTCGACATCCACCCGGCGGCCACCGTCGGGCGGCGCATCCTGATCGACCACGCGACCGGGATCGTGGTGGGCGAGACCGCGGTGATCGAGGACGACGTGTCGATCCTGCACGGGGTCACGCTCGGTGGCACCGGCAAGGCCTGCGGCGACCGCCACCCGAAAATCCGACGCGGGGTGCTGCTGGGCGCGGGGGCGAAGGTGTTCGGCGCGATCGAGGTGGGTGAAGGCGCCAAGGTGGGCGCGGGGTCGATCGTGCTGGAGACGGTGCACCCCTACACGACGGTGGTGGGGAACCCGGCGCGGGCGATCGGGGTGCGGAACAAGACGATGCCGGCGCTGACGATGGATCAGACGCTGCCGCCGGTGGATTATATGATCTGAGGGAGAAGGCCAGGGCTCTGCCCTGGACCCGCCAAGGGAC
>CAXTVZ010000295.1:0-4270 GCA_964247685.1 uncultured Acetobacteraceae bacterium
CTTGCGCATCCTCCTGCACCACCGCGGAGCCGGCCGCCAGGAGCTTCGCTCCGTCCCGCCGACATCGTCGACCGCACGCGCCACTACCGGGCCGGGCGGGAGCGCCGGGTCGAGGAAGGCGCCCGTGGCACCGACCGGTGAGCCCCATGCGCGTGGCGAGTCAGGGTGGCGAGACCGCCTCGCGCGTGTACAGCTCGCGCACCACGCACACCGCGAGCCCGTCCGGGCGGACCAGCACGGCATGATGACGCAGCACGAACGCGCCACCATCGGCCAGGATCACCGCCTCGAGCGTCCGGCGGTGGCAGCCGAGAGGCTCGACCACGCGGCCGAACGGCACGTCCGTGGTGTCGAGCGCCGCGTTCATGGCGGGCGTGAGCCGGCTCGGCACATACCAGTTCTCGGCCTCGGACAGCAGGAGACCGCCGCCCCGAAGATGGACCTGGCGGAAGCGCACGGGCACCGCGCCCAGCATCGCGTACGTGGCCGCATCAGGTGGGCGATCCGGGCCCGCCACGCGAACGGCCACCACCGGCCCCGCGCACCATCGCTCGAGCGTTTCGGTGGCGCTCCCACCCGCCAGCAGCGCCTGGTTGAGCGCCTCGATGCGGGTCGCCCGATCCTCGTCATCGCGCGGGGGAGTGATCGGGCACGGTTTGGTCGGGCAGGCGGGATTCGAACCCACGACCCCCAGTCCCCCAGACTGATGCGCTACCAGGCTGCGCTACTGCCCGAAACCGGCGCCCGGTGCATAGCAGCGACCATCCCCGGACACAACAAGCGCCCCTATCCGGGGATCAGCGCGCGGATCGCGTCGAGCTCGGCCAGCACGCGGCGGAGTGCGGCGCGAGACCGGTCCTCGTCCGCATGCGGCTCGGCGGCCCGGTGCGGGGCAACCTCGCCGGCGGCCGCCTGTGACGCGAAGTCGAACTCGCCATCTGTCTCGCCGTCCTGCCGGTCCGCCTCGGTCGCGGGCGGGATGTCGTCGGCCAGCAGGCCGCCGCCCTCACGTAGGAGACGCTGCACGCCCTTGATCGTGTAGCCCTGGATGTAGAGCAGGTGCGAGATCGAGCGCAGCAGCGCGATGTCGTCCGGCCGGTAGTAGCGCCGGCCGCCGCCGCGCTTGAGCGGCTTGACCTGCGGGAAGCGGGTTTCCCAGAAGCGCAGCACGTGCTGCGGGATGTGCAGCTCGTCGGCGACCTCGCTGATGGTGCGGAACGCCGATGGCGACTTGCGCAGCCGGGCCGGGTGGTCGGTGCCGGCCGGGCCGCCCTCGGGGAGCGGCTCGTCCTCGCTCTCGAAGCCGCTCAACCGCGATCATCCCTGGCGAGGTGGGCCTCGCCGAGATCGTCCTCGGAGACGTCGCCATCATCGGCGTCGGCATCGTCGTGCTCGACATCGTCGGGCTCGTCGGGCGGCGGGTTCTCGCCGTTGATGCGCGCCTTCATCACCTGGCTCGGCCGGAACACCAGCACGCAGCGCGGCAGGATCGGCACCTCGACGCCGGTCTTCGGGTTGCGCCCCACCCGCCGCCCCTTCTGACGCACGGAGAAGGTGCCGAAGCCGCTGATCTTGACCGACTCGCCCAGCGCCAGACGGCGCGCCACGCGCTCGAGCACGTGTTCCAGCAGCTCGGCGGACTCGTTCCGCGACAGCCCGACCTGCATGTAGATCTGCTCCGCGAGCTGCGCGCGCGTCACCGTGTTCATGGGGCGAGCGTAGGCGGGAGCGAAACGGAGCGTCAACGACCGGGCACCCGGCCCGGGCCACATCCGGCCAGGGATGTGGCCGGCTTGCCTACATGCGAACCAGCGCCGAGCCCCAGGTCATGCCGCCGCCGAGCGCTTCCATCACCACGAGCTCGCCCGGCCGGATGCGCCCGTCGCCCACCGCCTCCGCCAGAGCCAGCGGAATGGAGGCCGCCGACGTGTTCGCGTGCCGCTCCACCGTCACCACCACGCGCTCGGCCGGCAGGCCGAGCTTGCGGCCCATCGCGTCGATGATGCGGCGGTTGGCCTGGTGCGGCACCAGCCAGTCGACATCCGAGTGCCCGAGCCCGTTGGCCGCCAGTGCCTCGTCGACCACCTCGGCGAGCTTGGTCACCGCGTGGCGGAACACCTCGCGCCCCTGCATGACCAGGCGGTTGGAGCGCTCCGGCAGGCCAACCGCGCCGTCCACGTAGAGCAGCCGGCCCAGGCTGCCGTCGGAATGGAGATGGGTCGACAGAATCCCGGGGCCGTCCGCCTCGCCGCGGCTCAGCACCACGGCCCCGGCACCGTCGCCGAACAGCACGCAGGTGCTGCGGTCGGTCCAGTCGACGATGCGGGAATAGATCTCGCTGCCGATCACCAGCGCGTGCCGGACCTGGCCCGCCCGGATCGCGTGATCGGCCAGCTGCAGCGCGTAGACGAAGCCGGAGCAGGCCGCCGAGATGTCGAACGCGTAGCCGCCAGCGCCGAGGGCGGCCTGCACGCCCACGGCACTCGCGGGGAACACGTTGTCGGGCGTCGCGGTGGCGAGCACCACCAGCCCGATCTCGGCGGCAGCGACGCCGGCCTGCTCGAGCGCCGCCCGCGCGGCGCGCTCGCCCATGAAGGTGGTGGTCTCGTGCGCGCCGGAGATGTGGCGCTGGCCGATGCCGGTGCGCTCGCGGATCCAGGCATCCGAGGTGTCCACCGTGCGGGCGAGCTCGTCGTTCGTCACGATGCGTTCGGGCAGGTAGCCGCCGCTGCCCGCGATGCGGGACCGCCAGCTCATGCGCTGTGCCCCCATAGCTTGCCGTCGGGGAGCTTGCCGTCCGGGAGCTCGCCCTCCGGCAGCTTCACCACCACCGCCACCGGCGCGGGCTCCGGGGCATCGACCTGACCGATGCGGGTGATGCCATCGCGGATGCGTTCGTTGAAGCCGTAGGTGACCATGTCCATGGCCACGTCCACCGCGTGGGCGAAGCCTTCCCCGTCGGTGCCGCCATGGCTCTTGACCACAACGGCGTTCAGCCCGAGCAGCACCGCCCCATTGTAGCGGCGCGGGTCGAGCCACTCGCGCAGCCGCTCGAGCCCCGGCCGCGCCAGCAGGTAGCCCAGCCGCGAGGCGACCGAGGAGGAGAAACACTGCCGCAGCAGCTCGGAGACCATGCGCATGGCCCCCTCGCCGGTCTTGAGCGCCACGTTGCCGGTGAAGCCGTCGGTGACCACCACGTCGGTGCGGCCGGCGGTGATGTCGTGGCCCTCGACGAAGCCCACGAACTGCTCGGCGAGGTGGCTCGCCCGCAGCTTCTCGGCGGCGCGGCGGCGGGTGTCGTCGCCCTTGCCCTCCTCGGAGCCCACGTTCAGCAGGCCGATCGAGGGGCGGGTCAAACCCAGCACCGCGCGCGCGAAGGCGTCGCCCATGATCGCGAACTCGATCAGGTTGCGCGTGTCGCACACCACGTTGGCGCCGAGATCGAGCATCACAACGTCGCCCCGCGCCGAGGGCGAGAGCGCGGCCATGGCCGGTCGGTCGATCCCCGGCATGGTCTTGATGACGATCTTGGCCAGCGCCAGCATGGCACCCGTGTTGCCGGCCGAGACCACGCCGCGGGCCGCACCCGAGGCCACCGTGTCGAACGCCACGCGCATCGAGCTGTCGCGCTGGCGAAGCGCCGCGGTGGGCTTCGCCTCGTTGCTGATGATCTCGGAGGCGTGCCGGATCGTGCAGCACGCGGCTGCCCGCTTGTGCGAGGCCAGGCACCGCTCCAGCCTCGCCCGGTCGCCCACCAGGAGGAACGTCGCCTCCGGGTGGCGCTCGGCGGCGATCTCCAGTCCGGCGACGACCGCCGCGGGCGCATCGTCGCCACCCATCGCATCGATCGCCAGGGTGAAGCTCTCGCTCATCGTCCCGCCGGCGGTGTCGGGCGTGCCCACCCGCGGGTCAGACCCGGACGGTGCCCTTCAGCGCCTTGCCGGCGCCGACCACTTCACGACCGTCGTAATGGCCGCAATGTGCGCAGATATGGTGCGGGCGCTTGAGCTCGCCGCAGTTGGAGCACTCGGCGTGCGCCTGAGGGGCGAGCGCCTGGTGGCTGCGCCGCATGCCTGCCCGGGAGGGCGAGGTCTTCCGCTTCGGAACTGCCATGGGATCCGGCCCCTCCATGGGCCGAGGCGCGGTGGCCGGAAGCGACCGCGTGCCTCATGTGACGAAATTGAGGGGGGCGCTCTAGCAGACGGGCCGGGGAGCCGCAAGGCCAGGGGCTCTGCCCCTGGACCCCGCTGGGGTCTTGACCCCAGACCCC
>CAXTVZ010000296.1:0-4269 GCA_964247685.1 uncultured Acetobacteraceae bacterium
GACGGTCCGCGGGCGGGCGAGGTGCTGGTGGAGATCAAGGCGACCGGGATCTGCCACACCGACGCGTATACGCTGGGCGGGCTCGACAGCGAGGGGCTGTTTCCGTCGATCCTGGGGCACGAGGGCGCAGGGATCGTGCGCGAGGTGGGGGCGGGGGTGAGCTCGGTGAAGCCGGGCGATCACGTGATCCCGCTCTACACGCCGGAATGCCGGCAGTGCAAAAGCTGCCTGAGCCGGAAGACCAATCTGTGCACCGCGATCCGTGCCACGCAGGGGCGCGGGTTGATGCCGGACGGGACGACGCGGTTCTCTTACAAGGGACAGCCGATCTTTCACTACATGGGCTGCTCGACGTTCTCGAATCACACGGTGCTGCCGGAGATCGCGGTGGCGAAGATCCGCGAGGACGCGCCGTTCGACACCGCCTGCTACATCGGCTGCGGCGTGACCACCGGTGTGGGCGCGGTGGTGAACACCGCGCGTGTGGAGCCGGGGGCGACCGTGGTGGTGTTCGGGCTCGGCGGCATCGGGCTGAACGTGATCCAGGGCGCGCGGCTGGCGGGGGCGGCGCGGATCGTCGGTGTCGACATCAACGACGACAAGGAAGGGTGGGGCCGGCGGTTTGGGATGACGGATTTCGTCAATCCCAAAAAGATTGACGGGGACGTGGTGGCGCACCTGGTGGCGCTCACCGACGGCGGGGCGGATTACAGCTTCGATTGCACCGGCAACGTCACGGTGATGCGCCAGGCGCTGGAATGCTGCCATCGCGGCTGGGGGCAGAGCATCGTGATCGGGGTCGCCGAGTCCGGGCGGGAGATCTCGACGCGGCCGTTCCAGCTGGTGACCGGGCGGGTGTGGAAAGGCACGGCGTTCGGTGGGGCGCGCGGACGCACCGACGTGCCGACGATCGTCGACTGGTACATGAACGGGCGGATCGAGATCGACCCGATGATCACGCATCGGTTGTCGCTCGAGGAGATCAACAAGGGGTTCGACCTGATGCACGCGGGCGAGAGCATCAGGAGCGTGGTGGTCTACTAGACGACCGCGGTCGGGAGCGCCTCGCCGGCGAAGTGGGCGGCGAGGTTGTCGAGCATGAGCTGGCCCATGGCGGTGCGGGTCTCGTCGGTGGCACTGCCGACATGCGGGGCGAGCACGACGTTGGGGAGGCTCCAGAGCGCCTCGGGGACGTGCGGCTCGCGCTCGAACACGTCGAGGCCGGCGCCGCCGAGGCGGCCGTCCACGAGGGCGGCGACGAGCGCGTCCTCGTCGACCACAGCGCCGCGCGCGATGTTGACGAGCACGCCATCGGGGCCGAGGGCCTCGAGCACGGCGCGGTCGACCACGCGGCGCGTGCCAGCCGAGGCGGGCAGCGCGAGGAACAGCACGTCGGAGGCGTGTGCGAGGTCGACGAGCTTTTCGTGAAAGATGTGGGCGACGTCCTTCCGGTTCGGACCCGTGTAGGCGATCGTGCCGCCGAAGCCCGCCAGGCGGCCCGCGATCGCGTGGCCGATGCGGCCCAGGCCCACGATGCCGTAGCGCAGGCCGGAGGCGCGGCGGGCGAGCTTCATGTTGCTGCGCGCCCACTCGCCGGTGCGGACGAAGCGGTCGGCTTCGGGCAGGCGGCGATAGACGTTCAGCATCATCGCGATCGCGAGGTCGGCCACGTCGTCGTTGAGCACGTCGGGGGTGTTGGTGACGCGGATGCCGCGCGCGCGAGCCTGGTCGAGATCGACCGCGTCGAAGCCGACGCCGCTGATCGCGACGATCGCGAGCGCCGGGAGCTGGTCGACCAGGGTGGCGGCGATCCCCTGCTGCGCGACGGTCACCGCCCCCACAATGCGGTTCGCGTGCGCGGTCAGGAACGAGGGGAGGTCGGCGGCGTCGGGTGGCAGGCGGACCATCTCGTAGCGCTCGTCCAGCACGCGCTGGATGGGGGGCAGCATGTTCGCCACCTGCAGCACGACCGGCTTTGACATGTCGGCGGCTTCACTCCGATTTGGCTTCCTCGACGATCGTGATGCTGCCACCACGCTCGACGACGGCATAGCGGATCTGGGCGAGCGTGCCGAGGCCGCGGGCGCGGGCCGCGGCCATCACGTCGGATCGCTCGAGCCGCAGCCGCTGCATCCGGTGCTCGTGCCAGTGCCCATGTTCAAAGATGACGACCGGCGTGCCGTCGATCCAGCGCCCGAACCGGTCGGAGCGCGTCTTTCCCCACGAGACGGCGACATGCATCAGCCCGATGGTCGCGACCGCGGAGAAGGCCGCCGTCACGGAATGATCTTCGCCGAGCACGGCGGTGATGGTCGCACCCGCGAACAGGAACAGCACGATCATGTCGAAGGGGGCCAGCATGCTGGTGGCGCGACGGCCGATCAGGCGCACCACGACCAGCAGGATCCAGTAGGCGGCGGCGGCGCGAAGGATGACGTTCATGGCAGCACGAACACGGAGAGGTGGACGGCCACCGCGTCACCGATGGTGACCACGAGCGGGATCACGCCGATGCGGCTCGGCTTGCCGTCGAGGCGGACCAGGGCATCGGACCCGCCGCCCAGGAACACGGCCTCGGTGCCGCCATCCACCGCCGTCTCGCTCGCCGCCCGGGGCAGCATGCCGCGCACGCCGAGCGGCTCAAAGAAGGTACTGCTGAAGCGCACCGTGGTGCCGTGGCCGGTGGGGTCGGGCGGCAGGTGGAGGGTGATCTGCGTGGCGGTTCCGAAGCGAGCGATCGGCTGGTAGTCGACGAACACGTCGCCGCCGACCTGCACGCGTCGATGGTCGAGCGGCCCGGCGCCGAGCAGACCTGCCAGCCCTGCCAACACGATCGCGAGCATCGCCCAGCGGCCGATGCGTTCGAGACGATTCCACGCTGCCTCGAACCGGGCATCGAAGCCGACCTCGAGCTCGTCGTTCACGGCGGTGGCGCCGCGGGGAGGATCGACCTGATTGTCCACGCGGCAAAGACGCCGGTGAGGACGGCAGGTTCTCTACAATTTTGCCGTGAGATCGGAACCGATGCGAACTGCCCGAGCGCTCAGGGGTTTTTCACGCCGCAACGGGGAGGTCGCCCATGAGAGCCATCACCTGGCACGGCAAGCACGACATGCGATGCGAAAGCGTGCCCGACCCGAAGATCGAGCATCCGCGCGACGCCATCATCAAGGTTACGGCCTGCGCGATCTGCGGCTCCGACCTGCACATCTATGACGGCGTGATCCCGTCGATGGAGCGGGGCGACGTGGTCGGGCATGAGGCCATGGGCGAGGTGGTCGAACTCGGCGCGGGCGTCGGCGGCAAGCTCAAGGTCGGCGATCGGGTGGTGGTGCCGTTCACGATCGCCTGCGGCGAGTGCTTCTTCTGTCAGCGCGGGCAGTATTCCGGTTGCGAGCGCTCGAACCCGAATGCGGCGATGGCCTCGAAGCTCTGGGGGCACTCGCCGGCGGGGTTGTTCGGATACTCGCATCTGCTGGGCGGGTTTCCCGGCGGGCAGGCGGAGTATCTGCGGGTTCCGTATGCGGATGTCGGGCCGATCAAGGTGCCCGACGGGCTGACGGACGAGCAGGTGCTGTTCCTGTCGGACATCTTCCCGACCGGCTACATGGGGGCCGAGTTCTGCGACATTAAAGGCGGCGAGACCATCGCGGTGTTCGGCTGCGGACCGGTGGCGCAGTTCTCCATCCGCTCGGCGTTCATGCTGGGTGCGGAACGGGTGATCGCGATCGACACCGTGCCCGAAAGGCTTGCACTGGCGGCGAAGGCGGGTGCCATCACGATCGACTTCATGAAGGAGGATGTCTACGAGCGCATTCAGGAGCTGACCCACGGGCGCGGCGCGGATGCGTGCATCGACGCAGTGGGATCGGAGGCGCACGCGACCGCCACCTTCGACAGCGTGCTCGATCGCGTGAAGGTCGCGGCCTTCATGGGGACCGATCGTCCCCATGTGCTGCGGCAGGCGATCAACAACACGCGCAATTTCGGGATTGTCTCGATCATCGGTGTGTATGGCGGGTTCGTCGACAAGATCCCGATGGGGAGTGCAATCAACCGCGGACTGACGTTCCGGATGGCGCAGACGCCGGTGCAGCATTACCTGCCGCGGCTGATGGAGCGCATCGAGAAGGGGGAGATCGACCCTTCGTTCGTGATCACGCACACCGTTGGGCTTGAGCAGGTGCCTGCGATGTACAAGACGTTTCGCGATAAGCAGGATGGCTGCATCAAGGTTGTCGTGAAGCCGACCATGTAAGAACCAGGGGC
>CAXTVZ010000297.1:0-4263 GCA_964247685.1 uncultured Acetobacteraceae bacterium
TGGGCTGGCGGCGGGTCACGACAGAAGTTGGCCAAAAGCGACTGGCCCCTTCGGGTAGGCGCCTGAGGTAAGCGGACGTTCAAGCTCCGGCTCTCGGCGGTCGGGCACCGATCCGGCGTCCACCTGCCGCTGGTCCGGGAAGCCTGGGGTCGCATGGCTTCGAAAGCGTTGCGGGCTTCTCCCGTCGGGTGATGCGGCGGCCTGATCGCGACCTGCTCGTGCGTTTTCCGAGAAGATGCGGCGATAGACGCGGCGCTCGCCTCTACCGCCACCGCAATGGTGATGGAAGATGTCGGGAATGTCACCGAAATCCACCGTTGCGCAGCCGTGTGTTCGTCACATACCGCCGATGCCCCGTGACCGGGTCGGCATGCGGCATGATCCGCCTCGCGAGGGGTGAACAAGAAGTTCGGCAGGTCGATTGCCGGTGCGTCAGCCGGCTTCGTGATCGCGTGCGAGAACTCCAGGGCTTGCCTTCACTCTCACGCCTGCAACCTAAGAGGACGCGAATGAAGTGAACGATGCAGATCCTGGCGATTACCGTCCTTACTGTCGGCGCCTGTGAAATCTTGATCGCGATATGCCGGCGTCCGGCGATGGTCGGCAGCAGATCGCCTGAACGACCGGAGCTGGAAGGATGCTAACTCCCGACCACGCCTTCTCGATCTGCGGCGGCGTTGCCGTGCTGTCCTGGCTCGGTCTGGCGGCGAGCCTCTTCGTCCCCGACAAACTCCGGGCGCCTATCTGGGTCGGGACTGCACTCGTCGTGCCTGCCCTCGTCGGACTGGCCTACGCCATGCTGCTCGCCCGGGGCCTGCGCGCCCGCACCGGCGGCGGCTTCAGCTCGATCGCGGCCGTCCGACGGCTCTTCGCCGACGACGCCGCGCTCGCGGCCGGCTGGTTGCACTACATCGCGTTCGACCTGTTCGTGGGCACTTGGGTCGCGCGCGCCGGGCTCGATGCGGACATGTCGCCGTTCCTGATTCTGCCGTGTCTCCTGCTGACTTTCCTCATTGGCCCGGTCGGCCTCGTCGCGTTCCTGGCGTTGCGCTTCCTCATCGCCCCGCGGCTGGGGCTCGTCACATGATCCCCCGGGTTCGACCGCCGGGGCGCACGCCTTGCGAGGGGCAGTGCCTACCCTCGATCCATACCGTGCGGGCGCGGGGGTCTCCGGTGCCGTTCAATCATTCGATCACGCAACGGCCCACTTTCCCGAGGTATTGCCGAGAGGCTCCCCGCGCAGTTCGGGCCACGGAAGAGGACCAATAATGGATCCTGCGCACCTCTACTGGTATGGCGCCGCCGGCTTCGCCGCCTGGACGCCCGTCGCCCTCGTGGCACGGCGCTTTGACCGGCGTAGGTTGGACGGCGAAAACGTCTGGAACAAGCCGGCCAAGTTCGGCATCTCGCTTGCCCTGCACTTCGCCACCTTCGCGTTGGTCTCCGGCTTCCTCGGAGACGGTATCGTTCTGCTCACGGTCGCGTGGCTGTCGGTCGGGGCGGCCGTGCTCGAAGTGACCTACATCGCCGTGCAAGCGGGGCGGCAGCGGCGCTCCCACTTCAACGAGGACACGCGGATCGAGGCCGCGATCTATGCCATGTTGGGGATCGGCGCGCTCCTGGTGCTCTCGCCGGCCGTCGTGGTCGGGATGGCGGCGGCGCTATCGCCTCCTTTGGCGTGGCCGCCCGCCGTCCGACTTGCCGTGCCTGTCGCGTTCATCGTGGGGGCTGGGCTGACGCTGCTGATCACGCTCTGGATGGGCTCCCACAAAAGCCGCTACGCGGCCCCCCCGCCCTCGACGCTGCGGACCATGTGGTTGACGGGATGGACAGTGAACGCCGCAGACGTTCGACCTGCCCATTTCCTCGGGACCCACATAATGCAGGGCGTGCCTGCCATCGCGCTGGCGGGATCGTGGCTGCTTCCGCCAACGGTCGCGTTGGTCCTCGCTGGCGTCGCCGCCGCCGGCTGGACTTGGCTCACGCTTGTGCTGTTCCGGCGGACCGTGGCGGGTCGATCGCTGCCCGGCTACTTCGCGATACTCGCTTGATCGCAGTAGCCCCACAGATAGCCCGATCGTGCAGCCCTCGCGTATGCAGGTGACAACGTCCTGCAGGTTGCGACGCTGCGGGGCGTGGTAGAGCACGTCGCCGGTGACCACGGTCGGCACGCGGGCGCGGTGTGCCATGTCGGACAGCTCGCGCAGGCGCAGCGTATCGCTAGGCCGCCTGCGTAGTCCTAGCGCGAGATGGCAGCGACCGGGGAAGGCGGCCTGCATGCGCCGCAACTCAGCACTTAGATTATCGTCCGGTATCTCCGGCAGCATGACGAGCAGCAGGCCTTCGCCTGCGGCCACCAGTTCCGCCCAGGACAGCTCGAAGGTGCCCTTGCCGCTGCGGATCTTGGCCAAGGTGAGCAGCCGGCACAGGCGCGCGTAAGCCGGGCGGTCCGTGGGATAGGCGAGCACCGGCAGGCAGTCGGTCAGCTCCAGCCTGCAGCCTACCACGAGACGCATGCCGACCTCCCTGGCTCTAGCATGCGCCCGCGCGATCCCGGCCAGCGTTTTGTGGTCGGTGACGGCCAGGGCCTCGTAGCCGAGCGCCTTGGCCTGCAGCATCAGCTCCTCGATTCGGCTGGCGCCGCGCAGGAAGGAGTAGTTGGAACTAACCTGCAGCTCGGTGTAGCCCGCCATCAGCCCGCGTTCGGGTGGCCGTGCCCACTGGTGCTCGGCCTGGCCCGATCAGGCTCCTTCATAGGGACGAAGCCGGACTGCTCGAGATGCTGGACAAGGCGTTCGGCCGTGATCCTGGCCATCGCGGCGTCGGCGTGGTGGACCCGCTTGCGCCCGGCGAAACGCAGGGCAAAAGAGAGGCTCTCCTGGATCTCCTGGATCTCCTGGGCGCTGGCGGGACGCAGGTCCAGCTTGTCGTCGGCGATCATCGTCCACTACCCTCCCCAGGACGAGGGCGGTAAGAAGGCACGGGAACATAGAGAGAACAAGCGTCATCATTGGGCGGATAGGCCGGTGACGCCCTGATCTACGGGGCGACCGGCTACACGGGCCGCCTCTGCGCCGCGCACGCCGTTGAGCGCGGGTTGCGCCCCGTGCTGGCGGGCCGGAGCCCGGGCAAGCTCCGCCCGCTTGCCGAGAGCCTTGGGCTGGAGTGGCGGGCCTCCGGCCTGGAACCTAGTCCGGCGCAGCTCCAAGGCATCAGCGCCGTGCTGCACGCGGCGGGCCCGTTCTCGGCCACGGCCGCACCGATGGCGGCAGCCTGCATCGCGGCAGGCGTCCACTACTGCGACATCACCGGCGAGATCGACGTCTTCGAGGCGCTCGCGGCCTGGGACGCCCGCGCGCGAGATGCCGGCGTGATGCTGCTGCCCGGCGCAGGGTTCGACGTGGTGCCCAGCGATTGCCTCGCGGCGCACGTCGCGGCGCGCCTCCCGGGGGCGACGCGCCTGCGCCTGTCCATCGGCGGGCTCGCGAAGGCAAGCCGGGGCACTATGAAGACGATGCTGGAGGGCATCGGCACCGGCGTGCGTGTCCGCCGAGACGGCGCCATCGTGCAAGGCGACACGCGGCTACGGCAGACGGCCGATTTCGGGGCGGGCGCACGGCCCACCGTCGGCGTGCCCTGGGGCGACGTGTCCACGGCGTGGCGATCCACAGGCATCCGTGACATCGAGGTGTTCTTCGAGGCGACCCGCGACATCGAGACGATGTCCCGCCTCCCGGCTGTCGCCCGCAAGTTCCTGGCGCAAGGGCCCGTGCTAAGCTTCCTGCAACGGCAGGTGGACCGGCGCCTGCCGCCCGGGCCCTCGGCCGAGGAGCGGGCGAGCGGCCGCGCGGCAATCCTGGCAGAGGCGTGGGACGCCACGGGCCAGCACGTGGCCTCCCTGCTGAGCACGCCTGAGCCCTACCACCTGACCGCGCGGACCGCCGTCGAGATCGCGCGTCTGGCGGCCGAGGGAGACGTGACGCCGGGCTATCAAACCCCCGCCACCGCTCACGGCGCGGACTTCATCCTGCGGTTCGACGGCGTGCAGCGGACCGACATGGACGGTCGGTCGGGCAGAGAGGCATAGAACCACCTACCGCCAGGCGGCGCCTTTCTGCATCGAGCTACAGAGCGAACCGGCGTGCTGCGAGACGGCCAGCCAATCCCAGCAAGCCCTTCGCCAGGACCACCGGAGGCGATGGCCTTGCCGCGGCGCGGGCCTGCAACACCAGCGCGGCCCCAAGCGCCGCCTGGATGCCGACC
>CAXTVZ010000298.1:0-1541 GCA_964247685.1 uncultured Acetobacteraceae bacterium
GAGTCGCTGCCGGCGATGACGAGGAGGCGGGGGCGTTTCATGGGGCGCGTGTCACGCGGCGGCGGGCTCGAGGCGGCCGACCAGGTCGGAGAGGCCGTCGACGACCTCGCGGACCAGCGACTCGTCCTCGCCCTCGGCCATCACGCGGATCACCTTCTCCGTGCCGCTCTGGCGCAGCAGCAGGCGGCCGCGGTTGCCGAGGCGGGCTTCCGCTTCCGCGGTCGCGGTCTCGAGCTCGGGGGCGCCGAGCGGGGAGGCGCCGGTGAAGCGCACCGAGCGGAGCAGCTGCGGCAGGCGGTCGAACACGCGGGTGACCTCGCTCGCGCGGCGGCGGCTGTCGACGATCACGGAGAGGACCTGGAGGGCGGCGACGAGGCCGTCGCCGGTGGTGGCGAAGTCGGACAGGATCATGTGGCCGGACTGCTCGCCGCCGACGTTGCAGCCGGTCTCGCGCATGCGCTCGGCGACGTAGCGGTCGCCGACGCCGGTGCGGATCAGCGTCAGGCCCTCGCCCGCGAGGAAGCGCTCGAGGCCGAGATTGGACATGACGGTGGCGACGACGCCGTTGCCGGTGAGGCGGCCGTCGCGCTTCCAGGCGCGCGCGATCAGGGCGAGGACCTGGTCGCCGTCGACGATCTGGCCGCGCTCGTCGGACAGGATCAGCCGGTCGGCGTCGCCGTCGAGTGCCACGCCGAGATCGGCGCCGTTGGTGAGCACGGCGGCGCAGAGATGGGCGGGCACGGTGGAGCCGCAGGCGCGGTTGATGTTGGTGCCGTCGGGCTCACAGCCGATGCGGATCACCTCGGCGCCGAGCTCCCACAAGGCGGTGGGGGCGACCTTGTAGGCGGCGCCGTTCGCGCAATCGATGACGATTTTCAGGCCGTCGAGCCGCTGGCCGCGGGGGAAGCTCGCCTTGGCGCTCTCGACGTAGCGGCCGGCGGCGTCGTTCAGGCGGGAGGCGCGGCCGAGATCGGCGGGGGCGGCCAGCCGGTTCGCGAGGTCGCTGCGCATCAGCGCCTCGATCTCGCATTCCTGCTCGTCGGAGAGCTTGAAGCCGCCGGGGCCGAACAGCTTGATGCCGTTGTCCTCGAACAGGTTGTGCGAGGCCGAGATCATCACGCCGAGATCGGCGCGCAGGGATCGGGTGAGCATGGCGACCGCGGGCGTCGGCATGGGGCCCACCAGCATCACGTCCATGCCGGCCGACAGGAAGCCCGAGACCAGCGCGCTCTCGATCATGTAGCCGGAGAGGCGCGTGTCCTTGCCCAGGATCACCCGGTGGCGGTGCGAGCCGCGGCGGAAGATGATGCCGGCGGCCTGGCCGAGGCGGAGAGCCGTCTCGGGCGTCATCGGGTCGGCGTTGGCCGTGCCCCGGATCCCGTCCGTGCCGAACAGCGTGCGTGCTTGGGCCATGTGCTCCCCTCCCCGTCCCCGGACGACGGGGCGAGGTCTAGCACGGGTGCGGGCGCGGGTCAGCGACCCCTCTTGGCCGCCGGTCCGAAGCGTCAGCGGCACAAAACGTCGTCAATGTTTCATCCCGG
>CAXTVZ010000298.1:1641-4219 GCA_964247685.1 uncultured Acetobacteraceae bacterium
TGGGGCTGGGGCGAGGACGCCTATATCGGCAATTACGGCGACAATTCGCTGCTGTATTTCTTCCAGTATCAGGACGCGGACGCGGGCACGCCGCTCGCGGTCGGCGCCAAGACCGGCACCGACATCGCCGTTTCCGGCACGCTGTTCGACGAGTTCCGCGCCGATGTGGCGGCCGGCAACCTGCCGCAGGTGTCGTGGATCGTGGCGCCCGAGGCCTACACGGAGCACCCGAACTGGCCGGCCAATTACGGCGCCTGGTATGTGAGCCAGATGCTCGACGCGCTGACCGCCACGCCGGACGTGTGGAGCAAGACCGTGTTCATTCTCGTCTACGACGAGAATGACGGCTTCTTCGACCACGTCGTGCCGCCGACGCCGCCGGCGTCGAGCACGACCGGGATCTCCACCGTCGACATCGTCAACGAGATCTTCCCCGGCAGTGCCGAATACGCGCCGGGCCCGTACGGCTTCGGACCGCGCGTGCCGTGCATCCTGATCTCGCCCTGGAGCCGCGGCGGCTACGTGAACAGCCAGGTGTTCGACCACACCTCGATCATCCGCTTCATCGAGGCGCGGTTCGGTGCGCAATATGGCGGGTTGAACGAGCCCAACATCACGCCGTGGCGCCGCGCGGTGGCGGGCGACCTCACCTCGACGTTCAACTTCGCAACGCCGAACGCGCGCGTCGTTCCGCTGCCGAGCACGGAATCCTACGTGCCGCCCGACACCGAGCGTCATGCCGACTACGTGCCGGCGGTGCCGACGGTCCAGTCGATGCCGAAGCAGGAGAGCGGCGTGCGTCCGGCGCGCGCCCTGCCCTACCAGCCGCATGCCATTGGTGCGGCGGACGTGGCATCGCAGAGTTTCGCGATCACGCTTGTCAACTTCGGCACGCAGACCACCGTGTTCCATGTCCGCTCGGGCAAGGGCGACACGCCGCGCAGCTACACGGTGGGTGCGGGGCTGACCGTGTCCGATGCATGGCCGGTCGCGAGCGACGGCAGCTACGCGCTCGACGTGCACGGGCCGAACGGCTTCTTCCGCCGGTTTCACGGCAGTGCGGCGAGCCTCGCCGCCACCAATCTCGAAGTGGGCGGCGCGCCCGATGCGACCACGCTGACGATCACCGCCGCCATCACCAACAAGTCGACTAGCTCGGTGGTGGTGCGGCTCCACAACGTGCTCGTGGGGGAGAAACTCACCCAGGCGCTGTTGCCCGGCCAGACCGTCACCCGCACGGTCCCGCTCGCCGAACTGTTCGGCTGGTACGACCTGGTGGTGACCGCCGAGGGTGACGACACGTTCCGCCAGGTCTTCGCGGGGCATGTCGAGAACGGGGCCGAGAGCGTCAGCGATCCCGGCATGGGCGGTCTGCTGCCGACCAGCTGAGCCTTCCGGTCGGGGCGGCCGGGGCGTAGCCTCGGCTTTCCCGGTTTGGAGGTCGCATGTCCGCCACGCTCGACGAGCTCCGGCGTGGGGGGCTCACAGGTGCGCGCAGGCTCGACCTGTCGGGCGCGGGCCTGACGGAGGTGCCGCGCGAGGTCTTTGACTCCGCCGACACGCTCGAAATTCTCGATCTCGGGCGCAACGCGCTTGCGGGGTTGCCGCATGACTTCGCGCGGCTTGGCCGCCTGCGCGTGCTGTTCTGTTCGGGCACGCCGTTCCGTGCGCTGCCGGAATGCCTGGGCGCGTGTGAGTCGCTCGCCCAGATCGGGTTTCGCGGCTGCGGCATCGAGCACGTGCCGGCAGCGTCTCTGCCTCTGGCGCTCCGCTGGCTGACGCTAACCGACAACCGGATCGCGACGCTGCCCGAGGCGCTGGGCGCGCGCCCGGCGCTGCAGAAGCTGATGCTGGCGGGCAATCGGCTCACGCGGCTGCCGGCGTCGCTCGAGGGCCACCGGTCGCTCGAGCTGCTGCGATTGTCGGCCAACCGGTTCGAGGCGCTGCCCGCGTTCCTGGCGGCATTGCCGCGCCTCGCGTGGCTCGCCTTCGGCGCGAACCCGGCCGAGGGCGCCCGCACGCCGGCGCTGGCGACCCCAGCGGTGCCGCGCGCCGCACTGGCGTTGGGCGCAGTGCTTGGCGAGGGCGCTTCGGGCCGCGTCCACGCCGCGCGCTGGGACGGGCGGGACGTGGCGTTCAAGCTCTTCCGCGGCGCGGTCACGAGCGACGGACTGCCCGCCCACGAGATGGCGGCCGCCCTCGCGGTGGGCGCGCACCCGCAGCTGCTGGGCGCGCTGGCCGCGGTCGAGGCCGGTGCGGACGGCAATCCCGGGCTGCTCCTGCCACTGATCCCGCCGGGCTGGCGGCTGCTGGCCGGGCCGCCCAGCCTCGAGACCTGCACGCGCGACGTCTACGACCCGGCGCTTCGCCTGGCCGGCCCGGTCGCCACCCGGATCGCGCGCGACATGGCCGAAGCCGGCGCCCACCTGGCTGCATCCGGCGTGCTGCACGGCGACCTCTACGCGCACAACATCCACTGGGATGGCGTGACAGGTGCCGCGGTGCTCGGGGATTTCGGGGCAGCGTCGGTGCGCCGCGCGGGCGACCGCCTCGAGGCGCTGGACGTGCTCGCCTGGGG
>CAXTVZ010000299.1:0-4163 GCA_964247685.1 uncultured Acetobacteraceae bacterium
GGGACGACTGTCCCTTGGCGGGTCCAGGGCAGAGCCCTGGCCTTCCGACACTCGGACGTCCTCAAACGGCCTTTCAGCCCCCGTTGGTATCGCCCTGATCGCCCCCGCTCTGATCGCCATTATCCCCACCGGCGCTCGGCGGCGTCACCGCCACGAACAGCATCTGCCCCTGTCGCACGATGCGCATCGCAATCGTCTGGTTCGCCTGGATCGCCTTGTGCAGCGCGCCCGATGCCTGGTTCGGCGAAGCCACCGGCTGATTGCCGATGCTGACGATCACGTCGCCCGGCTGCAGCCCCGCCTGGTCGGCCTGGCTGCCCGGCGTCACCGTCTTGACCAGAGCGCCGTGCACGCCCTCGTCGAGCCCGAGCTGCTGGCGGGTGTCGGCGTCGAGCGGTGCGAGCGCCAGTCCGAAGCTCGGACCCGCCTGCGCCGCACTCGCGGTGTCGGTCGAGCCGAGCTTGGCGATCGTGACGGTCACCTGATCCGACTTGCCGTTGCGAAGATAGGTGAGCTGCACCGACGAGCCGGGCGTGATCGCCGAGATGTCGATCGCGAGCTCGCGCGGGTTGCCCACGTGCTTGCCGTTCACCGCCGTGATGACGTCGCCCGGCTTGAGGCCTGATTTCGAGGCGGGGCTGCCCTCCGGGATGCTGGCGATCAGCGCGCCGCGGTCGTCGGCGCTGCCCGCGGTCGGCAGGTTCAGCGCACGGGCGATGGCCGGCGAGATGGCCTGCGCCTCGACGCCGAGATAGCCGCGCGTGACATGGCCGGTCTTCTCCAGCTGGTCGACGATGGAGCGCACGAGGTCGGACGGGATCGCGAAGCCGATGCCGATCGAGCCGCCCGAGGGCGACAGGATCGCGGTGTTCACGCCCACCACCTTGCCGTCCTGCGTGAACAGCGGGCCGCCCGAGTTGCCTCGATTGATGGGGGCGTCGATCTGGATGAAACTGTCGTAGTTGCCCTCGCCGATGTCGCGGCCGCGCGCCGAGACGATGCCCGCGGTCACCGTGCCGCCCAGGCCGAACGGGTTGCCCACGGCCACCACCCACTGGCCCGGCTCGACCGTGTCGCTGTCACCGAGCTCGATGAAGGGCAGCTTGCCGGTGGCCTTGACCCGCAGCACCGCGATGTCGGTGCGCGGGTCGCGGCCCACGACCTTGGCGGGCAGCACGGTGCCGTCGTCGAGCGTGACGGAGACCGAACTTGCGCCTTTGACCACGTGGTTGTTGGTCACGATCGTGCCGTTCGCGTCGATGATGAAGCCCGATCCCTTGGCCTCCATCGTGCGGTGCTGCTGCTGCTGCGGCGCCATGCCGAACGGGAACGGGAAGGGGAACGGCATCTGCTGGCCGCCGCCACCGCCGCCTTCGCCGCCGCCACCCTGGTCATCGTCGTCCCCGCCGGCGTCGTGGATGATCGAGGTGATCGAGACCACCGCCGGCTTGACCTGCTTCACCAGGCCGGAGAAGTCCGGCAGGCGCTCGCTCGGCCCCTGCGGCTTGATCGCCTGGGCGGCGGCGGGTGCCACCAGCCCGCGCTGGCTGGCCTCGATGCCGAGGCCGACCGTTGTTCCAAGGGCGGTGACGGTGAGCAGCACCCGGCCGAGATGCGGCATACGGCGGCGCGCGCCGCGGGGGGCGTCGTGATTCTCGGGCATGATGGCGTTCCGTTCCGGTTTTGCGCTCTGGGCGGTTGCGAACTGTGACGGACATTTAGAGGTTCGCCTCCATCGAGGCGCTTGCTCCGACATGAAGCGATGTTCACTTTCGTAAGGTTCATCTGCCCGTCAACGACGCGACAGGAAGAAAGTCCGGAGCAGCGTCGCCGCCTCCGCCTCGCACACCCCGCCCACCACCTCCGGCCGGTGCAGGCAGCCCGGTTGCGCGAAGATGCGCGGTCCGTGTTCCACGCCGCCGCCCTTGGGGTCGTAGGCGCCGAACACGAGGCGGCCCACGCGGAAATGCACGGCCGCGGCGGCGCACATCGGGCAGGGCTCGAGTGTGACGACCAGCGTGCAGTCGGCGAGCCTGCCCCCGCGCGCGGCCGCGGCGGAGCTCTTGGAGCGCGCCGAGGCGGCGCGACGCATGGCGAGCAGCTCGGCATGGGCGGAGGCGTCGTGCGCGGCCTCGGTCTCGTTGCCGGCCTGCGCCAGAACCGTGCCGTCGGGGGCCAGCACGACCGCCCCCACCGGCACCTCGCCGCGCGCCGCCGCCGCCTGCGCGGCGGCGAGCGCCAGCTGCATCGGCGACGCCGGGCGCGTGCTTGCTCCGGCGCCGGGGATCGGGTTGGCTGCGCCGCTGTCGTCGTCGGGGAACCCCATGAAGCGGGTGCTGGTCCTTCTGCCGCTGCTCGTCGCGGGCTGCATATACGCGCCGCCGCCGCCACGGCCGCATCACGTGCATTGGCGCCCGGCGCATTGGTACTGGAACGGCACCGCCTGGGTGTGGGTGCGCGGCCATGATGAGCACTGAGGTGGCACGCCGCCCCCTCATCGGCGTGACGCTGGACGCGGAACCCGCCGGCGGCTGGTCCAAATTCCCCTGGTATGCGCTGCGCGCCAACTACCTCGACGCGGTGGCGCAGGGCGGCGGCCTGCCCGTCGCCCTCGGCCACCTCCCCGCGCTCGCGGACGACACGCTCGACGCGATCGACGCCCTGGTGGTCACCGGCGGGGCCTTCGACATCGACCCCTCCCTCTACGGCGAAGGCGAGCGCCACGCGACGGTCTCGCTCAAGCGGGAACGCACCGAAGCCGAACTCGCGCTGGTGCGCGGCGCGCTCGCGCGCGACATGCCGGTGCTCGGCATCTGCGGCGGCATGCAGTTGCTGGCGGTCGCACTCGGCGGCACGCTGATCCAGCACATCCCCGACGCGGTGCCCGCAGCCCTCGCGCACGAGCAGCCCAACCCGCGCGACGAGCCCGGCCACGCGGTCGCGGTCACCGCGGGCTCGCTGCTGCACCGGCTGACGGGCGCGACCACGCTCGCGGTCAACTCCTCCCACCACCAGGCCGTGCGCACGCCCGGCACCGCGGTTGTTTCCGGCCGCGCTTCGGACGGCGTGATCGAGGCGATCGAGGATCCGCGCCACCACTTCTGTCTCGGCGTGCAATGGCACCCCGAGTTCCGCATCGATCCCGGCGACGCTCGCCTGTTCGCGGCCCTGGTCGAGGCTGTGGGCGGAGGCCGGGGCACGTGACCGAGGGCGAGCGGATCGCGAAGTTCCTCTCCCGCGCCGGCGTCGCCAGCCGGCGCGACGCGGAGAAGATGATCGCCGAAAGCCGCGTCAAGCTGAACGGCACCAAAGTCGACCATCCCGCGACCTTCGTCACCGAAACCGACATCGTGCAGGTTGACGGCCGCGTGCTCGACCGCCCCGGCCGCGCCCGCCTCTGGCGTTACCACAAGCCCGAGGGACTGGTGACCACCCACAAGGACCCCGAGGGCCGCCCCACCGTGTTCGAGCGCCTGCCGCCGGCGCTGCCCCGCGTGATGAGCGTCGGCCGGCTCGACCTGAACAGCGAGGGCCTGCTGCTGCTGACCGACGATGGCGAGCTCAAGCGCCGGCTCGAGCTGCCGGCGAACGGCTGGATCCGCCGCTATCGCGCCCGTGTCTGGGGCGTGGTCGACGAGGCGGCCCTGCACCGCCTCCGCGACGGCATCGTCATCGAAGGCCAGAAGACCGGCCCGATCGAGGCTGGCCTCGATAGCCGGCGCGGCGAGAACGCGTGGCTCACGGTGGCGCTGAAGGAGGGCCGGTATCGCGAGGTGCGTCGCGTGATGCAGGCGCTGAACCTGCAGGTGACGCGGCTGATCCGGGTGTCGTACGGCCCGTTCCTGCTGGGGCAGCTCAAGCCGAACGAGCTCGAGGAGGTGCCGGGGAAGGTGCTTCGGGAGCAGCTTGGATCGGCGCCGAAGGCAAGGGGCTCTGCCCCTTGAACCCCGCCAGGAGGAAGGTCCTCCTGGACCTGCCAACACAAGTGGGGTCCGGGGCCGAGGCGCCAGCGGGTTCGGGGCGGAGCCCTAGATTCTGATGCGCATAGTCAGCGGCACCTGGCGCGGCCGCACGCTTCGTGCACCCCCCGGCGCCGACACCCGCCCCACCGCCGACCGCGCGCGCCAGACCCTCTTCGACATGCTCGCCCACGCCCCCTGGGC
>CAXTVZ010000300.1:0-4110 GCA_964247685.1 uncultured Acetobacteraceae bacterium
CACGGCAGGCCACGCATTCCAAGGGGGTGCGCCGGCAAGCGATCGCATCCGGCGCAGTGAGACGGTCGAAATACGCGCGCATGCGCTCGAGCTCGCCCCCGGCGCGGAAATGGACGCCGCCCTCCCTTCTGTTCTCGTCAGGCGCGGGCTCGCCGTCGCGGGACGCCCAGCGGAAGAAAGATGCGAGGTGATCGCGTGCAGGTCGTTCGCGACAGCCTGATCGATCCATTGGCGGAACAGCGCCGGCTCGGCGGTCCAGAGCGCGCGCGTGGTGTCCGCGATGTGCGCGAGCGTCGCCTGGTGCAGGGGGACGCACCGTCGGGGAGGCCGATCATGCCTGAGTTGAAGCCATGTCCGGCGACGCTGCGGCCGGCCGCGCGCAGGAGGTTGCCGCCTTTCGCGTGGCTCATCATCATCGAGGCGTGCTCGGCGGGAAAGCAGAGCGGGGTGCCGCTCGAACCGCGTCGAGCATCGGGCGGATGGGGGGTCGAAGATGATCGCGACATCGACGCACAGGATCGGCGCGTGATGCGACGGGGCCACGTGGCGGTGCAGCGTGTAGCGGCAGCGTCCGGCTCATCGCGATCGAGAGTGGGCGAGATTGCCTAACGTACGGCGAAGCCCGCCGCTGCTCGCGTTCGCCGCGTGGTCGATCCGCGGCCTCGCATGGCGCAGGCGATGCCCGCGTTCAACCGCGCATCGACGCCACGCCGCGGAACCTCGTGGACGGGCCAGCCACCGGGCAGGATACCGATCTGGCCACTCGTCGCGGTGACGCAACGGACAGATCGGGCTCTCCGCGCATCGATCCGGCCACGGAGATGCGTGAGCGACCGGCCCGTCGGCGGAGTTGCCGCCATGGGGTTCATCCCGTCATGCCGCGCCACCATGTTCCCGGACGCATCGCGGTGCGACATGCGTGTGTTGGGAGAGTGTCTGTGACGTCGGAAAATCCGGTCCTGCTCGTGTTCGCCCATCCGAGCTACGAGCATTCGCGCAGCCACCGGATGCTGCGCGAGACGGTCGGCACGCCACCCGGCGTGACCTTCCACGACCTCTACGAGAACTACCCCGACTTCATGATCAATGTCCGGCGCGAGCAGGCCCTGCTGGCGCAGCACGGGGCGCTGGTCCTGCAGTTTCCACTGTTCTGGTATGCGACTCCGGCCCTTCTCAAGGAATGGTTCGACGTGGTCTGGCTGCACGGTTTCGCCTATGGCCAGAACGGCACGCGTTTGCTCGGCAAGAGCTTGTCGGTGATCACGACCACGGGCGGGGACGCCGCCGCCTACGAGGCGGGCGGCCGCAACGGCTACACGGTCGAGGAATTCCTCCGCCCGCTCGAGCGCACGGCCGCGCTGTGCGGGATGCGCTGGGATCCGCCGATGGTGATCCATGCGGACGAGGTCGAGCAGGCGTCCGGGCCGTATCTCGCGCGTCTCGAGGCGCTGGTGGCAGCGGCGGCGCATCATGGGGTCTGAACCGCTCCTGCTGCGCGCACTGGTCTACCTCGTGGCGGGCGTGATCGCGGTGCCGCTCGCCAAGCGCGCGGGACTCGGCGCCGTGCTCGGCTACCTGCTCGCAGGCGTGCTGATCGGACCTCATGTGCTGGGGCTCGCGGGAAATGCCGCCGACGTCGTGAACTTCGCCGAGTTCGGAGTCGTCATCCTGCTGTTCCTGATCGGGCTCGAGGTGCGGCCGGCGCTGCTCTGGCAGCTGCGCGGCAGCATCTTCGGGCTCGGCGCGGCCCAGCTCGTGGGCGGGGGTGCGGCGATCGCGCTCGCCTGTCTCGCGACCGGCGTCGGTTGGCGGGCGGCTGTCGTGGCCGGCGTGGTGCTGGCGATGTCGTCCACCGCGATCGTGCTGTCGACGCTCGACGAGCGCGGCCTGCGCAAAGGTGCCGTGGGGCTCGCGAGCTTCGGCGTGCTGCTGTTCCAGGACCTGGCGGTGATCCCGCTGTTCGCCGCATTGCCGCTGCTGGCCGTGCCCGGCCACGCCGCGGCGCATGCAGGCGGGGGTGCGCTCGCGGGGCTGCCGGCCACCGAACGCGGGCTCGGCATCCTGGGTGCGGTCGCGATCGTGATCGGCTGCGGCCGCTACCTGACGCGCCCGGCCTTCCGCTTCATCGCCTCGGCCGGGTTGCGCGAGATCTTCACCGCGACCGCGCTGCTGCTGGTGGTGGGCGTGGCTTCGCTGATGCAGCTGGTGGGGCTGTCGCCGGCGCTGGGCGCCTTCCTCGCCGGCGTCATGCTCGCGGAAAGCGAGTTCCGGCGCGAGCTCGAGGCCGATATCGAGCCGTTCCGCGGGCTGCTGCTCGGCCTGTTCTTCATGACGGTGGGCGCCGGCCTCGACCTGCGCCTGGTGCTTCATCACGCGCCGCTGGTGGCGGCCGCGGTGCTCGCACTGCTCGCGATCAAGGGCGGCACCATGTTCGCGGTGGGACGAATGGCGGGCCTGCCAAAGCGCGATGCGGGCAGCGTCGCGGCGGCGCTGGCGGGCGGCGGCGAGTTTGCCTTCGTGCTGATCGGCATCGTGGCGGCCAGCGGCGTGATCGGCGCCCAGTTCGGGCGATCGATCAGCGCGGTCGTGGCCATCTCGATGATCGCGACGCCGCTGGTGTTCGGCGGCTGGGAGCGTTTCGCGAGCCGGGCGTGGCGCGGTGCCGCAGCCGCCATCCCGGCCGACGAGGTGTTCGAGCGCGACGTCGATGTGCTGATCGCGGGCTATGGCCGGGTGGGGCAGGTGGTCGGGCGTCTGTTGCAGGCGAACGCATTCCGCGTCTCGGTGATGGATCTGAGCATGTCCACGATCGAGACCGCGCGGGCACTCGGTCGCCGCGTCAATTACGGCGATGCCACGCGGCTCGACCTGCTGGAGGCGGCCGGCGCGCAGCGCGCGCGCGTGCTGGTGGTGGCGATCGACGACCGGGTGCGCGCGGCGGAGCTCGTGGACATCGCGCGCACGAACTTCCCGCATCTGAAGGTGGTCGCGCGCGCCTGGGACCGGCGCGACGCGTACGAGCTGCTGGCGGCCGGCGCCGACCATGTCGAGCGCGAGAGCTACCAGGGCAGCCTGGCCATGGGACGCGCGACGTTGCGCGCGCTCGGCATGCGCGCGCATCGGGCGATGCGGGCGGCCGCGTTGTTCCGGATGTACGACAACAAGGCTTTCAACAAGCTCCGCAGCACCTGGGAACAGGATCGGAAAGGCTTCATCCTCGCGAGCCGCGAAAGTGCGGCGATGTTCGGCCGGCTGCTCGCGGCCGATATCGAGGCGATCGGCGCGGACAGCGTCACATCGGAATGGGATTCGGCCGCACCTCCGGAGCCGGAGGAACGCGTCGCCGCGGGCGAGGGGTTGTGAGCGTTCGGGCGGAGCAACGGTACTCCGTCCGCGTGTGAGGGAAGGCCAGGGCTCTGCCCTGGACCCGCCAAGGGACAGTCGTCCCTTGGAACTCTGGTTGTTGGGGTTGCCCGCCGGCGCTTGTAGTCCAGACTTCAACACCGGGTTTTAAGGGCTGCGCCCTTAACGGGGTCCAGGGGCAGAGCCTCTGGCCTTCTTCTCTCGTTACGGGTCCATTCACTATTCGCTGCGATCATCGGAGGACGTTCGGATGAAGGAAGTCCGATCGATGCGAGAGACACAGCCCGCGATGACCGCCATCAACCTCCCGGAACTTGTCGGCCTGCGCCATTCGGACTCCTGGGGCAGCGTCACCATCGATGCGAGCCCTGCCGGGATATCGGCGTCGCATCGAACGGAAACGATCGACGACGCGATCGGCCTGGTGGCGACCGCGTTGTCGGCGCTGCTCGAGCGCCGGGCCGCGGCGGTGGAGATGGTCAACCAGTGGCTGCCGGAGACCATCAGGGGCTGACGAGCGAGCGTGCGTGCGGCCGATCCGGTCGCCCCGTTCGCGATCCCGGCCGCGCCGCTCGACCACTTTCGGGTCGACGCCGCGTGACGGCGCCCCCCGGAACGCCCCGCACCGATCCATTCTGCTGGCCCGTGAGGCCGCCCATCAATCCGAAGGAGAGCCGCCACCACGCGCACGCCACAACACAAGTCGAGGATCCCGGACCGCCTTGCTTGTCGCTCCCCGGCCGCCGT
>CAXTVZ010000301.1:0-4104 GCA_964247685.1 uncultured Acetobacteraceae bacterium
GGCTTCGCCAAACAATCAGGGTTCCAAGGGACGACCGTCCCTTGGCGGGTCCAGGGCAGAGCCCTGGCCTTCCTCTCACCCCTCCGCCATCTCGTCATGTCGCGACAGAACAATCGCATGCCGGACGCAGGTCGAGAGTCGATCCAGGATATTGGACACGTATTGCAGCTCATCCGGTGACGGCAGCACCGGCGCGCCCGCGCCGAGCAGGCCGGAGCGGTAAGGACAGGCGGCGAGTTCGCCCAGAACCGCGCGTATCTCCGCCTGACCTGCCGAGAGCGCGCGCAACCTGCGCTGCAACATCTCGGCATCGATCCAGGGCTCGCAAGAGACACTCATCTGGCACTCACCATCCGGTCGACACTGCGCCTACTGCCCTGACTGTCGGCGCACTTGCTTTCCAAAGCGTGAACGTGCGGCCGCGGGCGAAGAGCTCAGGCGATCGACCAGAACACCAGCAGGATACCCAGCACCGAAACGAAATACACCGCACTCCGATACCGCGATCCCGTCACGTACAGCGGCACGTAGAACAGCCGCGCCCAGAAATAGAACTGCGCCCCCCAGGTGGCCGAGCCCGCGTCGCGGCCATAGGCATGGCTGACCAGCACGGCCGCCGCGAAGACCGGGAAGGTTTGCATGAAGTTCGCGAACGCGCGGATGTTGCGCGCCTTGGTGGTCGAGACCGGGCGCTCCTCGTCGCGCGGCGACATGCTGTAGTCTTTTCCGTGCTCGGCCATGACGACCGCGCCGGTGCTGATCGCGTGGAGCAATCCCAGGAACGCAGCCCAGGACAGAAGGGCCATCGGCATCGACATCGTGGTGGTGTCTCCCATGCGGTGCCGTGGCGCGGCGGATTATTCCACCGTCACGGACTTGGCGAGGTTGCGCGGCTGGTCAACGTCCGTGCCCTTCGCGAGTGCCACCTGGTAGGCCAGCATTTGCACCGGGATCGCATGGAGGATCGGGGCCGCGAACGGATCGACCTCCGGCAGCACCACGATGTGGCGCGCAATCCCGCGCAGCCGCTCGGCGCCGCGCGGGTCGGTGATCGCGATCAGCTGGCCGCCGCGCGCCGCCGCCTCCTGCAGGTTCGACGCGGTCTTCTCGAACAGCCGCCCCGAGGGTGCGATCGCCACGATCGGAACCGTGCGGTCGATCAGCGCGATCGGCCCATGCTTCATCTCGCCGGCGGCATAGCCCTCGGCGTGGATGTAGGTGATCTCCTTGAGCTTGAGCGCGCCCTCGAGCGCGATCGGGAAGCACGACCCGCGCCCGAGGAACAGCACGTCGCGCGCCTCGGCCAGCATGGCCACGATGTCGGCCAGTCCGTCCGCATCGGCCAGCACCTCCGCGGCCCGCCCCGGCAGTTCCAGCAGCCCCGCCACCAGCCGCTGCTCCTCGGCCGCATCGATGGCACCCCGCCGCCGCGCCGTGCCGATCGCCAGGCACGCGAGTGTCGCCAGCTGGGCGGTGAACGCCTTGGTGCTGGCCACCGCCATCTCGGGGCCGGCCAGCGTCTCGAGCACCGCGTCGCTTTCCCGCGCCATCGTGCTCTCGGGCACGTTCAGCACCGACAGGATCGACTGCCCCGCCGCGCGCAGCCCCCGCAGGGCCGCGAGCGTGTCGGCGGTCTCGCCCGACTGGCTGATCAGGATGCCGAGGCCGCCCACGGGCAGCGGCGGCGCGCGGTAGCGGAACTCGCTCGCGACATCGATGTCGGTGGGCAGGCGCGCCGTCCCCTCGAGCCAGTTCCGCCCCACCAGCCCCGCATAGAAGGCCGAGCCGCAGGCGGTGATCGTGGCGCGCGGAATGGTCGCGAGATCGAACGGCAGCGGCGGCAGCACCACCTCGCGCGTGGCGGGATCGATCATCCGTCGCAGCGTCTGGCCGATCACCAGCGGGTGCTCGTGCAGTTCCTTTTCCATGAAGTGGCGATGGCCGTCCTTCCCGATCGTCGCCGCCTCGCGCGCCGTCAGCCGGATCTCGCGCACCACCTCCGCGCCCGAGGCGTCGAAGATCGCCGCCCCCTGCCGCCCGAGCACCGCCCAGTCGCCGTCGCGGAGGTAGGCGATGCGTCGGGTGAGCGGACCCAGCGCCAGGCTGTCCGAGCCCAGGAACATCTCGTCGTCGCCGAACCCCACGGCCAGCGGCGCCCCGTTCTGTGCGCCGATCATGAGCTCGGGATGGCCCGCGAAGATCATCGCCAGCGCGAACGAGCCTTCGAGCCGACCGAGCGCGGTGCGTGCCGCCTCGACCGGCGCCATGCCGCGCTGCAGGTTGAGGTCGACCAGCTGCACCACCGTCTCGGTGTCGGTCTCGGTCTGGAACTCCTGCCCTTCCGCCTCGAGCTCGGCGCGAAGCTCGGCGTGGTTCTCGATGATGCCGTTGTGCACGATCGACACCCGCTGCGTGCCGTGCGGGTGAGCGTTGCCTTCGGTGGGCGCGCCATGCGTGGCCCAGCGCGTGTGGCCGATGCCGGTCACCCCCGGCAGCGGCGTCGCCGCGAGCGTGGCCGCCAGGTTCGCGAGCTTGCCCTCGGCACGACGCCGCTCGATGCGGCCACCCACCAGGGTCGCGATGCCCGCGCTGTCATAGCCGCGATATTCGAGCCGCCGCAGCGCCTCGAGCAGAAGGGGCGAGGCCGGGTTCAGCCCGACGACGCCGACGATGCCGCACATGGATTATCCCCCCAAACTCAAGCTTTGCGCGTTGTGCGCCTGGCGCGAAAGGCCTTTGCCCCGTCGCCCTTCGTGGCCTGGCGCGCGCGCCCGAACGCCATCGCATCCGCGGGCACGTCTTCCGTGATCACGGACCCCGCCGCGATCAGCGCCCCGTCGCCGATCGTCAAGGGCGCCACCAGGATCGCATCCGAGCCCACGAACACGTGCCGGCCGATCGTGGTGCGATGCTTGTTCACGCCGTCATAGTTGCAGGTGATGGTGCCGGCGCCGATGTTCGTGCCCGCGCCCACCGCGGCGTCGCCGATATAGGCGAGGTGGTTCGCCTTCGCGCCGGGCCCCAGCGTCGCCGCCTTGAGCTCCACGAAATTGCCGACATGCGCGTCCTGCCCCACCACCGTGCCGGGACGCAGCCGCGCATAGGGACCGATCACGGCCCCCGCCTCGACCGCCGCGCCCTCGAGATGGCTGAAGGCGCGGATCCGGACCCCGGCCGCCACCCGCACGCCCGGCCCGAACACCACGTGCGGCTCCACCACGACGTCGGGTTCGAGCACGGTGTCGGCCGACAGGAACACGGTCTCGGGTGCGACCAGCGTGACACCCGCCTCCATCGCGGCCCGCCGCCACCGCGCCTGCAGCAGCGCTTCGGCCTCCGCCAGCTCGGCGCGCGAATTGATGCCCCGGAGCTCCGCCTCGGGCGCTTCGAGGGCGACCACGCGCACCCCCTCGCGATGGGCGAGCCCGATCACGTCGGTGAGGAAAAACTCGCCCTTGGCATTGTCGCAGCCGACCGCCTCGAGCAGCCGGCGCACCGTCGCCGCATCGCCGGTGATCGCGCCCGCGTTGCAGAGCCCCACCGCACGCTCCGCCTCGTTCGCCTCCGCATGCTCGACGATCCGGCGAACGAACCCGTTCTCCTCGATCACACGGCCGTAGCCCGCCGGGTTACCGGGCCGCATGGCGAGCAACGCGATCGTCGCCGCCCGCTCGTGGCGCAGCGCCGCGAGCCGACGCAGGGTCTCCGGCGTCACCAGCGGGTTGTCGCCGTAGAGGATCGCGACCTCGCCGGTGCCGAACTTCGCCGCCGCCGCCAGCGCCGCATGCGCGGTGCCGCGCCGCTCCTCCTGCACCACCGTCTCATGCGGGGCCGCGACCCGGGCCACCGCCTCCATGCCCGGACCGGTCACCACCACGATCCGGTCGAAGACGGAACCGGCACTCTCGAGCAGATGCGCCAGCATCGGACGGCCGCCGAGCGGATGCAGGACTTTCGGGAGGCTCGACTTCATCCGCGTGCCGAGGCCGGCCGCGAGCACGATCGCAGTGGATGCCATGCCATGGCGGGTATCCGCGGCGGGGCGGACTGTCAAAGGTGGGGAGCTTCAATCCTGGTTGCGGATTGATGCAGAAGGCCAGGGGC
>CAXTVZ010000302.1:0-4094 GCA_964247685.1 uncultured Acetobacteraceae bacterium
CCGCAGAACGTCGCCTGCACCACCTCATGCGGCTCAGCCGGCAACGCATAACGCTCGAACCCTGCACGCTCGACGAACGGCTCCGACAACGCCTCCAACAACCGCTCAAGCGGCGCCAGATCACCGTTGTTCTCGGCGGATGCGAGCGCTTCCTCGACCAGATGATTGCGCGGCACGTAAAGCGGATTGACCGCCCGCATCGCCTCCGCCCGCTCCGCCGAGAACCCACCCTCCGCATCGACACGTGCGCGCCACTCGGCAATCCACGCATCAACCGCACCAGGCGTCGCCGCGAACAACGCGCGAAACGCGTCGTCCGCCCCGTCCGACAGCGTGCGAAAGGCGAGCGTGAAATCTGCACCCGCCGCCGCCATGCGATCGAGCAGACCCTGCGCCAGCCGCAGATCGTCGTCATGCGCCTCGCGAAGACCGAGCTTGGCGCGCAATCCCGCGCGATACGCCGCGTTGAAGTGCTCCGGAAAACGCTCGAGTTCTTCCTGCGCGATCGCAATCCCGCGCTCGCGGTCGGCGTCGAGCAGCGGCAGCATCGCTTCCGCCAGGCGCACCAGGTTCCACTGCGCAACGGCGGGTTGGTTTAAATACGCGTAGCGCCCCGCATGGTCGATCGAGCTCAGCACGGTGCCGGGATGATACGCGTCCATGAAGGCGCACGGCCCGTAATCGATCGTCTCGCCGGCGATCGAGACATTGTCGGTGTTCATCACCCCATGGATGAAGCCCACCAGCAGCCAGCGCGCCACCAGCTCGGCGGTGCGCGCGATCACGCCCCGCAACAGCGCACGATGCGGAAACGCGTCGTCGGCCGCCGCCGGATGGTTCCGCGCGATCACGTGGTCGGCGAGTGCGCGCAGCGCGTCCTCATCCTCGCGCGCACGGAAATACTGGAACGTGCCGACCCGCACATGGCTCTGCGCGATCCGCGTCAGCACCGCCCCGGGCCGCCGCCCCTCGCGGATCACCGCCTCCCCGGTCGCCACCACCGCGAGCGCGCGCGTGGTCGGAATGCCGAGCGCCGCCATCCCCTCGCTCACCACGTATTCCCGCAGCGCCGGCCCCACCGCGCAACGCCCGTCGCCCATGCGCGAGAACGGCGTCGGCCCCGCACCCTTCAGCTGCACGTCGCGCCGGATCCCGTCGGTTCCGATCACCTCGCCGAGCAGGATCGCGCGCCCGTCGCCGAGCTGCGGCACGAAGTTGCCGAACTGGTGTCCGGCATAAGCCATCGCCAGCGGATCCGCACCCGCGGGAACAAGATTGCCGGCCAGCACCGCAACCCCGTCCGGCGCGCGCAGCCGCTCGGCATCGAGACCGAGCATGCGCGCGAGCGCGTCGTTCAGGCGCAGCAGGGCAGGGGCGGCCACCGGCGTCGGAGGCAGGCGCGCGAAGAAGCGGTCGGGCAGGTGCACATAGGTGTTGTCGAAGGCGAACACGCCTCCCGTCCAGCCATCGATCGCGTCGGGCATCGAGCCGCTCCTCTCATCCACCTCCATCAGGTGGTGCGCATGCCTCCCGGTGCGAAGGGTCTCCCCGCGACACCGGGCCGCAGTCGTGCGAAACTCCGCGCGCCCATCCTGGACAATCTTGCATGCCGTTCGACGACACCGAGGGCCCCGGCCCGCGCCCGGACCGCGCCGCCCGCAACGTGCTCGGCGGCACGCTTCTCCCCTGCAGCCTGCGGCCCATGACCGGCTTCTTCCGCGACGGCTGCTGCAACACCTCGCCCCAGGATACCGGCAGCCACACCGTCTGCGCGGTGATGACCGACGCCTTCCTCCGCTTCAGCCTGGCGCGCGGCAACGACCTCTCCACGCCGCGCCCCGAATTCGGCTTCCCCGGCCTGCAGGCGGGCGACCGCTGGTGCCTCTGCGCGCCGCGCTGGCACGAGGCGCTGCAGGGCGACGCGGCCCCGCAGGTCGTGCTCGCCGCCACCCACGAGGGCGCGCTCGCGCATTGTCGCCTCGCCGACCTCAAGTCGCACGCAGCACCGGAGTGAGCGCCCGGGCCGCGGATTGGCAAGCGCCGGCGCCGTCACTACCTTCCGACCCTCGGGAGGACACCGCGCGCCCATGAGCGGAAGCAGGATCAGGCTGGTCGACACGTCCGCCAAGGATGCGCCCGCCGCGAAGGCGGCCGGCTTCCGCGCGGGTGCCGAGCTCCGCGAGGCGCGCGAGCGGCTCGGCTGGGACCTGGGCGAGGTCGCCGCCGCACTCCGGATCAAGCTCGCCTATCTCCAGGCGATCGAGGACGGCCGCATCTCGGCCCTTCCCGGCAACGCCTACGCGCTCGGCTTCCTGCGCACCTACGCCACCACGCTCGGCCTCGACCCCGACGAGCTCACCCGCCGCTTCCGCGCCGAAGCGGGCGACGTCAACCGCAAGCCCGACCTCGCCTTTCCGGCGCCGGCCCCCGAGCGCGGCGTCCCCACCGGCGCGCTGGTGCTGATCGGCCTGCTGATCGCGGCCGCCGGCTACGGCGCCTGGTACAAGCTCAGCGATCACGAGCAGACGCCCACCCACACCGTGCCGCCGGTGCCCGACAGCCTGCTGCCCGCCCGCCGCGCGGCCCCGGTCTCGCCGCAGGTCGCCTCCGTCCTCCCCCCGCCGGGCAGCGCGGTGCCGACCCTGCCGCCCCGCTCCGTCGCCGCCCCCGCACCGGCGCCCGCCCCGGTTCCCACCCAGGCCGGCTCGGCAGCGCCGGCAACGTCCGCGCCGCTTCCGGTTCCGGTGCCGACCCCGAGCGCCGTGCTCCCGTCCGGTCCGGCCACAGCCGCGATCGCGGCACCCGCGGCGACCGTCGCCGCACCCTCCGCCCCGCCGGCGGCGGCACCCGTTCCCACCACCACCGCAGCCACGCCTGCCGCGCCGCAGGGCGTCGTGCTGCACGCGAGCGCCGTCACCTGGGTGCAGGTCCGCGCCCCCGACCACCACGTCCTGTGGGACCACGTGATGCAGCCGGGCGACACCTGGCCCGTGCCTGCGAGCACGCCCGGCCTGACGCTGACCACCGGCAACGCCGGCGGCCTCACCCTGACCGCGGACGGCCACACGACCCCGAGCCTCGGCAGGAACGGTTCCGTGCGCCGAAACGTCCCGCTCGATGCCCCGGCGGTGGACGCTCTCTCATCCGCACCCGCCACCGCCCCACCGCCACAGACGGTGCCGAACGCGGCCTCGTCGGCAACACCCGTGGCGACCGGCCCGACACCCACCGGCGCACCGCATCCCGCGACCCCGCGCCACCGTCACGTCGCCCTGCCGCCACCCGGCAGCGCCGAGGACACGGCGGACCAGCTGAACGCCCGCCAGCTCGGCACCCAGGCGCCCGCCCCGGCGCCGACAACCCCCAAGCCGCCCGCCCACTGACCCGGCGACAAGGCCGCACACCACACCCGACTGGAAAACCGCCGCCCGGGCTGGCATGGAGTGCGCCTGGCACCCCACATCCTCGTGCAGTGTCGAGCGGCAGGAGACCCCGATGAGCTACCGCCCCTACCAGCAGATCGAGCGCCGCCGCTCGCGCCAGATCCATGTCGGCAAGGTTCCGGTGGGCGGTGACGCCCCGATCACCGTGCAGACCATGACCAACACGCTCACCCACGACGCGGCCGCCACCATCGCCCAGATCCGCCGCGCCGAGCTCGCCGGCGTCGACATCGTCCGCGTCTCCTGCCCCGACGAGGAGAGCACCGCGGCCCTCGCCGAGATCGTCCGCGAAGTGAACGTGCCCATCGTCGCCGACATCCACTTCCACTACCGCCGCGCGATCGAGGCCGCTCAGGCGGGTGCGGCCTGCCTGCGCATCAACCCCGGCAACATCGGCTCGGCCGAGCGCGTCCGCGAGGTCGTCCGCGCCGCCCGCGAGCACGGCTGCTCGATCCGCATCGGCGTCAACGCCGGCTCGCTCGAGCGCCACCTCCTCGAAAAATACGGCGAGCCCAACCCCGAGGCTCTGGTCGAGTCGGCCCTCGAACACGCGAAAATCCTGCAGGACCACGACTTTCACGAGTTCAAGATCAGCGTGAAGGCGTCCGACGTCTTCATGGCCGTCGCCGCCTACCAGCAGCTCGCCGACGT
>CAXTVZ010000303.1:0-2342 GCA_964247685.1 uncultured Acetobacteraceae bacterium
AGACGCTCTCGGTCATCATCCAGGTGTTCTGGTACAAGCGCACCGGCAAGCGCGTCTTCCTGATGGCGCCGCTGCACCACCATTTCGAGAAGAAGGGCTGGCAGGAAGCCACCATCGTGATCCGGTTCTGGATCATCTCGATCATCCTCGGTCTGATCGGCCTGGCGACGCTGAAGATCCGATGAGCGACGCCGCCGATTTCCCCTCCGACCTGTTCACCGGCCGCCGGATCGCCGTGCTGGGCCTCGGCCGCAACGGGCTGCCGGCGTACGCGCGGCTCGTGGCGATGGGTGCCGACGTGACCGCGTGGGACGACGGCGAAGCCGCACGTTCGGCCGCGGGCGGGATCCGCCTCGCGCGGCTCACCGATGCACGCGGCCTCGACGCGCTCGTGCTCTCCCCCGGCATTCCGCATGGCGGCCCGCACGCCCATCCGCTCGCGGCGTCGGCGGTGGCCCACGGCGTGCCCGTGCTGTCGGACGCGGCGATCCTGTTCCACGCGGTGCGTGCCGCGGGCTCGAACGCGCGCTTCGTGGGGGTCACCGGCACCAACGGCAAATCCACCACCACGGTGCTGATCCGCCACCTGCTGCTCGAGGCCGGCATCGAGGCGGTCGCGGGCGGCAATCTCGGCCCGGCGGCGCTGGCTCTGCCCCTGCTCGGCGACGACGGCGTCTACGTGCTGGAGATGTCGAGCTACATGCTCGAGCGTGTGCCGCATCTGCGTTTCGACGCCGCCGTGCTGCTCAACCTCTCGCCCGACCATCTGGAGCGGCACGGCGACATGGCAGCCTACATCGACGCCAAGCGCCGCATCTTCGACAACCAGGACGCGGACGACCTCGCGGTGGTGGGTGTCGACGACGCGGCGAGCGCGGCACTGGCGGCAACGCTGCCGGGCGCGGTCACGATCTCCGGCACCGACCGCGCGGCGCGCGCGCGGGTGGTGGGCGGCATGCTCGCGATCGACGGGCGCCCCATCGCCGACCTCGCCACGGCCGCGGCGCTGCCGGGCGCGCACAACCACCAGAACGCGGCCGCGGCCGCGATCGTGGCGCTGCGGCTCGGCGTGCCGGCCGCCTCGCTCGAGGCGTCGTTCGGCAGCTTTCCCGGGCTCGCGCACCGCCAGAAGCTCGTGGCGCTGATCGACGGCGTCCGCTTCATCGACGACAGCAAGGCCACCAATGCGGACGCTGCCGAACGCGCGTTGGGAACCGTCGATCGCTGCATCTGGATCGCCGGGGGCGAGGCGAAGGCGGGCGGGATCGAGAGCCTGGCACCACTCTTCCCGCGCATCGCCGAGGCGCTGCTGATCGGCCGCGACGCGCCGGACCTCGCCGCCACGCTCGCCCGGCACGGCGTCGCGCACCGGATCGTCGACACGCTCGATCGCGCGGTACCGGAAGCGTTCGCGGCCGCCGGTCGCCTCGCCGTGCCCGTCGTGCTGCTCTCGCCCGCCTGCGCGAGCTTCGACCAGTTCCTGAACTTCGAGGCCCGGGGCCTGCGTTTCGCCGAACTCGCGAACCTGCTGGCCGTCCAGGACCACGCCGCCCCGGAACACGCCGCCCCGGAAGTCGCAATATGAGCGCCCCCGCCCGCACCGACACGTCAATTCTGGGCCGCTGGTGGTGGACGGTCGACCGCCCGACGCTCTCGGCCGTGTTCGCGCTGATCGGCTTCGGCTACGTGCTGGTGCTGGCGGCCTCGCCCGCGGTCGCGACCCGCATCGGCGCCTCGCGCGACATGTTCATCGGCAAGCAGGTGATCTTCCTCGCGCTGGCAGGCGGCATCGTGATCGGCACTTCGCTGCTGTCCACGCGCAACGTCCGCAGGCTGGCGCTGCTCGGCTGCATCGCCGCCCTTGGGCTCACGGCGCTCACCCTCGTGCACGGCGTCGAGATCAAGGGTGCGCGCCGCTGGATCGCCATCCCGTTCATGTCGATCCAGCCGAGCGAGTTCCTCAAACCGTGCTTCGCGGTGACCACCGCCTGGCTGATCACCGAGGGCCGCCGCCTGCGCGGTCCCGTGGCTTCCGTCTTCCCCGGCCACATCGTCGCCTTCTGCGTGCTCGGCCTGATCGTGCTGCTGCTGAAGTCGCAGCCCGATATCGGCATGTTGTCCGTGATCCTCTGCGTGTTCCTGTGCCAGTTGTTCGTCGACGGTCTGCCGCTCCCGCTGGTGGGCGTCGGCGTGGCGAGCCTCGGCGGCGCGTTCGGCCTCGCCTACACGCTGTTCCCGCACGTGCGCAGCCGTGTGCAGCGCTTCCTGCATCCGCAGAAGGGCGACCACTACCAGATCGACACCGCGATGGCGGCGTTCAGCCATGGCGGGCTCACCGGCCG
>CAXTVZ010000303.1:2442-4091 GCA_964247685.1 uncultured Acetobacteraceae bacterium
ACCAAGGGGATGACGCTGCCGTTCATCTCGTATGGCGGATCGTCGGCGATGTCGGTGGCACTCACGATCGGCATGCTGCTCGCGTTGACCCGCCGGCGTCCGCGCACATGACGGAACGCATCCTCATCGCGGCCGGTGGCACTGGCGGCCATCTGTTCCCCGCCGAAGCCCTGAGCCGCGCGCTGGTGTCGCGCGGCCACGAGACGGCGCTGATCACCGATCGCCGCACGGCCGAACGCGCGCGCGAGACATTCGAGACCGTGCATGTCGTGGCCAGCGGCGGACTGGTCGGCAAAGATGTCGCCGCACGCGCACGCGGTGCCGCCGCACTCGCCGCCGGCACGATCGCCGCGCGCCGGATCATCAAGCGCGAGCATCCCGCCGTGGTGGTGGGCTTCGGCGGCTACCCATCGGTGCCGCCGGTGCTCGCCGCCCGCCTGCTGCCTTTCCGCCCGCGCATCGTGCTGCACGACCAGAACGCGGTGCTCGGCAGTGCCAATCGCGTGCTCGCACGTTTCGCCGACGCGGTCGCCACCAGTTTCGCGAGCGTGGAAGGCATGCCCCGCGGCGTGCGTCGCGTGGCCATCGGCAATCCCGTGCGCCCTGCCATCGCCGCGATCGGCCCGTGGCAGGCGCATGGTGAAAAGCTCGAAATCCTGGTGCTCGGCGGCTCGCTCGGCGCGCGCGTGTTCAGCGACGTGGTGCCGGCCGCACTTGCACAGCTCGGCCGACCGGTTCGCGTGGCGCAGCAAGCCCGCGCGGAGGATGTCGAGCGTGTGCGCGCCGCCTATGCGCAAGCCGGGATCGAAGCCGAGATCTCCACCTTCTTCCCCGACGTGGACGCCCGGCTCGCGCGTGCGCAAATCGTGATCTCGCGTGCCGGCGGCTCGACCGTCGCCGAGCTCGCAGCCTGCGGCCGCCCCTCGATCCTGGTGCCGCTGCCGATTGCCGCCAATGACGAGCAGACCGGCAACGCGCGCGCGCTCGAGGCGGTGGGTGCGGCCACGCTCGTGCAGCAGAACGCGTTCACCGACACCTGGCTGACCGCGACACTGCGCCGTCTCTTTTCCGATCCGGACGCGCTGGCACTGCAGGCCGCCGCCGCAAAGCGCATTTCTTTGCCGCATGGTGCGGAAAACCTTGCGAACCTCGTCGAAGAGTTGGCATCGAACCGATACGGTACGGCGCGTCCGATTCGCGAACATATTCTGAGTGACGATAAGGGAATCGGCATGAGCACGACCAGGAGCGACGCAGGGTGAGAGCGCTCCCGCTCCAGATCGGGACGATCCATTTCGTCGGCATCGGCGGCATCGGCATGTCCGGCATCGCCGAGGTGCTGCACGTGCTCGGCTATTCGGTGCAGGGCAGCGATCTCGCCGAAAGTGCCAATGTGCAGCGCCTGCGCGCCTCCGGCATCCGCGTCACCGTGGGCCATGACGCCAGCAATCTTGGCAACGCGCAGGTGGTGGTGATCTCGACCGCGGTCGGACGCGACAATCCCGAAGTCGTGGCCGCGCGCTCCAGGCTGATCCCCGTGGTGCGCCGCGCCGAAATGCTGGCCGAGCTCATGCGCCTGCGCTGGTCGGTCGCCGTCGGCGGCACGCACGGCAAGACCACCACCACCAGCCTGATCGCCGCCGTGCTGG
>CAXTVZ010000304.1:0-2233 GCA_964247685.1 uncultured Acetobacteraceae bacterium
AGGGGCTCTGCCCCTGGACCCCGTTAAGGGCGGAGCCCTTAAAACCCCAGACTTGAGGTCGGAGTCCAAGTGCCGGGCAACGGAGTGTCGACCAGATTCATGATTTAGGCTCCACCCCGCCTTCCGAACAACCCAAACAATCAGGGTTCCAAGGGACGACCGTCCCTTGGCGGGTCCAGGGCAGAGCCCTGGCCTTCCCGGGGCGCCGCCGCCCGCTCGAGTCGGTCGCGGATCGCGATCCCCAGCCCCGAGGCGGGAATGGGCATCGCCGCAATCCGCACGAGCCCGAGTCGGGAGCCTTCGTCGTCCAGAAAGCGAAGCCCGCTGAACAGCCTTGCCGCCGCCTCGGCGAGGTCGCCGCGCTCGCTCAGGTTCCAGGCGAGTGCAGCGTCCGGTGCGTCCGGCCCGAAGCCGAGCAGCGCCTCGTCAGGTGCCACTTCGGCGGCATCGAGCCGGAGCGGCAGCACGGGCGCATAGTGCGAGTGCAGCAGCCCGGGCGAGCGCATTCCGCGCGCCCGCTCGGCCGCGCCCGGCGTGATGCCGCGCCCGACCGGCCCGACCACGGCCTCGATCCGCTCCACCTCGACCCCGCCCGGCCGCAGCAGGAACGGCCGCGCTCCGGTCAGGTCGAGCACACTGCTCTCGAGGCCGACAGGGCAGGGGCCGCTGTCGAGGATGGCCGCGATCCGGCCGCCGAGCTCGCCTGCGACATGCGCGGCCGTGGTGGGGCTCACCCGCCCCGAGCGGTTGGCCGAAGGAGCGGCGACCGGACCGCCGACCGCGGCGATCAGCGCGCGCGCGGAGACAGTCGCCGGCACGCGGATCGCCACACTCTCGAGCCCCGCGCCCGCCAGCAGCGCGATCCGGCAGCCCGGCCGGCGCCGCAGCACGAGTGTCAGCGGGCCCGGCCAGAACGCGTCCGCCAGGGCGCGT
The DNA here is from genome assembly GCA_964247685.1 of uncultured Acetobacteraceae bacterium. Lineage (GTDB taxonomy): Bacteria > Pseudomonadota > Alphaproteobacteria > Acetobacterales > Acetobacteraceae > CAXTPV01. The sequence goes on from CAXTVZ010000304.1 coordinate 934, forward strand.
GCGCGACCATCCGCCTCCACCTCTGCGAAGGCGGCGTCCGCGTCCGGCAGGTGGCAGATCAGCGGATTGAAATGCGGCCGCCCCTTGGCCTCGAACACGCTCGCGACCGCCCGCTCGTTGGTGGCGTCCGCCCCCAGCCCGTAGACGGTCTCGGTCCCGAATGCGACCAGCTCGCCGGCGCGCAGCAGGCGCGCCGCCCGCGCGATCCCGCCCGCATCGGCCGCCAGAAGCGCGGTCACGTCCGTCCGGTGACCACGAAGGCGGGGTTGCTGAAATCCGGCCGTCCGTAGCGGAGCGCCGTGCCGTCATCCGCGCGCAGCACCTGGCCACCCGCCGCCTCCACGATCGCGTGGGGTGCGGCCGTGTCCCACTCCATCGTGCGGCCGAATCGCGGGTAGAGGTCGGCGGCACCCTCGGCCACGCGCAGGAACTTCACCGCCGAGCCGAGATGCGTCACGGTCGCGACCTCGCGGCCGCGCAGGAACTCGGCCAGCCGCGGGTCGGCGGCGTACTGGCGCGAGGCGAGCACGGCGAGCCCGTCGGCAGGTGCGGCGCGCGCGGCGATGCGGCGCTCGCCCGCACGGTCGCGCCGGAAGGCGCCCACGCCGACGATGCCGCCGAACATCTCGCCCAGGGCCGGCACCGCGACCGCGCCCAGCACGGCGCGGCCGTCGCGGACCAGGCCGATATTGACGGTGAAGTCATCGGTGCCGCGGGCGAATTCGCGGGTTCCGTCGAGCGGGTCGACCAGCCAGTAGCAGGCCGGGCGGGTCTCACCGAACCGTGTGGCGCTGGCGGCCATCTCTTCCTCGGCGATCACCGGGATGTCCGGGGTGGCCGCTCGCAGCCCCTCGAGGATGATCGCCTCGGCCGCATGGTCCGCTTCGGTGACCGGCGACTGGTCGTCCTTCACCGCGACCGCGAAGCCGCGGGCCCGGACGCTCAGGATCGCCGCCCCGGCGCGTCTGGCGAGCTCGGCCGCGAGCGTGAGCAGCGCATCGTCCGTCGTGGTCATGACGCTCACTACCGAATGGCCGCCCGGCTGGCAAAACCATCGTGGCAAAACTCCATCCTCCCAAACCCGCTCCTGGCAAAACGCCGGTCGCGCGTCCACAACCGGGGCCGCCCCCGCGCCAACGCGGGACAGAGACCCCGTTTCGAAGGAGGAGCCCCATGCTCCAGATCCAATTCGGCCCCATGGCGCTGCCAGGCGCCGGCGCCCTCGTGCTCCTCGTGCCCGAGGGGGAGGACCCGGCCGGCCTGCACGCAGCGCTCGAGGAGACGACCGGGGGGACGATCT
>CAXTVZ010000304.1:2333-4076 GCA_964247685.1 uncultured Acetobacteraceae bacterium
CTGCACGCAGCGCTCGAGGAGACGACCGGGGGGACGATCTCGCGCGCGCTCCGCGTCGCGCGCTTCACCGGCAAGCGGAACCAGACCGCGACACTGCTCGTCCCCGGCGCCGGGCTCGACCGGGTGGTCGCGGTGGGCCTGGGCAAGCGCGATGCGATCGATCCGGCGAGCATCGAGGCGGCGGCCGGCACCGGCATCGCCGCCTGCCTCACCGACGAAACCGTCGCGATCGCGGCCGACACCGTGCCCGCAGCGCTGGCGGTGCATGCCGCGACCGGCGCCGTGCTCCGCGCCTGGCGCTTCGACCGCTACCGCACGCGCGAGAAGCCCGAGGACAAGCCAGCCCTTGAGGCTGCCACCGTGCTCGTGGGCGACCCGGACGCGGCCGCCAGCGCCTGGAAGCGCGAGCGCGCCGTGCTCGACGGCGTGATGCTGACCCGCGAGCTGGTGAGCGAGCCCGCCAACATCCTCACGCCCGCGGTGTTCGCCGAGCGCTGCGAGGGTCTCTCCCGCCTCGGCCTGCATGTCGAAGTGATGGGCCGCAAGGAGATGGAGAAGCTGGGCTTCGGCGCGCTGCTCGGCGTGGCCCAGGGCTCCGTGCACAAGCCGCGCCTGGTGGTGCTCGAATGGCGCGGCGGCGGGGACGAGGGTCCGGTGGCCTTCGTGGGCAAGGGCGTGACGTTCGACTCGGGGGGCATCTCCATCAAGCCTGCCGGCGGCATGGAGGATATGAAGTGGGACATGGCCGGCGCCGGCACGGTGGCAGGCCTGATGGCCGCCCTGGCCGGCCGGCGCGCGCGCGTGAACGCGGTTGGCCTGCTCGGCCTGGTGGAGAACATGCTCGACGGCGAGGCCCAGCGCCCGGGCGACGTGGTGACCACCGCCTCGGGCCAGACCGTGGAAGTGCTCAACACCGACGCCGAAGGCCGCCTGGTGCTCGCCGACGTGCTGCACTACGCGCAGGACCGCTTCTCCCCGCGGGCCATCGTCGATCTGGCGACACTCACGGGCGCCATCATCGTCAGCCTCGGCCACGAGTTCGGCGGCCTGTTCAGCAACGACGACGCGCTCGCCACCCGCCTGCTCGACGCCGGCACGGCCACCGGCGAGCGGCTCTGGCGGATGCCGCTCGACGACGCGTTCGATCGTCAGATCGCGAGCCCGATCGCCGACATGAAGAACATCGGCGGCCGCCACGGCAGCGCGATCATCGCCGCCCACTTCCTCAAGCGCTTCATCATGAACGACACGCCCTGGGCGCATCTCGACATCGCCGGCACGGCCTGGGCCGACAAGAACACCCCCACCATCCCGAAGGGGGCCACCGCGTTCGGCGTGCGCCTGCTCGACCGGCTGGTGTCCGCCCATTACGAGACGGCCGACTGACCCTCGCGCCATGGCGGCGATCGGGTTCTACCATCTGACGCGCGAGATGCCGACCCGGGCGCTCGCGCGCCTGCTCGCCCGGACGCTGGCCTCCGAGCATCGGGCGCTGGTGCTGCTGCCGGACGCCACCAGCCTCGTAGCGCTCGACGACGCGCTGTGGCGGGAGGACGCGGCGGATTTCCTGCCCCACGGGATCGACCACCCGACGCTGCAGCCGGTGCTGCTGACCGCGGATCCGGGTGCGGCGGCCAGTCCGGCCAATGGCGCGGCGTTCCTGTTCCTGTTCGCCGGCGCCGAGCTCCCGGAGCTGGGGCGGTACAGCCGCGTGTTCGACCTGTTCGACGGCAGCGACGCCGC
>CAXTVZ010000305.1:0-4034 GCA_964247685.1 uncultured Acetobacteraceae bacterium
CGAAGGCGGACAGCTCGAAGGCGAGCGGACCGAGCACCGGGTGGCGGATGTGCTTGACGTAGTCGACCACGTTCTGGATGTGGGTGTCGCCCCACAGGCGGGCGAAGTCGGGGCTGAGGCTGCAGAGCTCGGCCACCAGCGGCTCGACCTCGGCCGCCGCACCGGCGCGTGCGGCATCGACGCGGAACGCGCCCACGATGAAACGCGCGACACTCTCCCAGTCGTGCTGGAACGCGCGGGCGCGGGGATCGAGGAAGATCATGCGCAGAACGTTGCGTTCGCGCGGCGGGAGTGCCGCATAGTCGGTCAGCAGGACCGTTGCGGCCACGTTCCAGGCGATCACGTCCCAGGTCGCGGTGCGGATCAGTGCCGGCACCGGGTCGAGCGTGTCGAGCACGCGCTGCAGCCGCGGGGTGACGCCGCCGCTCGCCTGGTAATGCGCCTCGGGCGGGCGGCCGAGGGCGACGAGGAACAGGTTCTCGCGCTCGCGCTCGGTCAGCATCAGCGCGCGCGCAATCCGGTCGAGCACGTCGGCCGAGGGCGCGCCGCCCCTGCCCTGCTCGAGCCAGGTGTACCAGGTCGGGCTGATATTCGCGCGGGCGGCCACCTCCTCGCGACGCAGGCCCGGCGTGCGGCGGCGGCCGGCGGGGAAGCCGAGCGAGACCGGGTCGAGCCGGGTGCGGTGGTCGCGCAGATAGGCGCCGAGCTGGGGGGCCTGGTCGGCGATGCCGCGGGGAGAGAGCGCGTCCATCCTGTTGGATCCTATACCATGACAAGCTCACATCTTTAACAGGATAGGCGAGCGGTCGACACTGGCGCCAGACGTCGAATGGAGTGTCTGCGATGCGTGTTTTCGTCACCGGTGCGGCCGGGTTCATCGGCGCTGCCGTCACCCGCGAGCTCGTGGGAGCAGGCCACCAGGTGGTCGGGCTCTATCGTTCGGAGGAGAAGGCGGCGGCCCTCGCGGCGGCCGGCGCCGAGCCGCTTCGTGGCTCGATCGAGGACCTCGATGTGCTCCGGGCCGCGGCCGCCGAGGCCGACGGGGTCATCCACCTCGCGTTCAACCATGATTTCTCCCGCATGGAGCAGAACTGCGAGGACGACCGGCGCGCGATCACCGCCATGGGCGAGGCGCTGGAAGGCTCGGGGCGGCCGCTGCTCGTGACCTCCGGCACGGGGGTCACGACCGGAGCGGATGGGACGCCCGCGACGGAGCGTGACCCGCCGAGCGGGGTGAACCCGCGCGGCGCCTCCGAGGACGTGGCGCTGGCCTTCGCCGCGCGCGGGGTCGCGGTGTCGGTGGTGCGGCTGCCGCAGGTGCACGACCCGGTCAAGCAGGGGATCGTCACCTATCTGATCGCGATCGGGCGCCAGCTTGGGGCGCTGTCGTATGTCGGCGAGGGGCGCAACGGCGTGGCGGCGGCCCATGTCGACGACGTCGCGCGACTCTACAGGCTGGCGCTGGAGAAATCCGCATCCGGGGCGCGCTATCACGCGGTGGCCGAGGAAGGGGTGCCGGTGCGTGACATGTACGAGGTGATCGGGCGCCGGCTCGGCCTGCCGCTCAAATCCGTGACGGCGGAGGAGGCGGTGGGGGTGTATGGCTGGCTGGGCCATTTCGTGGGGCGCGACCTGGTCGCCTCGAGCGCCTGGACGCGCGAGACGCTCGGCTGGACGCCGACCGGACCCACGATGCTCGAGGACCTGGCGCGGCTGCCCCTCGACTGACGGTCGCGCGGGCGCCGGTCATTTCGGCGCCTGCGACGGCGGCGCGCCGATCGCGAACCGCGTGTCGGCGCGGTTCGCGTCGGGGATTTTGCCGTCGGGATCGAGGACGATGCGGATGACCTGCTTCGTGGTCGGAAGGGTGATCCGCGCATCGGTCCCGTGCATCCAGGTCTCGACCGGGACGGTGATGCGGGTTCTGTTGCCGTCGGACGTGTCGGCCTCGAGCACGGCCGGCATCACGAGCAGGCCCTTGTTGCGCAGCGTGACGACCACGCCCTTCGCGGGATCGTGCTCGGCGTAGGCGGCGCCGGTGACGGCGATGTCGAGCGTCCAGTTGTTGGCATACCAGCCGCGCCAGAACCAGGAGAGGTCCTCGCCCGCCTCGCTGTCCATCAGGCGGAAGAAATCGTCGGGGGCGGGGTGCTTGTACGCCCAGGCGCGGATGTAGGCGCGGAAGGCGGGGTCGAAGCGGTCGGGGCCGAGGATCTGCTCGCGGAGCAGGGTGAGGCCGAGTGCGGCTTTAAAATACGTGACGCTGTGACGGTATTTCTCGATCACCAGGTCGGACGGATCGAGAATGCGCGGTGCGCGCGGGTCGGCGAGCGTGGGCGCGATCTCGTCCACCGGGTTGCCGCCGCCGGGGGCGTATTCGGAATCGCGCTTGGGCGCGAACTCGCCGTGGTTGAAATGGTCGGAGGCGTAGACGTCGATGAAGGTGTTGAAGCCTTCGTCCATGAACGCGAAGCGGCGCTCGTTGGAGCCGACCAGCATCGGGAACCAGTTGTGGCCGAGCTCGTGCTGGGTGACCCAGAAGAGTTCGCGCCCCGCATCGGCGATGCCGTCGAAGGCCATGGCGGGGTATTCCATGTTGGCGCCGTGGCCGGCCTCGTTGACGGCGTTGGGCCAGGGGAATGGGAACCATTTGGACGAGAAATACTCGATCGCGTGCTTGACGTATTCGGTGGAGCGCACCCAGTTCTGCGCGGCCTCCACAGGATAGAACGACATTGCCAGGCGCGGGATCGGTGCGGCACCGGGCGCGGGTGCGACGGGCGGCAGGTTGATGCGAGCGGCGTCCCAGGCGAAGGCGGGCGAGGCGGCGAAGGCCACGTCGCGCGTGTTCTGCATGCGGAAATGCCAGGTGAGCGTGCCGTTCTGCTTCGGGCGCGTTGAAGGGTCGGTGATCTCGGCGGGCGCGCGGATCATCACCGTGCGGTCGCTGTGCGCGGCTTGCGCGAGGCGGGCGCGTTCGGTTGCGGTCAGCACGGCGGCGGGGTTCAGCAGGGCGCCCGAGCCGGCGACGAGGTAATTGGCGGGGACCGTGACGCGGTAATCGATGTCGCCGTATTCGCAGTAGAACTCCTGGCCGAGATAGGGGGCGGTGTCCCAGCCGCGGATGTCGTCGTACACGTTCATGCGGGGGAACCACTGGCCGATCTCGTAGAGGTCGCCGTTGGTGGTGTGCGACCACGCGGTGCGGCCGCCCCAGGGTCCGGGCACGGTGTAGTGCCAGGCGATGCGCAGGCGCAGCTGGCCGCCATGCGGCGCGAGCGGGGTCGGGAGGCGCAGCTGCATGCGGGTGTCGGAGACGAGGTAAGGGATGTCGCGCGTGGGGCCGTTTGCGTCGGTGATGGCGACGCTCTCGATCACGTCGCCGTCGGTGGAGTGTGTCGAGTAGCGGTCGGAGGCGGCATGGGCGCGGCTGTCGGCGCGGTAGATGTTCTGGTCGAGCTGGACCCAGAGGACATCGAGGGCGTCGGGGCTGTTGTTGGTGTAGGCGATGGTTTCGCGTCCGTGCAGCACGTGCGAAGCGGGGTCGATGGTGGCGTCGATCGTGGTGTCGACGCGGTTCTGCCAGTAGGCGGGACCGGGATGGCCGCTGCCGGAGCGGTAGGCGTTCGGGCCGCCGGCGAAGGTGTAGGGCGCGAAGATCACCGCCGGATCGGGCTCGGATGGGCTCGCATGCGTGACGGTGGGGGGCACCTGCGGGGCACTGGGCTCGGCCTGGGCCGGGCGCGACAGCATTGCGGCGACGAGTGCGAGAAGGAGGCGTGATGTCATGCGCATCCTGTCAGCAAGGCGCAGGCCACAGAAGTGGAGCTCTGCCCCACGCTCCGCTGGGGGCAGGCGCCCCCAGAGCCGCAAACTGATGGGGGTCCAGGGACCCTTGCTCCTGGCGGGTCCAGGGCAGAGCCCTGGTCTCAAACCACTCGCATCAGTACATCCAGCCGATAGCGCTCCCGACGCACGCCCCGCACCACCTCGAACGCCGGCTCGAGCGCCGCGATGAACCGCCCGGCTGCCGC
>CAXTVZ010000306.1:0-4007 GCA_964247685.1 uncultured Acetobacteraceae bacterium
GGCGGCTGCATGGGCACCACCGGCCCCGCCACCCCCCGCCACGGCCCCGGCACCACCCCCTGGGGCACCGACTTCCCCCCCGTCACCATCCGCGACATGGTCCGCGCCCAGGCCGCCCTCCTCGACGCGCTGGCCATCCCCCGCCTGCTCGCCGTGGTCGGCGGCTCCATGGGCGGCATGCAGGCCCTCGAATGGGCCGCGACCTACCCGGATCGCCTCCGCGGCTGCCTGCCCATCGCCTGCTCCGGCTACCATTCCGCCCAGAACATCGCCTTCAACGAGGTCTCCCGCCAGGCGATCTTCGCCGACCCCGACTATCGCGCCGGCCGCTACTGGGAGCACGACGTCATCCCGGCCCGCGGCCTGGCCGTGGCCCGCATGATGGCCCACATCACGTACCTCTCGGAGGACGCGCTCACCCGCAAGTTCGGCCGCCGCCTCCGCCGCGACCCCTACAACGCCGAAGCGCCCCTTTCCCTCTTCGGCGACATGTTCGAGGTCGAGAGCTACCTCCGCCACCAGGGCAGCTCCTTCGTCCGCCGCTTCGACGCCAACTCGTACCTCACCATCACCCGGGCGATGGACTATTTCGACCTCGCCGCCGACCAGGCCGGCGAAGACGGCGAAGGCGACCTCGCCCTTGCCTTCCGCGCGACGCCAGTGCGCTTCTGCGTCGTGAGCTTCTCGTCCGACTGGCTGTTCCCGACCGCTCAATCCCGTGCCCTGGTGCACGCGCTCAACCGCGCCGGCGCCAACGTCTCCTTCGTCGAGATCGAGACCGACCGCGGCCACGACGCCTTCCTCCTCGACGAGCCGGCGCTCGACCGCGTCGTCCGCGGCTTCCTCGACGGCGTTGCCCGTGCGCCTTGAGACGGGCGCGCACTGACATGGGCCCCGACACCAACAACCGCGGCCCTCGCCTCGACGAGCGCCTGATCGCCGACATGATCGAGCCCGGCAGCCGCGTCCTCGACATCGGCGCCGGCGACGGCTCGCTCATCGCCCTTCTCGCCCGCACCCGCGGTTGCGACGCCCGCGGCATCGAGATCGACATGCACGCCGTGACCGAGGCCGTCGGCCACGGCCTGCCCGTGATGCACGGCGACGCCGACCAGGACCTCCGCCACTACCGCGACGCCTCGTTCGACTACGTCGTCCTCTCCCGCACCCTCCAGGCCGTCGAAAAACCCCGCGAGGTCCTCAGCCAGATGCTCCGCATCGGCCGCCACGCCATCGTAAGTTTTCCGAACTTCGGCCACTGGCAGCTACGCTGGCAGCTCCTGACCACGGGACGCATGCCGATGACGGAAACCTGGGGCCGCCCCTGGTACGAGACCCCCAACATCCATCCCTGCACGATCAGCGACTTCTTCGCCCTCGCCGAGGCCGAAGGCTGCATCGTCGAGCAGTGGATGGCCGTCGACGAAGCCGGCCGCCGCGCCCCGTGGCGCCGCAACACCTGGCTCGCCAACCTGTTCGGAGAACAAGCCCTGTTCCGCCTCTGCCGCCGCGTTCGAGCCGAGGGCGCGCGCTCGTGAACTCTCGCGCCCTCCTGCCCGCCCTCCTGCTGGCCGGCTGCGTGGCCGCCCCTCCGCCACCCGCGCCGCCACCGCCCGCCGCCACCGCCGCCGCCGAACCCCCGCAGGCCGTGCTGGGCGCCCTCGCACTCCCCGGCTCCCAGCCCGTCACCACCCGCGACGTCGCGACCTCGGGCGGCCCGGTCGCCGTCTCGCTCCTGGCCATCCCCGACAGCGTCTTCTTCGATTTCGGCGTCCCCACCCCGCGCCCCGACGCCGCCGGGTCGCTCGACGCGCTGGCCCGAACCATCGCCCGCGAGCCCGCCGACCTGGTGCTCACCGTCGCCGGCAACACCGACGCCGTGGGCTCCGACGCCTACAACCAGGCCCTTTCCCTCGAACGCGCCCAGAACGTGGTGGCCAGCCTCGTCACCCGCGGCGTCCCCGCCGCCCGCCTCCGCGCGGTGGGCTTCGGCCGCACCCGCCCGGTCGCGTCGAACGCCACCGATGACGGCCGCGCCCGCAACCGCCGCGTCGAGCTCGCCCTTTCACCCTCCTTCGCCGCCAACGGCGCCGCCCTGTCCGCCCTCGTGCCGCCCGAGGCCAACGTCCCCGAGGCCACCGAGCCGGACGAGACCGCACCCCCCAAGCCCACCCTCGCGCGCACCCCGGCGCGTCTCACGATCCACGCCAACACCCCCGAGCGCGTGCAGCCCAACGCGCTGGGGCCGAAGCTCTCGTACTAGCGCACCTGCTCGGATCATTCGTTCGGCCCGAGACTCGCCCGCCGAACCATCCGGTGGTGCGACCGGCGTCCTGGCAGGCTATGTGAGAGAGGCCGACCCCCGACGGCCTCCCGACCCATCGACCGGAGTGCAGCGTGACCGACCTCATCCATGCGATCGACCCTCGAACGGGTGCCCCCCTCGAGCCCGCTATCGCCGCCTCCGCGGCCAGCGACGTCGCCCGTCTCTGCGCCGCAGCGAGCGACGCAGCCCCCCTCTACCGCGAGACCACGCTCGAGCAGCGCGCGGGCTTCCTCGAGGCGATCGCGGCCGAGATCATGGAGCTCGGCGACGCGCTGATCGAGCGCGTGATGGCCGAGACCGGCCTGCCGCGCCCCCGCCTCGAGGGCGAGCGCGGCCGCACCTGCGGCCAGCTCCGCCTGTTCGCCCGCGTGGTGCGCGACGGCGACTTCCTCGACGCCCGCATCGACCCGGCGATGCCCGACCGCAAGCCGCTGCCGCGCGTCGACCTGCGCCTGCGCAACATCGCGGTCGGCCCGGTCGCCGTGTTCGGCGCGTCCAACTTCCCGCTGGCCTTTTCGGTGGCCGGCGGCGACACCGCCTCTGCTCTCGCCGCCGGCTGCCCGGTGATCGTCAAGGCGCACCCGGCCCATCCCGGCACCTCCGAGATGATCGCCGCCGCGATCCGCGCCGCGGTCAGCAAGTGCGGCCTGCCCGCCGGCGTGTTCGGCATCCTGTTCGAATCCGGCTTCCAGCTCGGTGCCACGCTGGTCACCGACCCGCGCATCAAGGCGGTGGGCTTCACCGGTTCCCGTCGCGGCGGCTTGGCCCTGGTGCAGGCGGCCGCCGGCCGCGCCGAGCCGATCCCGGTCTATGCCGAGATGAGCTCGATCAACCCCGTGCTGCTGTTCCCCGCCGCACTCGCCGCCCGCGGCGAGGCGATCGGCCGCGCGTTCGCAGCCTCGCTCCAGCTCGGCGCCGGCCAGTTCTGCACCAATCCGGGCCTGGTGCTCGCGATCGACGGCCCCGGCCTCGACGCCTTCATCGCCGGTGCGTCGGCCGGCATCGAGGGCGCCGCTCCGCAGACCATGCTCTCCCCCGGCATCCACGCCGCCTACCAGAAGGGCGTCGACGCCTTCGCCAGCCACGCCCATGTCAAGACTCTCGCCCGCGGCGCCGAACCCACCGGCCCGCACGACGCGCGGCCCGCGTTCTTCGAGACGCGGGCAGACGACTTCGCCGGCGACGAGCACCTGCAGGCCGAGGTGTTCGGCTCCTCCTCGCTGCTGGTCCGCGCCCCCGACGCCGCCACCCTGCGCACGCTGGTGGGCAAGCTCGAGGGTCAGCTCACCATCGCGCTCCACATCGACGAGGCCGACCACGCCGACGCCGCGTCGCTCTTGCCGATCCTGGAGGAAAAGGCCGGTCGCATCCTGGTGAACGGCTACGGCACCGGCGTCGAGGTCGCCGACGCGATGGTGCATGGCGGCCCGTTCCCGGCCACGTCGGACGGGCGCACGACCTCGGTCGGCACGCTGGCGATCCGGCGCTTCCTGCGGCCGGTGTGCTATCAGGACCTGCCGCAGGCGCTGCTGGCGGAGGCGTTGCGGGATGGCAATCCTCTCGAGATCAACCGGATGGTTGATGGCAAGGTCGGCAGGCATTGAAGGCCAGGGGCTCTGCCCCTGGACCCCGTTAAGGGCGAGCCCTTAAAACCCCGGACTTGGGACCGAGCACAACCGGC
>CAXTVZ010000307.1:0-4007 GCA_964247685.1 uncultured Acetobacteraceae bacterium
CCCGCCGGCGCCACCTCCGGCAGAAACCCGCCCGACTGCCGCGCCCAGAGCGACGCGTAATGCCCGCCCAACGCCAGCAGCTCCGCATGCGTCCCCTGCTCCACGATCCGCCCGCCATCGAGCACCGCGAGCTTGTCCATCCGCGCGATCGTCGACAGCCGGTGCGCGATCGCGATCACCGTCCGATTCTGCATGAGCGCATCGAGCTGCTCCTGGATCGCCGCCTCGACCTCGCTGTCGAGCGCCGAGGTCGCCTCGTCCAGCACCAGGATCGGCGCGTCCTTCAGGATCACGCGCGCGATCGCGACGCGCTGGCGCTGGCCGCCCGACAGCTTCACCCCGCGCTCGCCCACATGGGCCTCGAACCCGCGCCGTCCTTCCCAGTCTTCCAGCGCATCGATGAACTCGAGCGCATGTGCCCGCCGCGCCGCCTCGCGGATCTCGGCATCCGTGGCATCCCGCCTTCCGTAGCGCAGGTTGTCGCGGATCGAGCGGTGCAGCAGCGACGTGTCCTGCGTCACCATGCCGATCTCGAGACGCAGGCTTTCCTGCGTCACGTTCGCGATGTCGGTGCCGTCGATCAGGATGCGGCCGCCGCTGGGTTCGTGAAACCGCAGCAGGAGGTTCACCAGCGTCGACTTGCCCGCGCCCGAACGCCCGATCAGCCCCACGCGCTCGCCCGGCCGCACCACGAGATCGAGCCCGCGCAGCACGCCGCCCCTCTTGCCGTCGGGTGGCTCGCCCTCCGCGCGCTTGCGGCCGTAGTCGAACACGAGACCCTCGAACCGGATCTCGCCCGCCGTCAGGTGCAGGTCCACGCTGCCCGGCCGGTCCGGCATGCCGCGCGCGACCGCGATCGATCGCATTCCATCCTGCACCACGCCCACGTTTTCGAAAATCGACGTGATGTTCAGCGCGACCCAGCCCGCCATGCCGTTGATCTGCCAGGCGAGGGGAAGTGCGGTGCCCACGGTCGCGATCGACACTCGCCCGGCGCGCCAGGCCAGGATCGCGAGCGTTGCCGTTCCCACCACCATGCACGCGTTGATGCAGGCGAGCGTCAGCGTCCAGCCGGTGGTCATCCGCAGCTGGCGGTGGAACGCGGCGGTGTGATCGTCGATCGCCTCGCGCACGAATGCGTCCTCGTCGTGCGCACGTGCGAACAGCTTGACGGTGACGATGTTGGTGTAGCTGTCGACGATGCGGCCCGTCAGCATCGAGCGCATCTCCGACATCGCGCGCGACCGCTCGCGCATGCGCGGCACGAAGATGCGCAGCATGCAGGCATAGGCCACGAACCAGGCCACGATCGGCACCGCGATGATCGGATCGGCGCGCGCGAGCAGCGTGATCGCGCTGCCGCCATAGACCAGCAGATACCAGACCGCACCTGCACCCTGCACCACGCTCTCGCGCAGCGCCGGTCCCGTCTGGATCACGCGATTGGCGATGCGGCCGGCGAAATCGTTCTGGAAGAACGTCCAGCTCTGCCGCACGACATGCCAATGATTCTGCCAGCGCACCAGGTTGGTCATGCCCGGCGTGATCACCTGGTTGGTCGCGGTGTACTGCGCGAGCAGGGCCGCCGGCCGCACCACCAGCAGCACGACCGCCATCAGGATCAGCGTGCGTCCTGCATCACGGAGCAGCGTCGCCGGTCTCTCGTGCGAGACGAGCGAGGTGACATGGCCGATGAAGACCGGGATCGTGCTGTCGAGCAGGGCCACGAGCAGGCCGAGCACGAACATCGCAACGAACGGCCGCGGCGCCTGGCGGAGGAAGTGCCAGTAGAACCGGACCAGCGCGCGCGGGGTGTCGAGTGTCGGGGGTGTGGCGTCGGGTGGGAGAGCGGTGGGTTGGAGGATCCGCTCGAAGATGCGCAGCATTGGGATCTCCTGAAGAAGGCCAGGGGCTCCGCCCCTGGACCCCGCTGGGGTCTTGACCCCAGGCCCCCTTTGTTAGGCAGGTCCAGGACTGCTTGTCCTGGCGGGGTCCAGGGGCAGAGCCCCTGGCCTTAGCCCGTGAACTCGCGCCCCATCGCCAGATACTTCGCCCGCCGCTGCGCCTTCAGCGTCGTCCCATCCAGCCCGAGCAACGGCGGCAGCGCGGCCGCGAGCACCCGCCAGACCGCCTCGATCGTCTCGCCCGGCGCGCGATGCGCCCCGCCCACCGGCTCGGGCACGATCTCGTCGATCACACGCAACGTCCGCAGATCCTGCGCCGTCAGCTTCAGCGCGTCGGCTGCGAGCGACTTCTGGTTCGCATCGCGCCACAGGATCGACGCACACCCCTCGGGCGAGATCACCGAGTAGATCGCATGCTCCAGCATGAACACCCGGTCGCCGGCGGCGATCGCGATCGCGCCGCCCGAGCCGCCCTCGCCGATCACGGTGGCCAGGATCGGCACGGGTGCATCGAGGAAGGTCTCGATCGACCGCGCGATCGCTTCCGCCTGGCCGCGCGCTTCCGCCTCCACGCCCGGGAAGGCGCCGGCAGTGTCAACGAACGAGATCACCGGCAGCCCGAAATGCCCCGCGAGCCGCACCAGGCGCTGCGCCTTGCGATAGCCCTCCGGCCGCGCGGACCCGAAATTGTGCCGCAGCCTGGTCTCGATGTCGCCGCCACGCTCGATCCCGATCACCATCACCGCGGCGCCCTCGAACCGGCCCAAGCCCCCCACGATCGCGCGGTCCTCGGAGAAGGCGCGGTCGCCGGCCAGCGGCGCGTAGTCGGTGATCAGCCGCTGGATATAATCGAGCGCGCGCGGCCGCTCGGGATGACGGGCGACCTGGGTCTTCTGCCAGGGCGTGAGCTTGGCGTAGGTGGTGCGGAGCTGGCGGTCGGCCTTCTCGGTCAGCTTGACCAGCTCGTCGGCGATGTTGATCCCGCCGGGATCGGACATCTGCCGCAGCTCGTCGATCTTGTTTTCGAGTTCGGCGATCGGCTTTTCGAACTCAAGGAAATGACGCATGGCCGCCGGGCTTTAGCACGTTTCGCCCCGTTCACCAGAGCTCGGGGCATCGGACCGGGGGGCACCAGACCCCGGGGCACCAGACCTCGGAGCACCGAACGCACCAGCGGTGCCGGCGAGCGGGTGATGCGCCGCGAGCAGGCGCCCGAGCCGTTCCGTCTCCACATGAGTGTAGATCTGCGTCGTCGAGATGTCGGCGTGGCCGAGCAGCACCTGGATCTGCCGGAGGTCGGCGCCGCGCGCGAGCATGTGGGTGGCACACGAGTGGCGCAGCACGTGCGGCGACAGGCGCCCGGGCGCCAGCCCCGCCGCGCGCGCCGCGTCAGTGAGCACGAGGTCGAGCCCCTGCCGGGTCAGGGCGCGGGCCGGGTCGCGGCCGGCGAACAGGAAGCGCGAGGCGGGTGTCGCCGCAATCAGTGCCGCGGCCGCGTCGTGTGCGGCGCCCGGCCACGGCACGATCCGCTCGCGGCCGCCCTTGCCCCGCACGGCCAGGCTGCTGCCCTGGGCGCGGGCGAAGAGCTGGCGTTGCAGGCCAAGCAGCTCGGACACGCGCAACCCGGTCGCATACAGGATCAGCAGCGCCGCATGCGCCTGCGCGTCGCGCGGACGCGGCAGGGTGGCGGCAGCCGCGAACAGGCAGGCGCACTCGGCCTCGCTCAGGAACCGGGGCAGCGGCGGCGACTGCCGGGGCGCCTCGAGCAGCGCGGTGGGGTCGTCCGCCCGAACGCCCTCGCGCAGCAGGAACAGATAGAAGCCCCGGATCGCGGAGAGCCGCCGGGCGGCGGTGCGCGGTGCCAGCCCCGCGCGGCCGAGCGCGGCCATGAACCCCGCGAGCGCGGCGGCGTCGGCGGCATGCGCCGGTGTGGGCGCCAGCACGGTCGCGAGATGGCCGAGGTCGCGCCGATAGGCCGCGATCGTGTTGGGCGAGGCCGCCCGCTCCGCCACCAGCATCTCGAGGAAGGCCTCGACATGCCGGTCGGACGGGCCGGCCGCCGCCATCAATGCGGCACCGCTTCGGTCGGCCCGCTCAATGCGG
>CAXTVZ010000308.1:0-2492 GCA_964247685.1 uncultured Acetobacteraceae bacterium
GTCAGCACGCCCGCAGCCCCTCCCGGTAGGTCGGGTAACGCCACCGGCGTCCAAGCACCGCCTGCGTCCGCTCCGACCGAACCCGTCGGTTGTCCGCCCAGAAGGAGCGCGCCATCGGGCTCATCTCCGCCCAGGCCTCGGCCAGCGGCCGTGACATCGGAGGTGCCACCCCGAGCAGGCGGGCCGCCTCGTGGATCACGCGCTCGCTCTCGGCCGGCTCGTCGTCGGTGAAGTTCAGCACCCTGACCTCGCCCGGCCGCGCCGTCGCGATCGCCGCCATCGTGCCGCCGGCGATGTCGTCGCGATGGATGCGGCCGAACGCATGCCCGGGGGCATGGATCGGGCGCGCACGCCCCGCGCAGACCTCGTCCAGTGCCGAGCGGCCGGGGCCGTAGATGCCCGCGAGCCGGATCAGGTCGACCGCGCGGCCAGGCTGCGCGCGCGCGGCCCAGGCCTGTTCCGCCGCGATCCGTCGCGCGGCACGGGGCGAGGTGCCGTCGGGCGTGGTGGTCTCGTCCACCCACGCGCCATCACGGTCCCCGTAGACGCCCGTGGTGGAGAAGTAGCCGATCCAGCGGAGCGCGGGCGCCTCGTCCAGGGCCGCCGCGTGGGCGCTCAGCACCGGGTCGCCCGCCTCGCCCGGCGGCGCGGAGACAAGGAGATGGGTCGCCTCGCGGATCAGCGCGCCCGCGTCGTCGAAGCGCACCACCGCGGGCGGTGCGGCGGCCTCGCGCCTGGTGCCCACGACCGCGAAGCCCTGCGCGCGGGCGAGCCCGGCCACCGCACTCGCGCTGTAGCCGAGGCCCGCGATCACCAGGCGAGGTGTGGTCGAGATCGGCTCGGCCCGGGCATTCGACATTCGGCGGCGCCTCTTGCATCGTCCCCGCATGAGCACGCGAGACACGGCCGCGGTTCCGCCGGGCGCCACCACACGCATCCCGCCCGCTGGCGGGACGAACATCCCGCTCCCGCCGGTCCCGCCGCGGATTGCGGAGGGCGGCAAATACGACCAGTGCCTCGCCATGGTCGCCGACGACCCGTCGGGCGCGCTCGCCTTCAGCGACAGCTGGGCGGCGGCGGGCGGCGGCGATGGTGCGGCGCATTGCCGGGCGCTGGCGACCGCGGCCCTCGGCGATCCGGCGGCAGCTGCGGCGCAGCTCGACGCGCTCGCAAAGGCAAGCAGCGGCGCGATCGCCGCCCGCGCGTCGATCGCGGGGCAGGCTGCACAGGCCTGGGCCATGGCCGGACAAGGGGAGCGGGCGTTCGACTCGGCGGGCCTGGCGCTCGACCTCTACGGCGACGATCCGGACCTGCTGATCGATCATGCGACGGCCGCGGTGCGGCTCGGGCGCGACGTGGTGGCACTCGCCGATCTCGACCGGGCGATCGCGCTCGACCCGAACCGCGCGGACGCGTGGTCGCTTCGCGCCTCGGCGCATCGCGACGCGGGCGCTTTCGACGAGGCGGCGCGCGACGTCGACGCGGCGCTCAGGCTCGACCCGGATGATGCGGATGCGCTGCTCGAACGCGGCCTGCTGCGCCAGCACGCGGGGGACCTCGACGGGGCGCGGGCGGATTGGGAGCGGACCATGTCGCTCTCGCCGGACAGTCCCGTGTCCGATCTTGCGGAGCAGAACATCGCGCTGCTGGAGGCCGGGCCGGCGATGCGGTGAAGAAGGTTGGGGCTCCGCCCCAAACCCCGCCAGGAGCCTGAGGCCCCTGGACCCGCCTCACTGATGCAGGTCCAGGATCGCCGATCCTGGCGGGGTCCAGGGGCAGAGCCCCTGGCCTTCTTTCAGAAGTCCAGATCCGCGTAATGCGCCGGCGGATTGATCCCGCTCACCCGGTCCGCCAGGATCGCCCTGAAACAGGGCCGCGACTTCACCCGCGCGTACCACTCCTTGGCCGCCGGCGAGTGGCTCCAGTCGATGTCGCCGATGAAGTCGAGCACCGACAGGTGGGCGGCGGCCGCGAAGTCGGCGATCGAGAGCGTGCTCCCGGCCAGCCATTTCCGCGTCTCGGCCAGCCAGCCGATATATTCCATATGGAACTTCAGGTTGGTGTAGCCGGCCCTGAGCGCGCTCGCGTCCGGCTCGCCGCGGCCCATCAGCCGCTTCATGTGTTTCTCGCCCGCCAGGTTGCGCGTGACCTCGGCCTGGAACTTGCCGTCGAACCAGGCATGCAGGCGCCGGGTCTCGATGCGTTCGGCGAACGAGCTCTGCGACAGCAGCGGCGTGTCGGGATAGGCCTCCTCGAGATACTCGCAGATCACCGCCGAATCGGGGACGATCACGCCGTTCTCCTCCTCGAGCACCGGCACGGTCCCGGCCGGGTTCATCGCGAGGAACTCGGGGCGCCGTTCCCAGACGCGCTCGACCTTGGTTTCGAACGGCAGCCGCTTCTCGTTCAGCACGAGTCGCACCTTGCGCGCCGCCGGCGACAATGGAAGGTGATGAAGAATCCGCATGGGCGTTTATCGCATCGCCGGGCGA
>CAXTVZ010000308.1:2592-3991 GCA_964247685.1 uncultured Acetobacteraceae bacterium
CCAATCTGCTCATGACGATTGACGCGCCGGACCCGCGGCCATTACGCGGAACTGTGACAAGCACCGCAAAACCGCTGCCGCCGGTCCGGGTCCGGGGACGCTCGTTCATGGCGCTCGTGCTGACCCCCGAGGCGCCGCTCGCTGATTGGCTCGCCTCGCTCGACGAGCAGATCGCGCGCGCCAGCACGTTCTTCGTGGAGCGGCCGGTGGTGCTCGATCTCGGACTGCTCGACGACACGGCCGACGCGGACGAGCTCGCCGCACTCCCGGCCGAGCTCGCCGCGCGGGGCATCCGCATGATCGCCGCCGAGAACGTTTCGGGCGACCTCGCGGGCTTTCCCCCGCCCCTGTTCGGCGGCCGCGCCACCGGCGAGGAGGACATCCCCGACCCGCCGGCACCCGCCAGGCCCACGCCCTCGCTGCTGATCGAGGAGCCGGTGCGCTCCGGCACCCAGATCGTGTTCCCCGAGGGCGACGTCACCGTGATCGGCTCGATCGCGTCGGGCGCCGAGGTGATGGCGGGCGGCTCGATCCACGTCTACGGCGCGATCCGCGGCCGCGCCGTCGCAGGCTTCGCCGGCAACCCCGCCGCGCGCATCCTCTGCCGCGCGCTCGATGCCGAATTGCTGGCGATCGACGGTTTCTACCTGACGGCCGACGACATGGATGCCACGCTGCGCGGCAAGCCGGCGGTGGCGCGACTCGACGGCGAGAGCATCGCCATCAGCCCGCTCCCCTAGCCAAAAAAAGGAACAACAACCCCATGTCCAAGGTCATCGTCGTCACGTCCGGCAAGGGCGGCGTCGGCAAGACGACATCCACCGCCGCCCTCGGCGCCGCTCTGGCCCAGATGGGCAAGAACGTGGTGGTGATCGACTTCGACGTGGGCCTGCGCAACCTCGACCTGGTGATGGGCGCCGAACGCCGCGTGGTGTTCGACCTGATCAACGTCGTCCAGGGCGACGCCAGGCTCAACCAGGCGCTGATCCGCGACAAGCGCTGCGACACGCTCTCGCTGCTGCCGGCGTCGCAGACCCGCGACAAGGACGCGCTCACCGTGGACGGCGTCACCCGCGTGATCGCCGAATGCCGTGAGCGGTTCGACTTCGTGCTCTGCGACAGCCCGGCCGGCATCGAGAAGGGCGCCCAGCTCGCGATGTACGAGGCGGACGCCGCCGTGATCGTCACCAACCCCGAGGTCTCCTCGGTGCGCGACAGCGACCGGATCATCGGCCTGCTCGACAGCAAGACCAAGCGCGTCGAGAACGGTGAGCGGATGGAGAAGCACCTCCTTCTCACCCGCTATGACGCCGCGCGAGCCGCACGCTCGGAGATGCTCAAGGTCGAGGACGTGCTGGAGATCCTGTCGATCCCGCTGCTCGGCATCATCCCCGAGAGC
>CAXTVZ010000309.1:0-3976 GCA_964247685.1 uncultured Acetobacteraceae bacterium
CGGATGTACTGCATCGTGTCGTAGATCGCGAGACCCGCCGACACCACGCCACCAGGGCTGTTGATATAGAAGGAGATCTCCTTGGTCGGATTGACGCTCTCCAGGAACAGCAGCTGCGCCGAAATCAGGGCTGCCACCTGGTCGAACACCGGTCCGGTCAGGAAGATGATCCGCTCCTGCAGCAGGCGCGAATAGATGTCGTACGACCGCTCGCCGCGCGAGGTCTGCTCGACGACGATCGGCACGAGCGTGTTGTTGTAGACCTCGACCGGATCGCGATCCCGTATCACCAGCGTCACTCCCCAGCGGCCCGATCAGCGGCGCCGCCACCAGAACATAAAACGTCCGCGGCCGATTGCGAGCCCCTGCGAGGCAGCCCGCCCACCGACCCCTCAGGCGGCCTCGACCGCATCCTCCTCGTCGAACTGCGCCAGCTCCTCGGGCGTCACCTCTCGCTCCGCCACGGTCGCGAGCTCGAGGATGTAGTCCACCACCTTGTTCTCGTAGATCGGCCCACGCAGCGACTCGACGGCGCGCGGGTTCTTCTGGAAGAACTCGAACACCTGCTGCTCCTGCCCCGGATAGCGCCCCGCCTCGGCTCGCATGGCCCGGAACAGTTCTTCCTGTGCCACCTGGATGTTGTTCGCCCGGCCGATCTCGGCCAGCAGCAGCCCCAGCTTCACCCGGCGCTCGGCGATCCCGCGATAGTCGGCGCGCAGCTGCTCGTCGGTCTTTGCCTTGTCCTCGTCATCGAGCTTGCCGGCCTTCTGATCCGCCTCCACCCGCGCCCAGATCTGCGCGAACTCGGCCTCCACCATCGAGGGGGGCGCCTCGAACTCGGCCTTGTCGGCGAGCGCGTCGAGCAGCTCGCGCTTGATGCGCAGGCGCGACATCTCCTCGTATTCGCCCGCCACCTGGCCGCGGATCGCGTCGCGCAGACCCTCGAAGTTCTCGAAGCCGATCTTGGTCGCGAGCGTGTCGTCGAGCGCCGGCTCGACCGCGCGTCGCAGCGTCTTGGCCGTGACGTCGAAGGTCGCTTCCTTCCCCGCGAGCTCGGCCGCCTGGTAGTCGTCGGGGAAGTTCACGGTGACCGTGCGGTTCTCACCGGGCGCCATCCCCTCGAGCTGCTCGGTGAAGCCCGGGATGAAGCCCGGACCGCCGACCTCGACCGCCACGTCGTTCGCCGTTCCGCCCGGAAACGCCGTGCCGTCGATCTTGCCCACGAAATCGGTGACCAGGATCTCGCCTACGGCCGCCGCGCGCGTCTCCTCGACGTCCTCGAAGGTGCGGTTCCGGCGCGCGACCTCTTCCAGCGCGCGGCCGATCGTGTCGTCGCTCGGCACCGCCTTGAGGCGCGTGAGAGAGAGCGCGCGCAGATCCGGCTGCGCGATCTCGGGCAGCAGCTCGACCTCGACCGTGAAGGAGAGGTCGTTCTCCTCGCCCAAAGCCGCACCCCGGGCCGCATCGTCGGCCAGCGCCACCTTGGGCTGCCCGGCCGGACGGAGGTTGCGCTCGCCCAGCAGCTTCTCGGTCGCCTCGTTCAGGCTCTGCTCCAGGATCTCCGCCTGCACCGCCGAGCCGTAGCGCTGCTTGATGATCGACATCGGCACCTTGCCGGGGCGGAACCCCGGGATGCGCATGTCGCGGCCGAGCTCCCGGAGGCGCTTTTCTCGGCGTCCCCGCAACTCGTCAGCGGGAACGACGACGGAGAAACCGCGCCGGAGCCCCTCGGTGAGCGTTTCGGTGACTTGCATGGGACAACCGGCCTTCCAGAGTGGGGAACAGGGGCGGCGCGTGGTGCGGGCGGAGGGACTTGAACCCCCACGGCTTTCGCCACCAGAACCTAAATCTGGCGTGTCTACCAATTCCACCACGCCCGCAGGCGCCCGCTCCGCGCGAGCGAAGCAAGAGGTGCGGGGGCTTAGCTCACCCTGCCCCGCTCATCAAGCCGGAGGCGTCAAGCGGCGCGCCGCGGCAAGGGACGACGGCAACTGCTCGGCCACGTCCTCGGCGATCAGCCCGTCGCCCGCCCGGATCCCGGCATCGCCGTGCAGCCACACGCCGGCGGCCGCCGCCTCGAAGGGCTCGAGCCCGGCGGCCAGCATCGCCGCCACGATCCCCGCGAGCGTGTCGCCCGTGCCCGCGGTCGCAAGCGCTGCGGTGGCGTGGTCGTTGATGGCCGCCCGTCCGTCCGGCGCCGCGATCACCGTGCTCGCGCCCTTCAGCACCACGACGGCACCGGTCTCCAACGCCGCCCGACGCGTGGCCGTCAGCCGGTCCGACCCGGGATCACCGAACACCCGCCCGAACTCCCCCGCGTGCGGCGTCAGCACGGCCGCTCCCCGCAACCGTGCCGGATCGCCCGCCGCCCGCGCGAGCGCTCCCGCATCCACCACCACCTGCCGCCCCGCGGCCGCGAGCAGCGGCGGGAGGCACCGTTCCGCCTCGGCCGCGGTCAGCCCCGGCCCACACACCCAGACGCGCCGTTTGTCGTCGTGCAGCCACTCCTCCGGCGTTCCGTCATCGATGATCAGCCCGGGCTCGGCCGCGGCCCGATACAGGTCGCCGCCATGCAGCGCCCCGATCCGCACCAGCCCCGCGCCCGCCCGCCGCGCCGCGTGCGCCGCGAGACGGGCTGCCCCGCTCATCGCAGCACCACCGCACACGCAGACCACGCCGCGCGTGTATTTCTGGTCCGCGGCACCCGCCTCCCGCAGGCGCCACAGCCCCGGCGCATTGCGGAAGGTGCGGATGTCCATGCCCGCGATCACCGACGCGGGCATGCCGATCTCCCCCACCACGACGTCGCCGCAGAGCGCGCGCCCCGTCTCGAGCAGGTGCCCCGGCTTAGGCCGGACGAAGGTGATCGTCAGTTCGGCCGCGCGCACCGTCCCGAACGGCGCGCCCGTCGCGCCGTCGAGCCCGCTCGGCACATCCACCGCGACGACCCGCGGGCTCGCGGCCAGCAGCGCCACCGCCGCCGGCGCCATCGCCCGGTCCACGCCCGCGCCGAACAGCGCATCGATCACCAGCCCGGCCCGTGCGGCTTCCGCGGGCGCGAACGGCACCACCGGTCCGCGCCACGACGCGGCCGCGGCCGCCGCGTCCGTCCCCGGCCTGGGCGGCGCGAGTGCGGCCACCGCCACCGGCCAGCCGCGCCGCGCCAGCAGCCTTGCTGCGACATACCCGTCGCCACCATTGTTGCCCGGTCCGCACGCCACCAGCACCCGGCACGGCCGCACGCGCGCGGCCACCGTGCGCGCCACGAACCGCCCGGCATTCTCCATCAGCGTGCCTGATGGTATCAGGCGCGCGGCCCGGCGGTCCGCCTCGCCCATCTCCGCCGGCGTCAGCACCTCCAAGCCCCGCATCACCTCATCCTCCCGGAAGCGAGCCACATGACCGATCCGCACAGCCCCCTCCTGACCGGAAGCCAGGCGTTGTGGGGCGTCGTGCTGGCCCTGCACCTGCTCGGCATCGTCGTCTGGGTCGGCGGCATGGCCTATGCCCTGCTCATCCTGCGCCCCAGCCTCGGCCTTCTCGATGCAACGCCGCGCATGAACGTCCACCTGCAGACGCTGCGCCGATTCTTCCGGATGGTCTGGCACGTGATGCCGATCGTGCTGATCACCGGCTGGCTGATGCTCGTCTTCCGCGAGGGCGGGTTTGCGCTCGCCCCGTGGTACGTCAACACGATGCAGGGGATCGGGATCATCATGGCCGCGGTGTTCGCCTGGCTGTTCTTCGTCCCCTACAAGCGCCTCCGTCGCGCCATCCGGCCCACCCCAGCCCAACTCGACGCGGTGCGCCTGCCCGTCCTGCTCAACCTCGTGCTCGGCGTCGTGGTCATCATCGTGGCATCGCTCGGCCACTTTCCCGCGTGAGTCTCCCGCGGACGGAGACGCCCGCTATCGCAGTAAGATCCCAGGGGCTCTGCCCCTGGACCCCGCCAGGATCAGCGATCCTGGACCTGCAT
>CAXTVZ010000310.1:0-3970 GCA_964247685.1 uncultured Acetobacteraceae bacterium
ACCCGCTGATCGGCCGCGACCACGAGATCGAGCGCACGATCCAGATCCTGTGCCGCCGCACCAAGAACAACCCGCTCTACGTGGGCGACCCGGGCGTGGGCAAGACCGCGATCGCCGAGGGGCTCGCCAAGCGCATCGTCGAGGGCGACGTGCCCGAGGTGCTGGCCAAGTGCACGATCTACGCGCTCGACATGGGCTCGCTGCTGGCCGGCACCCGCTATCGCGGCGATTTCGAGGAGCGGCTGAAGGCGGTCGTGACCGAGCTCGAGAACACGCCCGGCGGCATTCTCTTCATCGACGAGATCCATACGGTGATCGGCGCGGGGGCGACCTCGGGCGGTGCGATGGACGCGTCGAACCTGCTCAAGCCCGCTCTCGCTCAGGGGTCGCTGCGCTGCATCGGCTCGACCACCTACAAGGAGTTCCGCAACTACTTCGAGAAGGACCGCGCGCTGGTGCGGCGCTTCCAGAAGATCGACGTGAACGAGCCCACCTTCGAGGACGCGGTCAAGATCCTGCGCGGGCTGAAGACCAACTACGAGAAGCACCACAAGGTCCGCTACACCGAGGAGGCGATCCGCGCCGCTGTCGAGCTCTCGTCGAAATACATCAACGACCGCAAGCTGCCCGACAAGGCGATCGACGTGATCGACGAGGCGGGCGCCTCGCGCATGCTCCAGCCAGAGGGCAAGCGCCGCAAGACCGTGACGCTCAAGGACGTCGAGGACATCGTCGCCAAGATCGCGCGCATTCCTCCCAAGAGCGTGTCGTCGGACGACAAGGAGACGCTGCGCAACCTCGAGCGCGACCTGAAGTCGATGGTGTTCGGCCAGGACCGCGCGATCGAGGCGCTGTCGGCCGCGATCAAGCTCAGCCGGGCCGGACTGCGCGACCAGGAGAAGCCGATCGGCAACTACCTGTTCTCGGGCCCGACCGGCGTCGGCAAGACCGAGGTCGCCAAGCAGCTGGCATCTACGCTCGGCATCGAGCTGATCCGCTTCGACATGAGCGAGTACATGGAGCGCCACTCGATCAGCCGGCTGATCGGCGCCCCACCGGGCTATGTCGGGTTCGACCAGGGGGGATTGCTGACCGACAGCATCGACCAGCACCCGCACGCCGTGCTGCTGCTCGACGAAATCGAGAAGGCGCACCAGGATCTCTACAACATCCTGCTGCAGGTGATGGATCACGGGAAGCTCACGGACCACAACGGCAAGACGGTCGACTTCCGCAACGTCATCCTGATCATGACGACGAACGCGGGTGCCGCCGACATGACCCGCGAGGCAATCGGCTTCGGCCGTGACATCCGCGAAGGCGAGGACGAGGAGGCGATCAAGCGGCTCTTCACCCCCGAGTTCCGGAACCGGCTCGACGCGGTCATCCCGTTCGCGGGCCTCACGCCCGAGATCGTGGGCCGTGTGGTGGAGAAGTTCGTGCTCCAGCTGGAGGCGCAGCTCGCCGACCGCAACGTCACGATCGAGCTCTCCTCGGCCGCCAAGGAATGGCTCGCCGAGCGGGGCTACGACCGGATGTATGGCGCGCGGCCGCTGGCCCGCGTGATCCAGGAGCACATCAAGAAGCCGCTCGCCGAGGAGCTGCTGTTCGGGCGCCTGGTGGGCGGCGGATCGGTGAAGGTGGGGCTGAAGGACGGGGCGCTCGAGTTCGAGTTCACGTCGGCCAGCACGCCGGCGCGGAGCGATGATGAGGGGTCGACCGAAGAGGCTCGGGAGACTGCGGAGTAGGAAAGGCCAGGGGCTCTGCCCCTGGACCCCGCTGGGGTCTTAACCCCAGACCCCACGACCAATAGGCAGGTCCCTCGACGGCCTTCCCTCCTGGCGGTGTTCTAAGGGGCAGAGCCCCTTAGCTCTGTCTTTGCCTGCTCGATTGCTTCTTGCTGCTTCGCGTCCACCTCTGGAAGCTGCGGATTGACTGCCTCCAACGCCGTTAGGATCGCCTCCGCCACCACCAGTCGCGCATGCCATTTGTGGTCAGCCGGCACCACGAACCATGGCGCTTTGGGCTGCGCGGTCGCGGCGATCGCCCGCTCGTAGGCCTGCTGGTACTCGTCCCAGAACTCCCTCTCCGCAAGATCGCTCGCACTCCACTTCCAGTGCTTGGACGGATCGTCGAGGCGGGCGCGAAGACGCTCGGCCTGCTCGTCGCGCGAGATGTTCAGGAAGAACTTCAGCACAGTCGTGCCCTGGTGCGCGAGGTAGCGCTCGAAGGCGACGATGTCCTCGTAACGGTGTTGCCAGAACTCCTCGGAGGCCGGATCGGCGGCCAGGTGCTGGTGTCCCAGGAGCTGGGGATGGACGCGCGTGACCAGCACGTCCTCGTAGTGGCTGCGGTTGAAGATGACGATCCGCCCGCGCGCGGGTGCGGCCTGGTGGATCCGCCACAGGAAGCCGTGCGCCTGCTCCACCGGGCCGGGCTGCTTGAACGAGACGACCGACACGCCCTGCGGGTTTAGCCCGGACATGACATGCGCGATCGTGCCGTCCTTGCCGGACGTGTCCATGCCCTGCAGCACCACCAGGACCGACGGCCCGTTCGCCGCGTAGAGCCGCGCCTGAAGCTCGATCAGGCGCTCGCGGATCGCGTCGGTACGATCCTCGGCCTCCTTCCGGTCGAGGCCGGTCTTGTCGCCAGAGTCGTGGTCGGCGAGGCGGAAGCTCGCGCCGTCCTCGATCCGGACATGCTTGGCCGACGCGTGCTTCGCGGCCTTCCTGCTCATCCGCCGCGGCGCTTGATCGTGAGCGCCGACGGGCCCTGGCAGGTCGGCATCATCTCGATGCGGTTGATGTTCACGCGCGCGGGACGCGAGACGATCCAGGCCACCGTGTCGGCGATGTCCTCGGGCAGCAGCGGGTCGGTGCCCTCGTAGACCGCTTTCGCCTTGGCCTCGTCGCCGAACCGCACCTGGCTGAACTCGCTGCCGCCCACGAGGCCAGGCTCGATGTCGGTCGCGTGCACGTTGGTGCCGACGAGATCGGCGCGCAGGTTCAGCGTGAACTGGCGCACGAAGGCCTTGGTCGCGCCGTACACGTTGCCGCCCGGATAGGGGTAGGCGCCGGCGATGCTGCCGATATTGAGAACGTGGCCGCGGTCGCGCGCCACCATGCCGGGCAGGATCGCGTGGGTGATGTGGATCAGCCCGGTCACGTTGGTGGCGACCATCTGGTCCCAGTCGGGAAGATTGGTTTCGTGTGCAGGCTTGATGCCGAGCGCAAGGCCGGCATTGTTCACCAGCACGTCGATCTCCCGCCATTCGGCAGGGAGCGAGCTCGGCAGGGCGGAGACCGCGTCGGCGTCGGTGACATCGAGCGGCCAGGCGAGCACGCGGTCACCGAGTTCGGCCGCCAGCTTGTCGAGTCGGTCGCGACGGCGACCGGTAGCGATCACGCGAGCACCGTCGCGGTGGAGGCGGCGGGTGATCGCCTCGCCGAAGCCGGCGGTCGCACCCGTGACGAAAGCGAGCATGCTCATTGGACCTCAATCGTGACAGGAATGTTGTTGCGGGTCGCGTTGGAATACCGGCAGACCTCGTGCGCCTTGTGGGCCGGTTCTTCCGCTTGTGCACGGCCGTTTCCGGTGACGCCCGGCCTGAGCACGACCGACAGACGATAGCCGGTGCTGAGCGTCACTCCGGCGGTGACTTCGACCTGCGCGGGCGTCACGCGCTCCTTGCCGGCGAGCGCGATCGTTGCCTGGCGGTAACTGGCGGAGGAGCCCGCGACGAACAGTGCCTCGGGATTGGTCGCGTCCGGCTTGCCGGGCGTGCCGTCGGGCTTGGGCGTGGCGACGTCGGGCGACAACTCACAGTCGGCGATGTCGACGTGACCGTCGCTGCCGGCGATCGCGATGGCCGTGGAACCCATCCTGTCCTGCTCCTGGAGCCTGCCCGACACAAACGCGTCAGCCGGGTGCGGGTTGTCCGCCCCCGTTGCTGCTCACGCCGAGCCGG
>CAXTVZ010000311.1:0-1243 GCA_964247685.1 uncultured Acetobacteraceae bacterium
AGGATGCGCACGGGACAGGTGACCGGGATCTTGCCGCCCAGCAGCCTGTGCTGCCGTCCGTCCTCGATCAGCGCGCGGGTGATGCGGAGCTCCTCGTTCCACGGCATCGGGATCCGGACCTCGCCTGCGCGCTCGAGCGCTTCGCGCTGGGCGGCGGTGAAATTGTCCCACAGCCCCCAGTCGGTGAAATCCGGCGCAGGTGCGATCAGCAGGAGGCCGGCCACGCGTTCGGGCCGGGCCAGTGCCGCCAGCAGCGCGATCCAGCCGCCCATCGACGAGCCCGCGATGATGAGCCTTCCCTCGGTCGTGCGGTCGATCACGGCGAGCGCGTCGCGGCACCAGCCCCCGATCGTGCCGGCCTCGAACGCGCCTTCGGACGCGCCGTGACCGGAGTAATCGAGACGCAGCGACCCCAGGCCACGCCGATGGGCATGCGCGGCCAGGTCGGTCGCCTTGTCGCCCGCCATGTCGCTACCGAAGCCGGGCAGGAACACGAGCGTGGGCTGGTTGCCGGGATCGCGCAGGAAGGCGATACGGATGCCGTCGCCGCGGTCGAGGAATTCCATCCGGGATCGTCGCCTTGGTTTTGATGTCCACGTCTTAACAGCTTGCGGGCGATGTTGCGGTCCCTTCCGACGATCGATCTTTCTTCCGTGGCCCTGCTGCGCGGGCGGGTGATCCTGCAGGTGCTGCCGGCACTGTCGGAGGGCGGTGTGGAGCGCGGCACGGTGGACATCGTGGGCGCGCTGGCCCAGGCGGGTGCCGTGCCGCTGGTGGCGAGCGCCGGCGGCCGGATGGTGCCGGCGGTGACGCGCGCGGGCGGCCGGCACGTCACGCTGCCGTTAATGACCAAGGACCCGCTCAACATCCTGCTCAACGCACGCCGCCTGCGGGCGCTGATCGTGCGCGAGGGGGTCGAGCTCGTGCATGCGCGCTCGCGGGGCCCGGCGTGGTCGGCGTCGCTCGCTGCAAGGTGGGCGGCCGTGCCGTTCATGACGACATGGCACGGCGTCTATCGCGAGAACGTGCCGGGCAAGCGGCTCTACAACGCGGTGATGGCGCGCGGCGCGCGGGTGATCGCGATCAGCGACTTCGTGGCGCGCCGGGTAGCGGGCGATTACGGCGTGGGGCCGGATCGGCTGCGCACGATCCATCGCGGCGCCGACACGGGCTATTTCGACCCGGCGCTGATCACCGGCGACCGGCTGCACCGGCTCGCGCATGCCTGGCGCCTGCCGGAGGG
>CAXTVZ010000311.1:1343-3967 GCA_964247685.1 uncultured Acetobacteraceae bacterium
TCGCGAACCTGGTGGTGGCCCCTTCGCTCGAGCCCGAGCCGTTCGGCCGCGTCGTGGTCGAGGCGCAGGCGATGGAGCGGCTGGTGATCGTGGCCGACCATGGGGGTGCTGCCGAGACGGTGGAGCACAACGTGACCGGCTGGCGCATCCCGCCGGGAGATGCCGGCATGCTGGCCCACGCCATCGCGGCGGGGCTGGCGCTCGACGAGGCTCAGCTCGCGCTGTTCGGCACGGCGGCGCGCGCCTCGGTGGTGGAGCGGTTCAGCGCGGCCCGGATGGGAGCGGCCACACTCGCGGTCTATGCCGAGCTTCTGGGCGGGCGCTTCTAGTTGCGCGTGCTGGTGATCCGGCTCGGCGCGCTGGGCGACTTCTTCCTCAGCTTGCCCGCCTTCGCCGCCATCCGCGCGCATCATCGGGGTGACGAGATCACGCTGCTGACGACCGCGCCGTTTGCCGGGATTGCGGGCTCGAGCCCCTGGTTCGACCACGTTCTGGTGGACCCACGGCCGCGGCGCCTTGACCTTCGAGGGCGCCGCCGGCTGGCGCTGATGCTGCGGGGCTTCGATCTCGCCATCGACCTGCAGACCTCCCGCCGCTCCACGAGCTATTTCCAGCTCTCCGGCCGGCCGCCCTGGTCGGGGATCGCGCGCGGCTGCTCGCTGCCCGACGACAACCCCGATCGCGACCGGCTCCACACGATCGACCGCCAGGCGGAGCAGCTGCGGCGCGCGGGGATCACGGCGGCCCCGGTGGTCTCGCTCGACTGGCTCCGCACGGGGGAGGCGCCGGCCATCGCTGCCCCATACGCCGTGCTCGTGCCGGGGGCGGCCCCGCACCGGCCGGCCAAGCGATGGCCGGTCGCAGGGTTTCGCGAGTTGGCCCGCGCGCTGGCCGGGATCGCGGTGACGCCGGTGGTGGTGGGGGCGGCCGCCGACCGGGCGCTCGCCCAGGCGATCACCGCCGGGGTCGCGGGCGCGGTCGACCTCACGGGGCGCACCGATCTCGCGGGGCTCGCGCGGCTGCTCGCCGGGGCGGCGGTCGCGATCGGCAACGACACCGGGCCGATGCATGTCGCAGCTTCGATGGGCTGCCCCGCGGTGGTGCTGTTCTCGGCCGCCAGCGACCCGGCGCTCACGGCCCCGCGCGGCCCGGCGCCCGTGCGCGTGCTCCGCAGGGCGGACCTCGCCGTGCTCGAGACCGCCGACGTGCTCGCAGGCGCGCTGGACGTGCTCGGACGGCCTGATCCCGAGAACGTCTGATCCCAAGACGCTTGATTGCCGTCTTGGCGAGGCGCATCTTGCCGTCTGCGCTCGACGTGGAGGCCGGATCGGCTTCCGCGATCGCGTGCGTTTCGAAACGGCCAGAGGAGAGTACGATACCTAGACCCCCCATGCAGGCGGCACCCACGCGCGATGGACCGCGCGTCAACGAGGAGATCCGGGTTCCGCAGGTGCGCCTGATCGACGAGGAAGGCGAGATGCAAGGCGTGATGAGTGCGCGAGATGCGCTGCTCCGCGCCTTTTCCGTCGGCCTCGACCTGCTGGAAATCAGCCCCAACGCCGAGCCGCCGGTCGTTAAGATCCTCGACTACGGCAAGTTCAAATACGAGCAGCAGAAGAAGAAGAACGAGGCGCGCAAGAAGCAGAAGGTCATCGAGATCAAGGAGGTCAAGGTCAGGCCGAACATCGATGAGAACGACTACCAGGTGAAGCTGCGCGCCATGCGGTCGTTCATCGAGGAAGGCGACAAGGTCAAGGTGACGCTGCGCTTCCGCGGTCGCGAGATGGCGCACCAGGATCTCGGCGTGAAGGTGCTCGAGCGCATCCGTGGGGACATGGACGAGCGCACCAAGGTCGAGCAGATGCCGCGCATGGAAAACCGCCAGATGATCATGGTGCTGTCGCCGCGCTGACGCCGACTCACGCCGCCTTTTGATGAAGCCGGAGAGGACATCCTCTCCGGCTTTTTTGTTGATGCGCGCCGGAGGCGTTCGAGGCCTCATCACGGCAGCGTTGCTTGCGCCGCCGGGCCAGGCTCCGTCTGCTGGGCCGGACCACGAGGAGCCAGACCATGGATCGACGCAGCTTCTTCCGCGCCGCCGCGGCATCCGGACTGCTGGGGGCCGGTGAGGCAGCCCGCGCCGCGACCACGGGGCCTGCCACGACGGTGGATCTCGTCACTGCGCCGCACGGCCCGCTGCCGCCGCTGCTCACCGTGTCCGACCCCGGCGAACGGCGCGGCGACATGCTGTATCGGAAGCTCGGCTGGACCGGCGAGACGGTGTCGGCGATCGGCTTCGGCGGTTCCCATTTCAGCAAGCCGGGGATCGAGGAGGCGACCTCGGTGCGGCTGTGTCACGCGGCGATCGATCGCGGCATCACGTTCATGGACAACGCCTGGGACTACAATGACGGCGCCAGCGAGCGGCGGATGGGGCTGGCACTGTCGCAGGGCGGGTATCGGAACAAGGTCTTTCTGATGACCAAGGTCGATGGCCGCAACAAGGACATCGCGCAGACACAACTGGACACGTCGTTGCGGCGGCTGCGGACCGACCATCTCGACCTGTGGATGTTCCACGAGGTGCTGCGCTACGACGATCCGGACCGGATCTTCGCGCCGGG
>CAXTVZ010000312.1:0-3950 GCA_964247685.1 uncultured Acetobacteraceae bacterium
AGGATCCAGCGCAGCACGCCGCCGGCCGCGGCCTTTTCCGGCAGCTCGCGCAGGAGGCGGCCATGCAGGCGGATCGCGTCGAACTGGAAGCGTCGGAACAGCGCGAGATCGAGCGTGCCCGTGCCGAACTCGTCGAGCACCAGGCGGGCGCCCTCGCGCCGCAGCGCGCCGATCTGCTCGGCGACACCCTCGGACGCGCCCGCGAGGTCCTCGGCGCGGAAGGCGAGCTCCACCCGGCTCATCGGCAGTATCGCGCTGCGGAGATCGGCTGCGAGCTCCTCGATCAGCATCGGCGAGGAGAGCAGTGGCGCGGGCAGGCCGAAGCTCAGGCGGATGGAGCTGTCCCAGCCGATCGCCGCGTCGAGTGCGCGGCGCATGAAGGCGCGGGTGAAGGGGGCGAGCAGCTGGCCCTCGGACGCGAGCCGGAACAGAGACAGCGACGACAGGATCGCGCCGCCCGGCGTGGACCAGGTGGCGACCGGTTCGGCCGAGACCGGCACGCCGGTGCCGGTCCAGACGGTGGGGCGGAACAGCAGGCGGACCTCGCCGCTGTCGATCGCGGCGCGCAGGCCCTCCTGCATGCTCTGGCGGGTCTCGGCGGCGGTCTCGAGCTCGCGGCGGAACATGGCGAGCGAGCCGCGCTCGCGGCGCTTGCCGTCGTAGAGGGCGAGGTCGGCGTTGCGCAGCAGCTGCGTGGGCTCGACGCCGTGGCGCGGGCAGAGAGCGACGCCAAAGGTGGCCCCCACGGTGGCGGTGCGGGCGTCGAGCCTGACGCAGTCGGCGAACGCGGCGGACAAGCGGCCCACGATCTCGGAGGCCTCGGTCTCGCCGGCGCGCGCCAACATGATCGCGAATTCGTCGCCGCCGAGACGGGCCACCTTGTCCTCGCCGCGCACGGTCTGGCGCATGCGGGCGGCGACCGATCGCAGCAGCTCGTCGCCGGTGGCGTGGCCGTAGCGGTCGTTGACGTCCTTGAAGCGGTCGAGATCGATCAGCACGAGCGCGAAGCCGGTGCCGGGGGCGCCCGTGCGGGCCTGCGCGCAGGCGATCTCGAGGCTGTCGAGCAGCGACTGGCGGTTGGAGATGCCGGTCAGGCTGTCGCGGGTGGCCAGCGCGTGCATGCGGGCGTCCGAGCGGCGGCGCTCGGTGATGTCGGTGCCGATGCCGCGAAAGCCCACGAAGGTGCCGCTCTCGTCGCGGGGATGGCCGGAGAGGCTCCACCAGCGCGTCTCGCCGGCGACCGATGCGGTCACGGTGAGCTCGCGGAAGGCGGCGCGCGCGCCGAGCGCGCGGGCGAGGTCGTTGTTGCGGCCGTCGGGGTCGGCTGCGCGCCCGACCAGGCCGAGCAGGGTCCGGCTGCGCAGCGTCTCGTCGTCCAGGCCGAGCAGCGTGGCGAACTGCGGCGAGGCGTCGACCAGCTGCCCGTCCGCGTCGGTCTCCCAGCTCCAGCCGGCCGCACCCTGGCGTGCGTCGCCGAGCAGCACGCTGATCGTGTCGTGGCCGCGCGCGAGGCTGATCCGGCCGATCGAGCGCTCGTGCAGGATGAAGTTGCTGACGCAGATCCCGCCCAGGGTGAACAGCCCGTAGCCGCCGAACAGCGTGAAGGTGAACCCGTCCTGCGCGCCGATCAGGCCGCCGATCGCGATCGTCGACGCGATCGTCATCGGCAGCCAGAACGCGATCGCGGCGAGGAAGGGGGCCAGGATCATCGGCGTCGAGACCAGCGCCATCATGATGGCGGCGGGCGTAACCAGGTTGGCCCGCGTGCTCAGGGCCGTCTCGGTGAGCAGCAGCCCGAGGATGCCCCAGGACGTGCCGAGGGCTGCGAGCAGTCCGATCGAGCCGCGGATGAAGGTGAGGTCGCTGATCCGTCGCCGCATCTGGCCGAGTGCCAGCCAGCCGACATAGAGGACCACGAGAAGGTCGCAGGTGGCGAGGCCGGCGCCGTGGCGGGCCCCCGGCAGATCGAGCGCCATCAGGCCTGCGGTGACGAGGCCGATCGGCGAGAAGAAGCGGGCGTTGGCCAGCAGCGTGCGGGCCTGCTCGCGCCGGAGTGCCGCGGCGTTCTCGCCGCGCTGAAGATGGATCGAATCAGAAACAAACGAGCGCAGGCGCTGGGGGGCGGCCGGAAGGCCGCGCGTGAAGAAGCCGGAGAAATGTCTCGAAAACCAGGACGAGGTCTGGATCATCATGTCGGTTCTCGGAGAGTGGGCCGTGCAATGGAGATCGGTGACGCGTCTGCCGACCTTGGCCGCGGGGGAGAATGCCGGCTGGAAGCAGGATTTAGCAAGGAACAATGCAGTCATCCACCCCGATGAGGACTGCCGGGCCTGGTGCTGCGGCCCGGATCACCCGGCGTTCGCACCACGCCTTCGCCCGTGTCGCCGCGTGATCGTCGTTTTGCAAAAACATGGACGCATTCAGCAATCTTTGCCGCGCACGCAAGGCGCGCATCGATCACGGCGAAACGCAAGCATTTTGAGAACGTCTCGTTATCGCGACAAAGCGACATAAAGCGGGCGGCGCGCGGAGCGAGGCGGGACTCGAATTCGCCTGATCGGGTGATCGTCTTTACTTGGCCAATACTGACATGCGCCTGTGCCGTCCTCACCGATGGCGCTCGATGATCCGCCCGGCCAGGTACTCGGCATCGCGGGCGACGCCCGCCAGGCGTCCCGATCCCCAGCTGTGCAGCCAGGGCAGGCCCAGGAAGTAGAGACCGGGCGTGTCCGTCACCCCGCGCCGGTGCACCGGCCGGCCGCGATCGTCGAAGACGGGGGCTGCGATCCAGCCGAATGCCGGCCGGAAGCCGATGCACCAGACGATCGCGCTGATCTCCGCGCGCGCGAGATCGAGCGTCCGTGGCGTGTCGGACGGCGGCGTCCAGGGTGGCGCGTCGGGCGGCGCGTCCGGCGGCGCGTCGATCCCGGCCGCGGTGATCCACCGGTCGATCGAGGCCTTGATGGCGACGTTGGCCGCGTCCGCGCGGTCGAGGTCGGCTGCGAGGTCGCCCGCGAAACGCGCGATTGCGGCGTCGATGCCGAGCAGTCGTCCATACAGGTGCATCCCCGCGAGCGCGTGCGCGCGGAGATCGATGTCGCGGCCGCCATCGAGGCCGGAGACCACGTGCGCTGCCGTCTCGCGGGCGCCCTCATGCAGCTCGTGCTCGCCCACCGGCCGGTCGTTGAAGCCCATCAGCTCCAGCCATTCGCTGGTGTCGCGGCCACGATGGCGGCGCGAGATGCGCGGGGCGGCGCCCACCGCGAGATGGATGTCGCGGCCGGCGGCGCGCAGGTCCTCGGCGATCTGCGCGCCCGACAGGCCGCTGCCGGCGACGAGCACCCCGCCGGGCGCAAGTTGCGACGGCCCGCGATAGTCGGCCGCGGTCAGCTGGCGGATCGTGGGCGGCAGCGCTGCCGCATCCGCGGGGATGACCGGGGTGTGATAGCCGCCGGTGGCCACCACCACCTGGCGAGCGCGCATCGGCCCTGCGCTGGTCTCGAGCCGGAAGCCGTCCGTCGCCCGTGTGAGCCCGCGCACGGCGACGCGGGGGATCACCGGCGGGTCGAAGCTCGCGATGAAGCCTTCGAGATAGGCCACGATCTCGTCGCGGGCGAGAAAGCCGTCGGGATCGGGTCCGCTGTAGGGATGGCCGGGGAGCCGGCACTGCCAGTTCGGTGTCACGAGCCGGAAACTGTCCCACCGCTCGTCGCGCCAGCTCTGCACCGGCCGGTCGCGCTCGAGCACCACGTGCTCGATGCCGCTCGCGCGGAGGAACCAGCTCAGCGACAGCCCCGCCTGGCCGGCGCCGATGATCGCGACCGCGACGTCGGTCGGCAGGGCAGGCGTGTCGGGCGTCGGCGAAGCAAGCGTGCGGGATGGGGCGAGGTCAAGGGGAAGGCAAGGGGCTCTGCCCCTTGACCCCGCCAGGAGGGAAGGCCCTCCTGGAC
>CAXTVZ010000313.1:0-2211 GCA_964247685.1 uncultured Acetobacteraceae bacterium
AGATCTCCTTGATCCTCGCAGTAATCGCGGCCTGATCGTGCCGACGCGAACGGTAAGCCGCTACAGGGCCCTCGCCGGAAGATTACGGGGGAACAAGGGGCTACGAAGGCTTCAAAAAAGGCCGTGTTCCGAGGGCCGCCTTTCACTCAGCGCTTTCATGATATCCATATTGGTCAGGACGCCCCGCTGGCGGCAGTATTTCTTGTCTTCGCAAACTCCTCCTCTCGGGGCCCAAGCCGGGGCTGGAAGACGCTTCAGCTTTTGAAGGTCGATGGAAAGTGGAAGATCACCAGCGACTTCTACACCGTCAAGGCGCGCTCAGGAGCGCCCTAATCTTAGACTAGTCGATCGCGTGCTCTGTCCGTGAACGTCTCGGAGAGAAAGGTTCCGATGGCGTCGAGAGCCTCGGATGCAGCGTCTAGGCGCCCAACGC
This sequence comes from uncultured Acetobacteraceae bacterium, assembly GCA_964247685.1. GTDB lineage: Bacteria > Pseudomonadota > Alphaproteobacteria > Acetobacterales > Acetobacteraceae > CAXTPV01. Next base: position 434 of record CAXTVZ010000313.1, read on the forward strand.
TGCCGACGAAGCCGTGAGCCATACCTTCCCAAACTTCGACCTTGGCGTCCACACCGGAGGCTACAGCGCGCTCGACATAGCGCAGGCTATCATCAAGGAGGACCTCGTCATCACCGACGTGTATTCTCACGGGTGGCATGCCGGCGAGATCGCCATAGAGTGGTGACGCCCGACCGTCACGAGGGTTATGGCCATCTAGATAAGCATTGATGAGATCGCCGACTTGATCGCGTACGAAAAAAGGATCGCTGGTCGCTCGGTTCTCCCAACTTGCCCCTTGCATGGCAAGATCGGTCACCGGGGAAAGGGCAACGGCCGCGATTGGCTTCTCTTCGAAGTCCGGCAACGCCAGGAGTAGGAGCGCAAGGTTGCCCCCCGCAGAATCGCCTGTAACCGCGACCGACCTGGCACTACTCTCCCGCAGGCCTCTATGGCACGCTCGGAGGTCATTCAGTGCCGCAGGAAAGGGAGCTTCCGGCGCGAGCCGGTAATCCGCGACGAAGGCGGTGGAACGCGCACTTCGGGCGATGTGCCCGACGAGATGCCTGAAGCTCTCGGCGGAGCCCCAGTTGAACCAGCCACCATGCGCATGCAAGATGACCCGATCCGGCTCAGCGTCAGCCGGCTCGCACCACCATCCAGCCACGCCTCCTATCGTATCCGGGCGGAAGGCGACACCATCTGGCGCGATCACCCGGTTCATGATCGCCTGAAATGGTGTTCGCGCGTCAATGCCGCGCAGCTTGCCCTTGCTCGGTTCCAGCATAGAGCGCATCTGAATCATAGTAGCACGATCGCCGGGCGTGATTGGATGCAGGATGGACGTGAGTTTCGTCGATTCTTTCAGCATGGCTAAATCTCCTTACACGTGACTAAGCTGACCGGCTTTCGACTTCGCGGTAACACGGAGGCCTGACCGACGACAGCTGCTCGGTCGCGACTGCCAGCGGGCTTTGATGTCGCGGGGCGATCCCGAGCAAGGCCCGCACGGTCTTGCGGTTGAACAAGCTTCAACTTCTGGATTGGGATACTTGCCGGCAACTTACCAAACATCTGCATTCTCGACTGGTAAGATCTAACGACGCCCTGCCTGATCGCCAACCTCCTACGTTAAGCTCGAAGGTCGATGTTGGCACGCCGACTACGACTCGCACGATGGCAGTCGTACCAATGCAGCGATCGCCTGTTCAAACTGCGCGACGTGGTCGTCGAGTTGCATTTCCCCGCGATTAACCGCAAGGCTTCCTCCAGCGAGTAGAGACACCACGTTGTGAATACCCATGAATGAGAACGCGCGACGGACCACCGACGTGACCTGATCATCGTCACCTTCGGGCTCGTGAACGTCGCGGGTTGCCACAATGATGCGGACCGGTCTGTCCGCCACCAGGCCGGGCCAACCTGGCGCCAGTGCGAACGTGAAGCCAGGGCGGACGATGTAGTCGATCCACGATTTGAGGACCGCGGGGATCGAGAAATTATACATCGGCGTGCTGATCAACACCTGATCGGCTTGGATTAGCTCGTCGATCAGCTCCTTGGAGAGCTGAAGCGCTTGTCGCATCTCAGTCGTGCGAGGCACCGCCGGCGGCGCGTAGACGCCGCCAATCCAGTCAATGTTCATGTACGGTATAGTCGGCGTCATTAGGTCCCGATCGACGACTGATCCATTCGGATGTGCGGCGAGCCAATGTTCGATGTAGCGCTTGCCTAGATGGCGCGAGACCGACATCTCGCCACGGGGACTAGCATTGACGCTCAGTAGAGTGGACATAAGA
>CAXTVZ010000313.1:2311-3946 GCA_964247685.1 uncultured Acetobacteraceae bacterium
AGGCGTAGCGGTGCGCGAGCCATCGCGTGCCAGTGCCGTCCGCAAGGGTGAAATACTGGTCTTTGGTCTCGTGGGCATCATCCCTGAAACGGATGGTCTGCTCCATTAGAAGCAGCTGTCCGACCGTTGAAGAACTCAACGAAGGGACCGCAAAGGATACGACAGAGAGTTTGATGACGTCTCGCTGGCTGGTATCGGTGCTCCAGGCTGGCATTAGCCCGACCGGCGCGCGCGCGTCGAACGATACGTAGTCCCATCGACCTACCAGTCGATTGGATGTGAGCATGTCCATGCGCGGGACTGCGTGGTGAACATCGTCGGCCGAGGACCGCAGGACCTCCTGCAGCATCCAGCCGATCATGATCCGCTCTGCGACGGGTCCGGTAGTGGTAGCCGGCGCGCCTCCCGGGCCGGTCCAAACCGTCTCCACGACGTCCCACAGGCCTGTTCGCCTCATCAGGCGCTCCGCCTCCGCCCCGAAGGCATCCAACCCCCGCCCGGCATCCGCAGCCGTCGCCGGCGCGGGGGTAACGATGGAGGTTGCCGGTGCCAGGGCGGCTGCACCCATTAGAACGCTGCCGAGGACTTCTCGCCGATCGAACATGATGGTCCCCTAGGTGCATGAGCTTTTGTAATGGGCTTGTTCTTCAGTCGCAAAGCTCAAGATCAAATAGACCTGTTTGAGCGTCAGGAACTTATCAAAAGGCTAGAAGTTGCGGAGGCGTAGAGCTGGCCGTTGCGATCGATCAACCGAGCCTCAGTAAATGCCACCCGTTTGCCCATAGTCACGATCCGTCCCTCCGCTCGTATCAGCCCCGTCTCGCTCGTCATCGCCCTATGATACGAGATCTTGAGCTCGATGGTCGCGGAAGCTTGGCCAGCGGGAAGCCGGCTGATCACCGCAAAGCCGCAGACGGTGTCCAGCATTGTCGCGGCGTATCCGCCATGAACAACCCCTGACGGATTTAACGCATAGGCGCCCGGGACACCTTCGCACACGGCTGACCCGTCCTCGATCTCCGTCAGGTAGAAGTCGAGCGTCTCCGCTATTCCCGCTGGGCGGCCTTTCCCGATCAGGCTTCGAGCCATCTCTAGCCCGCTGAGTGCTGTTGTCTCTTGTACCATGATCTACCCTTCATCTTGGAATATCTCAGTTGCATAAGGCTTCATTGTGGTGCGGACGCGAGTCCCACGCGTCCCGGGGCGTCGCGCCTAGTCGCCGCTGACGATCTTCGGCTTTCGACAGCGAACGAGCCTTCGATGAGGCTGATCGATTTCGGCTCACCTCGAATACCAGTCTAGCGCCGGGCCGAGCGGAACCAACCCCGATGGGTTGATCGCCTTCACAGAGTAATAGCCCTGTTTGATGTGGACGAAATCGATAGTGCTTCGGACTCCGGGAAGCCCTAGCATGCGCATGAGGTGCGTCGAGAGCCGGGGATAGTCGACAAGCCGCCGCTCGTTCAGCTTGAACGCACCATGGTAAGCGGGGTCGAGGCGAACCGTCGTCACAAATAGTCTTATGTCGGCCTCAGTGACGCGATTCCCGAGCATAAAGTCCCGGCCGTCCGCCAACTGGTTTTCGAGACGGTCAAGGGTCCCGAAGACATCGCGATACGCGTCCTCGTAAGCAGC
>CAXTVZ010000314.1:0-3936 GCA_964247685.1 uncultured Acetobacteraceae bacterium
GGTTCCAAGGGACGACTGTCCCTTGGCGGGTCCAGGGCAGAGCCCTGGCCTTCTATCGCCGGCGGTGGTGCGCCACGCGGTGCGCGCCGGGGTGCCAGGCGGCCGCAACCACGTGCGTGCGCACCGCGCGGCCATGCACGTAGCGGACGCTCATCGCCGGCCGGTAGTAGGCGCGATAGACGGGACGCGGCGGTGGCGGGGCGGCGGTCAGCGCCTCAAACGTGAGCTTGCCCGCCTCCTGCTCGGTGACGACGTGCTGCGCCTGGGCGGCCTGTGTGCCCAGCAACATCGCGAGTGCGGCGGCGATGCCAAAGCGCGAAAACCCTGCCTGCATGGAACCCCCCGGTGTCCTCCGGATGGGCTTACGGCGAAAGGACGTGATCAAACAAGAGTCTCGTGAACGATGGAGGTCTCGCCCGCCCCAGACCCGCATCCTCATGGATGGGGGTCCAGGGGCCCTCGCTCCTGGCGGGGTTTGGGGCAGAGCCCCAACCTTCCTCAGGCGTCCTGCGACACCAGTCCCTTCTCGGCGAGCAGGCTCTGCAGCTCACCCGATTGGAACATCTCGGTCACGATATCGCAGCCGCCCACGAACTCCCCGGACACGTAGAGCTGCGGGATCGTCGGCCAGTTCGAGAACTGCTTGATCCCATCGCGCAGGCCCGGATCCTCGAGCACGTTCGCGGTGCTGAACGGCACGTTGAGGTGGCTCAGGATCTGCACCACGCGCGCCGAGAAGCCGCATTGCGGGAACATCGCGGTGCCCTTCATGAACAGCATCACGGGGTTTGCGTCGATCTGGGACTGGATCTGGTCGATGGCTGGGCTCGACATGGGTGGTTCTCCTATGAGGGGGCCGCGGTCTGCAGGGCGAGCGCATGGAGCTCGTTGCCCATGCGCCCGCGCAATGCTGCGTAGACGGTCTGGTGCTGCTGGACGCGGGAACGTCCGCGGAAGCTCTCGCTGATGACGGTGCAGGCGTAGTGGTCGCCGTCGCCCGCCAGGTCCTCGATGGTGATGATCGCGTCGGGGATCGTGTCCCGGATCATCTGCTCGATGTCGCCCGCCGTCATCGCCACGCGTGAAAACTCCTCTAGTCGCCCATCAACGCGGGAAAGAAGGATGCGTGAGCCGCCCGCAGCGCGTCGAGGGATATCGTGACGCCGTCCGGCAGTTTCAAATGTGGCGCCGGCAGGCTGTGCCCGAGCACGATCGCCGGCACGCCCGCGTCACCTGCGGCCGCGAGCACGCGGGCGGGATCGGTGACGGCGAGCACGTAGCGCGCGCCCTCCTCGCCGAACCACCAGGCATGCGGCGCCATGCCGGCGGGTGCCTCCGCCACGAGCTCGGCGCCCGCGTCGCCCGCGAGCGCCATCTCGGCGACCGCGACCAGCAGGCCGCCGTCCGACACGTCGTGGGCGGCGTCCACCAGGCCCGCATGGATCAGCGAGCGGACCAGCTCGCCCGTGCGGCGCTCGGACGGCAGGTCGACCGGCGGTGGCGCGCCCTCCTCGCGGCCGGCGATCTCGCGCAGCCAGAGCGACTGGCCGAGATGGCCGAGCGGTGCCCCGAGCAGCACGAGCGTCGCGTCGGGCGGCAGCGCCAGGCCGCGGGCGCGGCGCGCATCCTCGATCACGCCGAGGCCGCCGATCGCAGGCGTGGGCAGGATCGCGCGGGCGACGCCGTCCGCCCCGCGGGTCTCGTTGTAGAGCGACACGTTGCCGCTCACGACCGGGAAGTCGAGCGCGCGACAGGCCTCGCCCATGCCGCCCACGGCCTGCGCGAACTGCGCCATCACGACCGGGTTCTCGGGGTTGCCGAAATTGAGGTTGTCGGTGACGGCGAGCGGGGTGGCCCCCGTGGCCGCAATGTTGCGCCAGGCCTCGATCACCGCGAACGCGCCGCCGGCACGCGGGTCGGCGGCACACCAGCGCGGCGTGCAGTCGGTGGTGAGCGCCAGCGCCCGGCCGCTGGGCGAGATCCGCACGATCGCGGCGTCCGCTGCCCCCGGGCGGCGCACGGTGTGGCCGCCGATCGTCGCGTCGTACTGGTCGGTGACCCAGGCGCGCGAGGCGAGGTCGGGGCAGCCCACCAGCCTGAGCAGCGCCGCCTCGATCCCGACCGGGTCGGCCACGTCGGCCTCCAGCGGCACCGGCGGCGCCAACTCGGCGACGGGCCGGTGGTAGAGCGGTGCCTTGTCGGCCAGCGGGGCCAGCTTGATGTCGGCTTCCACCGCGCCCTTATGGCGGATCACGATCCGGCCGGTGTCGGTCAGGTGCCCGATCACCGCGAAGTCGAGGTCCCACTTCGTGAAGATCTCTTCGGCGAGCCCAGTCCGGTCGGGGCGGAGCACCATGAGCATCCGCTCCTGGCTTTCCGACAGCATCATCTCGTAGGCGGTCATGCCGGGCTCGCGCTGCGGCACGTCGTCGAGGTTGAGCTCGATACCTACATCCCCCTTGCCCGCCATCTCGACGGCCGACGAGGTCAGCCCCGCCGCTCCCATGTCCTGGATCGCGACGATCGCGTCCGTCTCCATCAGCTCGAGGCATGCTTCGATCAGCAGTTTTTCCGTGAATGGATCGCCAACCTGCACGGTGGGCCGCTTGGCCTCTGCGTCGGCCCCGAACTCGGCCGAGGCCATCGTGGCGCCATGGATGCCGTCCCGCCCCGTCCGCGCGCCGACATAGACCACCGGATTGCCGATCCCGGCCGCCGCACTGAGGAAGATCCGGTCCTTTCGCGCGATGCCGACCGTCATGGCGTTGACCAGCGGATTGCCGTCATAGGCCGGGTGAAAGTTCACCTCGCCGCCCACGGTGGGCACGCCCACGCAGTTGCCGTAGCCGCCGATGCCGCGCACCACGCCGTCGACGATCCGCCGCGTCTGCGGGTTGGCCGGCGAGCCGAACCGCAACGCGTTCAGGTTGGCCACAGGCCGCGCGCCCATGGTGAACACGTCGCGCATGATGCCGCCGACGCCTGTGGCGGCGCCTTGATACGGCTCGATGAAAGACGGATGGTTGTGGCTCTCCATCTTGAAGATGGCCGCCAGCCCCTCGCCCACGTCGACAACGCCGGCGTTCTCGCCCGGCCCGTGGATCACCCAGGGTGCGGTGGTGGGCAGCGTGCGCAGCCAGGCGCGCGAGGATTTGTAGGAGCAGTGCTCCGACCACATCACCGAGAAGATGCCGAGCTCGGTCAGGCTCGGGGTGCGGCCCATGATGGCCAGCACCTCGCCCCACTCGACCTCCGACAGCCCGAACTCGCGGGCGAGCGCCGCATCGACGGCCTTCATGCCGCGACGGACTCGGCGATGCCGCTGAACAGCCGCAGTCCGTCGGTGCGGCCGATCGCGGGATCGACGCTGTCCTCCGGGTGCGGCATCAGCCCCACCACGCGACGGTTTTCGCTCGCGATCCCGGCGATCGCGCCCGCGCTGCCGTTGCGGTTGGTGACGTAGCGGAACACCACCCTTCCCTCGCCTTCCAGTCGCGCGATCACGTCGGGCGCGGCCGTGTAGTTGCCGTCGCCATGGGCCATCGGCACGCGGATCACCTCGCCCGCCTGGTAGAGCCGCGTGTAGGGCGTGTCGGTGCGCTCGATCCGCAGGTCGCAATCCTGCGCCAGGAACCGCAGCCCGGCGTTGCGCAGCAGCGCCCCCGGCAGCAGCCCCGCCTCGCACAGGATCTGGAACCCGTTGCACACGCCGAGCACGTGGCCGCCGCTGGCGGCGAAGCTGCGGACCGCATCCATGATCGGCGAGCGCGCGGCGATCGCCCCCGAGCGGAGATAGTCGCCGAAGGAGAACCCGCCCGGCACGACCAGCAGGTCGAGTGGCGGTAGCTCGGTGTCTTTGTGCCAGAGCATCGCGGGCGACCGGCCGGTCGCGAGCTCGAGGGCCAGCCGCATGTCGCCCTCGCGGTTGGTCCCGGG
>CAXTVZ010000315.1:0-2370 GCA_964247685.1 uncultured Acetobacteraceae bacterium
GGTTCGCCGACGTCGATCGCGTCGCCTGCGAAATGCAGGATCGTGTAGTGGAAGCGGACCCGCGCGTCCCGGTCGCGATCGATGACGTCGGCATGCGCCACCAGCCGCAGGGCGCCGGCGTGCAGGCCGGTTTCCTCGCGCAGCTCGCGCCGGGCCGCGTCCTCGGCGGTCTCGCCCAGCTTCTGCGCGCCGCCGGGGAAGGAGAGGGCGCCCGCGAGCGGCGGCCGGGCGCGCCGGATCAGCAGCACCGCGTCGCCGCGAAAGAGCAGCGTCGCGATCCCCACCAGCGGCCGCATCGGATACTCCCGTCCGCTCCCCGTCATCCGGCCTCCAGCATGCGCGCGCTGTCCTCGTAGCCGAACAGGCGGAGCGCGAGGCGGGCGGCCTCGCCGCGCGGCCCCGCGAGGGTCGGGTCGCGGGCGAGCAGCGTCTCGGCGTCGCGGGCGGCGATCGCCAGCAGGCGCTCCTGGCCGTCATCCACCGCGAGCCGGAACCCGGGCATGCCCGATTGCCGCGTGCCCAGCGCGTCGCCGCCGCCGCGGGTGGCGAAATCGGCGTCGGCGATGCGGAACCCGTCCTCCGTCTCGCGCAGGAGCGCGAGGCGACGACGCGCAGTCTCGCCGATCGCGTCGTCGTGCAGCAGCAGGCAGAAGGACTTTTCCGCGCCACGGCCCACGCGACCGCGCAGCTGGTGCAGCTGGGCGAGGCCGAAGCGCTCGGCGTGCTCCACCACCATCACGGTGGCCTCGGGCACGTCGACGCCCACCTCGATCACGGTGGTGGCGACCAGGACCGAGGTCTCGCCGGCGGCGAAGGACGCGAGCGCGGCCTCCCGAATGTCGGCCTCCTGGCGCCCATGCGCGAGCCCCACGCGCGGCCCGAACCGCTCGGCGAGTGCCGCGAACCGCGCGCTGGCGGCGGCGACGTCGCTCTCCTCGCTCTCGTCGATCAGCGGGCACACCCAGAACACCCGCGCACCGCCCGCGATCATGCGCGCGACCGCGTCCACCACCTCGCGGAGCTGGGTGCCGATCGAGTGCACCGTGGTGCGGATCGGCTGGCGGCCGTGGGGCTTGCCCTCGATGCGCGTGACGTCGGTCTCGCCCCAGCGCGCGAGCAGCATCGTGCGCGGGATCGGCGTCGCACTCATCAGCAGCAGATCGACAGAGTCGCCCTTGGCACCGAGCAGGAGGCGCTGGGCCACGCCGAAGCGGTGCTGCTCGTCGATCACCGCGAGACCGAGATCGCGGTAGAGCACGTCCTCGCTGAACAGCGCATGCGTGCCGACCACGATCCGCGCCTCGCCCCAGCGCATTTTTTCAAGTGCCACGCGCCGGGCTGCCGACCGGGTCGAGCCGGTGAGCAGCAGCGGCTCCACCGGCGAGATGCGCTCCAGAGTACGCAGATGCTGGCGCGCCAGGATCTCGGTCGGCGCCATCAACGCCGCCTGCGTGCCGGCCTCCACCGCGCGCAGCATCGCAAGTATGGCCACCAGCGTCTTGCCCGCGCCCACGTCGCCCTGCAGCAGCCGGAGCATGCGGCGCGGGGCGGCAAGGTCCGTGTCGATCGCGGCCAGGGCGTGGGTCTGCGAGGCGGTGGGCGTGTGGCCGAAGCGGGCCAGCGCCGCGTCCCGGAGCGACCCGTCGCCGCGAAGCGCACGGCCGCCGGTAGTGCGGATCCGCCGGCGCACCAGGCGCACCGCGAGCTGGCTCGCGAACAGCTCGTCATAGGCGAGCCGCAGCCTCGCAGCGCGCGCCTCGCTCGCCTCGTCGTCCGGCGGGGTCTGGAGCCGCCGGATCGCCGCCGCGAGCCCGGGCCAGTCCTCGCGCGCCAGCAGCGGCGGGTCGATCCATTCCGGCAGCGCCGCCGGCAGGCGTTCCAGGGCGGCGGCCATCGCGCGCCGCACGGTGGTCTGGCCGATGCCCGCGACCAGCGGCCAGCTCGGCTCGATGCCGGGGATCCGCGCGCGGGTGGCCGGCGGCTCGACATGGTCCGGATGGGTCATCCGCAGCCGCCCGCCATAGTCGGACAGCCGGCCGGAGACGACCACCCGGGCGCCAGGCTGCAGCTGGCCGAGGCGCTGCGGCTTGAACAGGGTGAGCTCCACCGTGCCGGTGCCGTCGGTCGCCATGATCCGCCAGGGCTGGCGCGGCGTCTGGGGCGGGATCTGGCGGACGATGTCCACCGCGATCGTCACCACGCAGCCCGGCTCGGCTTCGGCGAGCGGCGGTGCTGCCCGGCGGTCGATCGCCCCCGAGGGCAGGTGCAGCAGCAGGTCGAACAGCGTGGCGCCCCCCACGCACCGCACCAGGAACGGCACCTCGCGCTTGGCCAGGCGCTCGGGCTGGAGCGATTCGATCGTTGCCAGCA
>CAXTVZ010000315.1:2470-3936 GCA_964247685.1 uncultured Acetobacteraceae bacterium
GCGGTGCGTCCTCGATCGGGCCGGGGGTTCGTTTTGCCGTGATCAGCTGCATCCGAGGTGGCGGGAGTGGAGGCGCTCGCTATATGACACGCCGCGGATGGACGGAAACGTGAACTCACCCAGCGACACCCCGGTGCTCGACACAAGACGCCGGCGCATCCTGTTTCGCGCCACGCATCGCGGGATGCAGGAGACCGACCGGCTGGTGGGCGGGTTCGTGGCCGCGCGAGTGGCAGGCTTCTCCGAGGACGAGCTGGTCGCGATCGAGCGGATCCTCGAGCTGGTCGACGCCGACCTCGCCGACTGGCTGATAGGCCGCACGCCCATTCCGCCCGACCACGACACGCCGATGCTGCGCGCCATGCTGGCGGACGCGCTCCGACCCCGATCCCCGCGAGAGGCACGCTGACGCCCATGGACCAGATCGCGTCCCCCCGTGCCGCCGCGCACACGCTGCCGCATGTGTGGGGCGCCCCCGAGGGGTACGACGCGCGCCTGCTCGCCAGGCGCCGCGCCGAGCACACGGGCTCGATGCTGCACATCGCGCGCGATGACGCACGGCTGGCGCGGCTGGCCGACGCGCTGGGCTTCTTCGGGGCCGAGATCGAGATCGTCCGGGTGCCGGCCTGGGACTGCCTGCCGTATGACCGCGTCTCGCCCAACGCGGCGATCGTGGCCGAGCGGGCGGCGGCGCTGGCGCGGCTGGCCGAGCCCGCCTCCCGGCCGCGCATCGTGCTCACCACCGCGAGCGCGATCCTCCAGCGCGTGCCGCCCAGGTCGTTCTTCCACAACACCAGCCTCGAGGTGGAGGAGGGCTCCGCCCTCGACACCGAGCTGCTGACCGAGTTCCTGATCGGCCGCGGCTACAACCGGGCCGAAACGGTGCGCGAGCCAGGCGAGTTCGCGGTGCGCGGCGGCATCGTCGACATCTATCCCGCGGGCGAGGGCGAGCCGGTGCGGCTCGACCTGTTCGGCGACGAGGTCGAGAACATCCGTCGCTTCGATCCGGCGACCCAGCGCTCCGGTGAGCGCCTCGCGCGGCTGGTGCTGCATCCGGTGGGCGAGCTCGCACTCGACGACAAGGCGACCGCCCGTTTCCGCTCCGCCTGGCGCGAGATGTTCGGGCAGGACGCGGCCGGCGACGGCATCTACCAGGCGGTGAGCGAAGGACGGCGCTACCCGGGGCTCGAGCACTTCCTGCCGCTGTTCCACGAGCAGCTTGAGACGCTGTTCGACTACCTGCCGAAGGTTGCGATCAGCCTCGACCACCAGGCCGAGGACGTGCTCGCCAGCCGCTTCGAGATGGTCGCCGACCATTACGAGGCGCGAAGGATGCCCGCGCGCGAAGGCGAACTGCTCTACCGGCCGCTGCCGCCCGACATGCTGCATCTCGACCGCGCGACCTGGGACAAGATCCTTCGCCACAGCGAGGTCACCGCGTTCAGCCCGTTCGGCCAGCCCGACGG
>CAXTVZ010000316.1:0-3900 GCA_964247685.1 uncultured Acetobacteraceae bacterium
GGCCATGACCATCCCCTGGCAAGAACGTGCAGCACTCACTCGCCGATACGGTCGCTCTCGACAATCATCGAAATGCGCCGATGGTCCGACCCTGTTCACGGATGTCGCCCATGAATGGCGTAAGCGAGCGCGGCGCGAGCGCTTCCGCATCGCCCAGCTGAAGGTCATCGGGCTCGTGCGCGCCGGCAGCGGCGAGCGGGGGCGGTGTGCGTGCCAGCGCGTCGGCGGCACGAGGATGCTGCACCTGCGCCCGATTGATCGCGGCGAACGCCGCGGCATCTCCGGTCGGCACGCGAAACTGCCGCGCCCAGGCTCCGATCGACGCCCGCGGCGCGCTCCTGGCGACTGCATCGGCGAAGGTCGTTTTCTCACGTGACGACGCCAAACCGAGCGCCAAAGCTCGCGCGAGTGGTGGTGGGTGTTGGTGACGAGCGTACCGCGTAACAGCGTTGATTGACCGGTTGGTTGCCAACAGATGCTAAAATGCGGCGAAACAGCACTGACCGGTCTTTATTCACAGGGCGGATCAGTCGGCTGACCCTGTTGTGCCATGGAGCAAGATGACGCTAGCGTAGCTGGCAAGGCGTGGCCACCTGCCTTAACTACCGTGCTTGGCCCACGCAAAGGGTCGTGGACGTGATCAATCAAGTTCTTCGGCAGAGGACGATCTCCGCCGCTCGCGTCGGCGTCATCACAGGGACAGGTAGCGTGCACGTTCAGGTTGAAACTGGGGTAAAGTCTGGCGGAGCTGCCACGTGAGTCGTCATCGCTATCCTGTAACCACTTCCACGACCACCCGTCAGGATGATGAAAGCAAGATCATGAGCTCGCCGCAGAACCCTCCGGACGTCGCAAGGCCGCACGCCGCATGACCTTGCCCACGGACGGGGAGCAAATCGTATCGTTGCCGTCATCCAGAATCGTCTTCTGCGCGGGCCTCTACGGAAGCGGCTCGACATGGATCTTCAACGTCACGCGGCAGCTGATCCAAACCGCCCTAGGAACGGCGACGTCTCAGCTGTATCTCGACGACATCGGAGAGATCGAAGAAGCAGCCCTGCGCAGCCAGGACTATATGGTGCTCAAGAGCGACCGCCCTTCGCCTGCCGTCCGCGCGCTAGTGCACATCGGCAACACACCGATCCTGCTGAGTGTCTGTGACCCGCGAGATGAAGTTGTGTCTTAAATGACTCGCTTCGAGTTGCAGTTCGAGAAGGCCCTGGAGGGAGTGAGGGAGAGTGCGGCTGCGCTGCTGCCCTTGCGCGACCACCCCAAGCTGTTGCTGTTTCGCTATGAGACAGCGTTCACGCGTGAGCCGGATACGTCGGGGATGATTGCTCACCAGATCGGCGTGATGTTACATCAGTCCGATCGTGACGCTGTGTTTGCTGCGCACACACGAGGCGGTCAGGGCGACAATCGACAAGCTTGAGAAACAGGGCGTCTTCGGCGCCCATCCTCCTTGAGCATGTGCCCGCACTGAATATGGATCGCGGGATCCTGTGGGCGAAGCACCGAGGCCTGGACATAGAGCGCGGCCGCCTGCGCGTAGCGCCTTCGATCGCGCTGCACATCCGCTGCAATTATCAGCGTGTCCGCACTGGGGTCCTGCACGATCTCCAGGCGAACCAGTTGCGGCCGCCTGCGGCGGAACATGCGCACGTGGTCGAACCGCCGCCCGGCGTCAGACGAAGTTTCTCACTGCCTCGAACACCTCGTCCGGCGTGATCCGAACGATGCAGGCGTCTGTCCTGCCCGCACTCGTCGGCGTCATGATAGAGCTGGCATCCCGCGCACGGGACCTTCCGGCTGATGATGCAGCCGGTCATCTCCTGTCGCCACTCGTTCCAGTTGACGCGCGCGGAATGGATGCTGACAACGTTGGCAGCCCGCAACGAGGCGAGGTGCTTGGGTCCGGAGTCGTTGCCGACGAACACTTGGCAGAACGAGAGAAGCGCGTCGAAATCATCAAACGGAAGCCGGCTGTCAAGGGCGTGGAACCTGGGGTTCTGCGTGATCTCATCCGGCAGTTCCGGGAGGAGCCTGGGATCGTCGGTCATCAGGAACACCTTGAGGGCCGTCTGCTGCAGGAAGAGCGGAACGACGGGTCATCTTGTAGGATAACGAAGCTGCAGCGCAAGATCCGCGTCATCCGGCAACAACTGGAGCGCTGCCTCGTACTGCGTCTCGGCGAGATCGAATGCGCCCGCCTCCTTGAACATGTGCCCGCACTGAAAATAAATCGCGCTGTTAGGGGAATCTAGTCGCAGCGCTTCACTATACAAAATCACCGCATCCAGATGGCGCCGGGCATCGCGGGCGACATCTGCCTTTGCGATGAGCGCCGCCGCAAGCGAGACCTGCCCCGTCTCTTTCGATCCGTCTGATCGCGCAGACCTGTTCCTGTCAAACACCGTGCGTCCTCTTCCGGTCTGCTCTGACCGCCTCATCCTATCCATTAATGGGTCTTTGCCTCACAGAAAGTGTAGCGCATTCATCTAGATCGGATCCAAGGATCAAACTACCAGTTAACCGTTTTCGGTGTCGATCCAGCGCTATCCCGAGCCTCCCTCTCGGCGTCGCTTTCGTGGTCTTTGGTTCGGAAGGCCTCGCATCTTCTGTACGCGCTTGCACTCCGATGGAAAATCCACATGAGCGCCGCTGCCGCCATCGCGCCGAATCCTCAAGACGCGTCGGAACATCAAGGTCGTGAGTGGAGATGCCGGCGAAACCGACCAGAGGTGCCCGTGAGAGTCGAGCACCAAGGGGCCTGTGAATCGAGCCCACCGCGCCACCGACCAGATCCACTCCGCGTCGCCGCAGGTGAAGGCGTGTCCATCGAGTGGACGCGTCATCTGCCGCCTCGATGAGGCCGAGCTTCCAAGCTTCGGCGAGTGCTACGATCCGAGAGGCGGAGGCGAAGTCGGGCGGCCATATGGGGGCACCAGACGCCAAGCGAACCGATCCTGAACAACCGCTACCAGTATTCCCGATCGAAGCTCGCCCGGGTCCGGCGTTGACCTTGCCGGCCCGTCATGAGTACGGCGGCCTCATGCTCGCCCTTCACCCGGACACCATCCAATATACCGGTGAACCACGCCATCCGGGAGCGCCGATCCAGGCGGTCACATGATCTGAATGGAGCGACGACAAAGACCGCCACACTGCACATCGAGGATCGGCGATCGAGGCAGCGAGCACCCAAAGTGGCGGAGGGGATGGGATTCGAACCCACGGTACGGCTTGACACCGTACAACGGTTTAGCAAACCGCCGCCTTCAGCCACTCGGCCACCCCTCCGCCGGGGTGCAAACACGGCGTTTGCATCTCGGCTTCTACGAGGTGGCGGCGCACCCGTCAAAGGGTCTCAGACGAGCGCGCGCTTGAGGGCCTCGTTCACCAGCGCGGGGTTCCCCTTTCCCGCCATTGCCTTCATCACCTGCCCCACGAAGAAGCCGAACAGCTTCTCCTTGCCCGACCTGTATTCGGCGAGCTTGTCTGGGTTCGCCGCCAGCACGAGGGCCACCGCCGTGTCGATCGCCCCCGTGTCGGTCACCTGGCGCAGACCGAGGCGCTCCACCACGGCGGCCGCGTCCTCGCCGGAGGCGACCATCTCCTCGAACACCTCCTTGGCGAGCCGGCCGTTGATCGTGCCATCCGTCATCAGGTCGAGCAGCGAGCCGAGCGCTGCCGCGGAAACCGGGCTGTCCTCGATCCCCAAACCGCGCTTGTTCAGCACCGAGAACAGGTCGCCGATCACCCAGTTGGCCGCGAGCTTCGCGTCCCGCCCGGCCGCCGCCGCTTCGTAGAAGGCGGCCACCGCCTTTTCCGCGACCAGCACCGCCGCGTCATAGGCCGGGATGCCGTACTCGC
This sequence comes from uncultured Acetobacteraceae bacterium, assembly GCA_964247685.1. GTDB lineage: Bacteria > Pseudomonadota > Alphaproteobacteria > Acetobacterales > Acetobacteraceae > CAXTPV01. The sequence goes on from CAXTVZ010000316.1 coordinate 3,874, forward strand.
GCACGAACCGGGCACGCTTGGCGTCCG
>CAXTVZ010000317.1:0-1764 GCA_964247685.1 uncultured Acetobacteraceae bacterium
GCGGCCGCGGGGAAGCGGCTCGCCGCCGCGTCGCTCGGCGCGGGTGCGCTGCTGCTGATGGTGCTGATGGGCCAGCGCATGCCGCTGCTGCTGACCGGGCTGGGGCTGCTGGTGGTGGCGGCGGTAATGCCGACGCTCCGGCGCGGGCTGGTGGGCGTGGCACTCCTGCTGCCGGTGCTGGTGGCCGCCGCCGCGGTCGTGCGGCCGCCGGCCTTTCACCATCTCTGGACCGTGTTCTCCCGCCAGATGGAGCATCTCCCGAGCTCGCCCTACGGGCTGATCGCCGCACGTGCGACCGCGATGGTCGAGGCGCATCCGATCCTGGGCCTCGGCTTCAACGGCTACCGCACGGCCTGCGCCGACCCCTCCTATTTCCACGACTGGTGGGGCGGCGACGGCCGCGGCGCCTGGGCCGGCGTGTGCGTGCAGCACCCGCACAACCACTACCTCCAGGCGGCGGTGCAGGCGGGGCTGCCGGGGCTCGCGCTGTTCTCGGCGCTCGTGATCGCGTGGATCGCGGCGGTCGGGCGCGGCGCGGGGCGCAATCCATTGCAAGCCGGACTGCTGGCGGCGCTGGTGATGCAGGAATGGCCGATCGCGTCCGCCAGCGCCTTTTCCACTCTTCCCCTGGGCGGCTGGTTCTTCCTGTTGCTCGGCTTTGGACTGGCCGAGTCCCGACACCATATCGGCAGCCGAGATTTCCCGAGGAGCACCTGATGCCCGACGTCGCCGCAGCTTTAGAGACCGTCCCCGTCACCGTGCTGACCGGCTACCTGGGCGCGGGCAAGACCACCCTGCTCAACCGCCTGCTGACCGAGCAGCACGGCCGAAAATACGCGGTCGTGATCAACGAGTTCGGGGAGCTCGGCGTCGACAACGACCTGGTCGTCGACACGGATGAAGAAGTGTTCGAGATGAACAACGGCTGCGTCTGCTGCACCGTGCGCGGCGACCTGATCCGCATCATCAACGGGCTGATGAAGCGGCGCACGCGGTTCGACGGGATCATCGTCGAGACCACGGGCCTGGCGAACCCCGCCCCCGTGGCACAGACCTTCTTCGTCGACGAGGACGTCCGCGCGCGCACCCGGCTCGATGCGATCGTAACCGTGGTGGACGCGAAAACCCTGCCCGCCCGCCTGGCCGACAGCGCCGAGGCCGAGGAGCAGATCGCGTTCGCCGACGTGATCGTGCTGAACAAGATCGACCTGGTGACCGCCGACGAGCTCGCCGCCGTCGAGCAGCGGATCCGCGCGATCAACCCCACCGCGGTGATCCACCACGCCGACCACTCCCGCGTGCCGGTGACCGCGATCCTCGACCAGGGCGCGTTCGACCTCGCCCGCGTGCTCGAGCGCACGCCCGATTTCCTCGAGAACACCGATCACGAGCACAACGACGACATCAACTCGATGTCGTTCGCCGTGACGCAGCCGATCGACGGTCAGCGCTTCAACCAGTGGATCGGCCTGCTGCTGCAGGAGCGCGGCGGCGACATCCTGCGCTCCAAGGGCATCCTCGACTTCCGGGGCGAGAACCGGCGCTACGCGTTCCAGGCGGTGCACATGATGGCGGATGGCGATTTCATCGGGCCGTGGCGCGAGGGTGAGGCCCGGCACTCGCGGATCGTGTTCATCGGCCGCAACCTCAACCGTCCGCAGCTGCGCCGCGGCTTCGAAAGCTGCGTCGCTTGAGCGACCCCACCGCGCAGCGCGTCGACGACAGCACCGTGTCCGCCTGGAGCGGGGTGCTCGACAAGCGCGG
>CAXTVZ010000317.1:1864-3889 GCA_964247685.1 uncultured Acetobacteraceae bacterium
AGCGCGTCGACGACAGCACCGTGTCCGCCTGGAGCGGGGTGCTCGACAAGCGCGGCACCACGCGCATGCTCGACGGCACGATCGTCGCCTGCGCGGTGGCCGCCGACGGCACGACCGCGTTTGCGACTGGCGAAGGCCGGCTGCATCTTCTCGCGGGCGGCGCGTGGCGCGACGTCGACGTCCATGAGGGCGCGATTCTGGCGCTCGCCATCGATCCGAGCGACGACGCGAGCTTCATCACCGGTGGCGATGACGGCACGCTGCGCCGCACTGGCGCGAGCGTCGATCCCGCAACGATCGACAGCTTCGGTGGCCGCTGGGTGGACGCGATCGCCACGCGTCGCGACAGCAAGACGCCTCTTCTGGCGGCCTCCTTCGGCAGGCGGGCGAGGATTTACGGCTCGGGCGATGCGGAGCTTCGGACCATCGACTACCCCTCCACGGTCACCGGGCTGGTATTCGACGCGCGGGGGAAAAAGATCGCCGCCAGCCACTACAACGGCGCCACGATCTCGTTCGTGAACTCCAAGGCCGACACACCGCGCGTGCTCGAGTGGAAGGGCAGCCATATCGGCATCACCATCCATCCCGCCGGCGAGGCGCTGGTGACCGCCATGCAGGAGAACGCGCTGCATGGCTGGCGCCTGCCCGACGGGCACAACATGCGGATGAGCGGCTACCCCGCGAAAACCCATTCGCTCTCCTTCTCGCGCAACGGAAAATACCTCGCGAGCTCGGGCGCGGACGCGATCGTGCTCTGGCCGTTCTTCGGCGGCGGCCCGATGGGCAAGTCGCCGCTCGAGCTCGCCCCCTCCGGCGGCCCGATCTGCACCCGCTGCGCCTACCATCCCACCGGCGAGATCGTGGCCGGCGGCTACGCGGATGGCAGCGTGGTGCTGGTGGATGTCGCCACCGAGCGCGTGCTGCCGCTGTCTGCACCCCCGTCTTCAGGCATGGGCCACGGCCCCGTCACCGCGCTCGCCTGGGCGCCGGATGGGTCGGCCCTGTCCTACGGAACCGAGACGGGGTTCGCGGCGTCGGTGGATCTGTCGAAACGCTGAAAGGCGTCCTGCCATGCAAGCGGATCCTGCGGTCGGCACCGATCACCTCGAGCTGATCGAGCGACTGACCCTGTTCGCCGCCCCGCACGACCGGCGCGGCAATGTCGTGGCCCACATGTTCGGGGTGCCGCTGATGGTGCTCGCAGCCGCGATCCTGCTCGGGCTGCTGCGCCTGCATGTCGTCCATCTCGTGCTCACGGCCGCCGACGCCGGCTGGCTGGCGCTCGCGATCTTCTGGGTCCGGCTCGACGCGAGGCTCGGCGCGGTGACCGCCGCGGCCGCCCTCCCGGTGCTGCTCATCGGCAACCATCTCGCCTCCAGAGGCTGGTTCGACGGGCTTCTCGCCGCGCTGTCCTTCGCGGTGCTGGGCCTGGCCTGCGAGCTCGGCGGCCACGCGCTCGAGGGCTCGCGCCCCGCGGTGCTGATCGACCGCATGGCCGCGGCGGTCGCCCCGCTATTCCTGGTGGCGACCGCGGCCTTCGCGCTCGGCCTGCGCGAGGATCTGGCCGAGGAGATCGACCGCCGCGTGCGGGCGTTGCTCACCCACCCGGCGCGGTTCGAGCCGCTCGCGAACCTGTAGGGAAGAAGGCCAGGGGCTCTGCCCCTGGACCCCGTTAAGGGCGTAGCCCTTAAAACCCCATACTTGAGGTGGATCACGAGCACCGCGCGGGTGCTGCGCCTCGCACCAACAATCAGGGTTCCAAGGGACGACTGTCCCTTGGCGGGTCCAGGGCAGAGCCCTGGCCTTCCGATCCCCTGGATCCCGCCTGCGGACAGCCCCATGCCGGCAGTCCTCGCCGCCGGAGTGTCCTCATGTCGCACGTCGCCTCAACCCCCAGGAGCCGCCGCGCGAAGGCAGACCAACCTGCACCCCACGAACCCGCGCACGAGGACAGCCCGAGGCCGTTTTCCGTCTTCATGCCCGCGGTCGAGGCCGACGCCACGCTGCGCGACCGCCTGCGCT
>CAXTVZ010000318.1:0-3884 GCA_964247685.1 uncultured Acetobacteraceae bacterium
AGCCCGGCATCGTGTGGCTGAACGCTGTCAGCGACCCGCTGGGGCGTGTCTACGTCGATGGGCAGGGCGATGCCGCCTCGCGGGTTTGGCTGGCCTCCAGGGCGCTCTCCGTCGCTCTGGCGGGGCGTTCGGTGCAGGCGCAGCGGGCGAGGAGCCGCACGGCGGTCGAAAATCGGCGATTGGTGTGGGGGGCCGGGTCGTGACCACCGCCCAGAAGCTAGAAGCCGTCGCGGCCGGCTGGCGCACCGCTCAGCGCTACGGCGAGCTCAGCAGCAACACGGTCGTGATCGCCGGGCGTTTCAGCGAGCCGTGCGTGCAGTTCGGCTACGACCTCTACCAAGCGAAGCTCTTGGTCGAGGCGCGCGATGCCGGGAGGCTAGCGTGATTTGCTTAGGTAGCCCGCGGCTGCACCTCGGCCTCAATCCGCGCTGCCAGGTTGGCCTGAGCCTTGGACAGGTCGTGGTTGGTCTGCAGGTTCATCCAGAATACCGGCGTGGTGCCGAAGTAGCGCGCCAGCCGCAGCGCCGTCTCGGCCGTCACCGCCCGCTGGCCATGCACGATCGCCGCGATCCTGGTGGGCGGCAGGCGCAGCTCCATGGACAGCGCGTTCATGGTCAGCCCGAGCGGCTTGAGGAACTCCTCAAGCAAAACTCCGCCAGGGGTCGTGGTGATGCGGGTCATGGTGAGCTCCTCTCAGTAGTAGTCGGCGATCTTGACCTTGGCCGAGCCGGCCTCGGTCCAGACGAAGCAGATGCGGAACTGGTCGTTAATCCGAATGCTGTGCTGGCTGCCGTGTGGCGCCTCGAGCTGGTTAGCCAGTGGCACTGCGAGGTCCGAAAGCGTCACAACCGCGTCCAGCATGTCGAGCTTGCGCAAGGCGACCCTTGCAATGTTCGACCAGCGCTTGCTCTTGCCGGTCGCGAACAACTCCTTGGTGTCCCAGGTGCTGAACGACTGGATCGGCATGGCCATCCACATTCCGCGCGGCGCGTGGCACGCATAGCGGGATATGCGGCATGACCCCGTTCGAGACGATGGTGATTGGCTACTGCGCCTTGAGCAGCGTTTGGGCTGGCACGACTGCAGTGGCCATCATGCTTTGGCGCCGGGTGCGCGCGGTCAAAGACCGGCTTAACAACGTCATTGACGAGCATCAACGCGGGGAAAAGCACAGCAGCAAGCGTGAGCAGGTTTTACGCCAAGTTACTCACCGCCTAACCGAATCAAGCGACGTCATCCGCTTGCTCGAAGCCACCGTCGCCGACACCAGCCGGCTGCTGACCGACGCGCAGGGCACCATCGCGACGCTGGAAGCCCGCCTGACACTGCCTGAGCCCACGCCGGCCGATCTCGTGCTGCTGGATGCCGCCGTGCGCCCTGAGCGGCTCACAGACGCGCCTGTGGCGGTTCCGGAGGGCTGCCGGGTCGAGGTGATGCGGTATCGGCCGCACGCGGTGCTGCGCGGGCCTCGTGGGCGGTTCGTGCGGCTGCAGGCGGCCGAGCAGGACAACGCGGAGAGGGCGCTGTGAACCCAATGCGCCTCCTGGCAGTCGTTGCCGCCGCGCCGATGGTCGCGCTTGCCGTGTGGCTGGCTGTCGTGACGCGGAGGCTCCGCTGGTCGGAGCAGCACGTCAGGGAGCTGCAGGACCTGAACGTGCAGCGCCTACGCGAGCAGACGATGCACCGGTGGAAATATCTTGGAACCGACCGCAAGCAGGGCTGGGGCTGATGAACGCAATGCCGACGAAACCGGTAGCACACTTGATGACTCCCGAGCAGCAGCTCGAGTTCCGACGATCCTGGCATGGCGCGCGCCGCCAGCGTGAGCGCGTGCTTGACGCCGAGACGGTCATCTACCGGCTGGAGGAGGCAGGTCGCACTCTGCTCGCGCTCCCCGGCAAGGGCTGCCTGCCCGCCGGCATGGCCGCAGCGTGGCCTGACGTCGTGCACGCAGCCGTCGAGGCCTACGGTTACGACCCGGAGGACATCCGGCCATCGGTGCCGTCAGCCGACGCGATCAGCCGCATGGACGAGGCCTGGCAGTGGATGGCGCTGATCCCGCTCTCCCGGAATGGGCCCGGCGCCGACGATCGCTACAGCCGACATGGTGGGGCATTCCTGCGGCGGCTGGTCATGATGCGGGCACTGGTGAACCCGGTGACCGGGCGGCATCGGTGGAGCTGGCGACGGCTCGGGCAGGCGTTCAACACCAACCACGAAGCGTTGCGCACGTGGCACGCCAAGGCGATCGACGGCATCGTCGGTGCGTTGAAGCAAAATTAAATGTTGAAACAGCTTGACAACATAGACGGTTTTACCGCATCGGAGATTCATGCTGGCGGGACGTGTGCCGGCGGTGTCTTTGGCCGGTATTCCGTCGGGAATGGCCGGCTTTTTTGTGCTCGACGAGGTTTGAGATGGCGAACCTGACGCCTCAGCAGCGTCGGTTCGTGGACGAGTATCTCGTCGACCTGAACGCCACCCGAGCGGCCATACGAGCCGGCTATAGCGAGAAGACTGCGGTGCAGCAGGCCAGCCGGCTGTTGACCAATGTCAATGTTCAGGCCGCCGTGGCTGAGGCGCAAGCCGCTCGCGCGGCCCGGGTCGGCATCACGGCCGACAACGTGCTTCGGGAGCTCGCTCGGCTCGGCCTGAGCGACGTCCGGCGCATGTTCCGTGACGATCGCCTGCTCAACCCCGGCGAATGGACTGACGACGCTGCGGCCGCCGTCGCCGGCATCGAGGTGGACAAGCGCAAGGACCCGGGCGAGGACGGCGAGTACTACACCGTCACCAAGATCAAGCTGTGGGACAAGAACAGCGCCCTTGAGAAGCTCTGCAAGCATCTCGGCCTGTTCGACAAGGATAACTCCCAGAAGCCGGCCATGGTGGTGAACATCGTCAGCGATGACGCCGCCCTTTAGCCTCACGCCTCTTCAGACACAGGCAAATCGGCTTCTCGGCAGCTCAGCCGGACACATCCTGCTCCGGGGTGGGTCCCGCAGCGGCAAGACGTTCCTGTTGACCCGGGCTGTCGTCACTCGAGCGATCAAGGCGCCAGGGAGCCGGCACGGGGTGTTCCGGCACGCCTTCAATGCCGTGAAGACGGCTATCGTCCTGGACACGCTGCCCAAGATGATGAAGCTCTGCTACCCGCAGGTGCCCTACAAGATCGATAAGACGGACTGGTACGTGACCCTGCCGAACGGGTCCGAGATCTGGTTCGGCGGTCTCGACGACAAGGAGCGCACCGAGAAGGTCCTCGGCAAGGAGTTCGCGACCGTCTACCTCAACGAGGCGTCGCAGATCAGCTACAGCGCCCGCAACATGCTGCTCACCCGTCTGGCGCAGCAGACCGGGCTGGCGCTCAAGGAATATGTCGACGCGAACCCGCCGACGCAGTCTCACTGGCTCTACGCACTGTGGGAGAAGGGTATCGAGCCGAAGTCGGGCGAGCCGCTCGTCGATCCAGGCGCCTACGCGACGATGCTGCTTAACCCGGACTCCAATCGCCACAACCTGGCGCCGGAATATCTCGCGCAACTCGAGGCGCTGCCTGACAAGGAGCGCCGCCGCTTCCTGCTCGGCGAGTATCTCTCGGCGGTCGACGGTGCGCTGTGGAGCGCTGATCGCTTCCGGCGGGCGGCCGCAGTCACCGACGCCAACATCGACGAGATCCGCCGCGGCCTGAAGCGCATCGTGGTCGCCGTCGACCCCTCCGGCTGCTCCGGCGAGGAGGACGAGCGTTCCGACGAGATCGGCCTGGTGGTCGGCGGCATCGACCATGCCGGCGACGGGCATCTGCTGGAGGACGCGTCCGGCCGCTACTCGCCGGAGGGCTGGGGCCGCATGGCGGTCACGCTGTTCGACAAGTGGCAGGCCGA
>CAXTVZ010000319.1:0-3859 GCA_964247685.1 uncultured Acetobacteraceae bacterium
GCGCCGGCCTCGTCGGCGGCGGCCAGCGCGTCGCGGATCGCGCCCAGATCGCGCGGGCAGCCGCGCCCGGCGCCGATCCGTCCCAGCGCGCGCGCCGCGTCGGGCGCGCCGCGAAGAGCCGTCCGCACCCGTGCGGCGAGGGCCGCGTCGCGGGCAAGCTGCGACCAGGCCTCCTGGCGCGCGGCGATCGCGGGGGCGTCGTCGAGCGGGCAGGCGAGGTGCTGCGCGAGCAGGCGCCCCCCTTGCGGCGTGAGCGTGCGGCGGACCGCGGCGAGCAGCGTGTGGTTCTCGCTGCCGTCGCGCGCCCGCACCAGGTCGAGGCTCGCGCGCGTCGCCGCATCGATCCCGAGGAAGCCCGCCGCCCGCCGCGCGGCGGGCGGGGTCAGGCGCGGCAGCGTGCCGGCGCCCGCGATCCGCGCGTAGTCGAGGGCGAGCGCGAGTGCCATCGCTTCCGCGTCCGTGAATGCGCCGAATGCGTCGAGGCTCGCCGCCCCGAACGCCGCGGCCGCCCGCGCCCGCGCGGCCGTGGGTGGCGGTGCGAGCGGTGCGGGCGCCCGGCGGTCCGCCAACGCGCCGAGTCCGAGCGTGTCGGGGGCCAGGATCTCGGCCGGGTCGATCCGCGCCAGCGCTTCCGCGAGCCCCGACGCCGCACATGCCTCCGTCTCGATCGTGCCGCCGGCCACGTCGAGGATCGCCAGCCCCACCCGGTCCGGCCCGTCGGCGGCGATCGCCAGCAGCAGGCTCGGGCGCCCCCCTTCGAGCAGCGCCTCCTCGGTGAGCGTGCCCGGCGTCACCAGCCGCACCACCTCGCGGGCCAGCGGCACCTTGGCCGAGCGCTTCGGGCCGCCCTCGGACGGGCCCTTCTCCATCTGCTCGACGATCGCCACGCGAAAGCCGCCCCGGATCAGCCGCGCCAGATAGGCATCGGCCGCATGCACCGGCACGCCGCACATCGGGATCGGCCGGCCCCCATGCTCGCCGCGCGCGGTGAGCGCCACCCCGAGCGGCCCCGCCGCCGCCTCGGCATCGGCGAAGAACAGCTCGTAGAAGTCGCCCATCCGGAAGAAGATCAGCGCCTCGGGATGGGCCTCCTTGAAGAGGAACCACTGCGCCATGGCGGGCGAGGCCCCTTTTGCTTCGGGGACGGGCGCGTCGATCGTGCTCATGGCAGCGAGCATACAGGCTCGCGGCGGCCGTTGCGCCCCGCGAGCGCGGGCGTATGTTGCGCGGCCGCCCAAGGGAGACATAAAAAACATGGCCGACGACAAGCCCGCCACCCGGCTCAGCTTCACCGCGGACGAGGCGCTGGCGCTGCATTCGAGCGGCCGTCCCGGCAAGCTCGAGACGCGCATCAGCAAGCCGCTCACCACCGCGCGCGACCTCAGCCTGGCCTACTCGCCGGGGGTCGCCGTGCCCTGCCTGCGCATCGCCGAGAACCCCGACCTCGCCTGGGACTACACCACGCGCGGCAACATGGTGGCCGTGATCTCGAACGGCACCGCGGTGCTGGGCCTGGGCAATATCGGCGCGCTGGCAGGCAAGCCGGTGATGGAAGGCAAGGTCGCGCTGTTCAAGCGCTTCGCCGATGTCGACGGCATCGACCTCGAGGTCGACACCGAGAACGTCGACGAGTTCATCAACAGCGTGCGCTATCTCGGCCCCTCGTTCGGCGGCATCAACCTCGAGGATATCAAGGCCCCCGAGTGCTTCATCATCGAGCAGCGCCTGCGCGAGCTGATGGATATTCCTGTCTTTCACGACGACCAGCACGGCACCGCGATCGTCGCCGCCGCAGGGTTCGTGAACGCCTGCCATCTCACCGGCCGCGAACTCGCCGACACGACGCTGGTGGTGAACGGCGCGGGTGCGGCCGGCATCGCCTGCGTCGACCTGCTGCTGACCATGGGGCTGCGCAAGCAGAACGTCTTTCTCTGTGACACCAAGGGCGTCATCCACACGGGGAGAAACGACCTCAACCAGTGGAAGTCGACGCACGCGATCGAGACCACCAAGCGCACGCTGGCCGAGGCGGTCGAGGGCGCGGACGCGTTCTTCGGCCTGTCGGTGAAGGGCGCGCTGACGCCCGACATGGTCCGCTCGATGGCCCCCAAGCCGATCATCTTCGCGATGGCCAACCCCGATCCCGAGATCACGCCGGAGGAGGCGCGCGCCGCCAGTCCCGACGCGATCATCGCCACCGGCCGCTCGGACTACCCGAACCAGGTCAACAACGTGCTCGGCTTCCCCTACATCTTCCGCGGCGCGCTCGACGTGCGGGCGCGGACCATCAACGAGGCGATGAAGGCCGCCGCCGCCGAGGCGCTCGCCAAACTCGCGCGCGAGGACGTGCCCGACGAGGTGCATCGCGCGAGCCAGCGCAACCTCCGCTTCGGTCCCGAATACATCATCCCGAACGCGTTCGACCCGCGGCTGATCTCGCGCATCCCGCCGGCGGTGGCCGAGGCCGCGATGCGCAGCGGGGTCGCCAAGCGCCCGATCACCGACATGCGGAAATACGCGCGCGAGCTCGGCGCCAGGCTCGACAGCGCCCGCAACGCGATCGACCTGCTGATCGAGGGCGCGCGTCAGACGCCCAAGCGCATCGTGTTCGCCGAGGGCGAGGACGAGAAGATGGTGCGCGCCGCACTCGCCTTCCACAACGAGGGGTACGGCACGCCGCTGCTGGTGGGCCGCGAGGACCGCGTGTTGGCGGTGTTCGCCCATCTCGGCCAGCAGAAGCCCGAGGGCATCGAAATCCGCAACGCCAGGCTCTCCTCGCTCGCCGGCGGTCAGAACGCGGCCTATGCCGATTTCCTCTACAAGCGGCTGCAGCGCGAGGGCTATCTCGAGCGCGACGTGCAGCGCATGGTCAACATCGACCGCAACGTGTTCGCCGCCTGCATGGTGGCGACGGGCGATGCGGACGGCATGGTCACGGGGCTCACCCGCGCGCCGAGTGCGGCGCTCGAGACGATCCGCCTGGCGCTCGACCCGGCGCCCGGCGGCATCGTGTTCGGCGAGACGATCGTGTTCGGCGCGCGCTTCACGCTGATCGTGGCCGACACGCTGGTGACCGAGCAGCCCACCGCGGCCCAGCTGGCGCAGATCGCGATCGGCGCCGCGGCGAGTGCCCGGCGTCTCGGCGAGACGCCGCGCGTGGCGCTCTGCTCGCACAGCACGTTCGGCCAGCCGATGCACCCGACCGTGCCGGTGATCCGCGAGGCGACCCGCATCCTCGAGGAGATGGGTGTCGATTTCGAGTTCGACGGCGACATCAGCCCCGAGATCGCGCTCGAGCCCAACCTGCGCGCGCTCTATCCGTTCTGTCGCCTGACCGGCAGTGCCAACGTGCTGGTGATGCCCGACCTCGCGGCCGCGCACATCGCGACCCGTCTCGCACCGCGACTGGGCGAGACCACGACGATCGGCCCGATCCTGCGCGGGCTCGCGCGTCCGGCGCAGATCGTGCCGATGGACGCGACCGTCGGGCAGATCGTCAATCTCGCGGCTCTCGCAGCGAGCGAGACGGTGGGTTGAGCGGGAACCAAGCTGCCATTCACGCGCTTTTTCATCGCTGTTCCGCAAGGAGCATGGATCAAGAGCAGGGAGCCTGCATGTTCAAGCAATTGACGCGTGCGCTGCTTGCGACCGGGATCATGGTGTCGAGCCTAGGCATCGCGACGGTCGCCAGTGCGCAGCCCTATTACTGGCATCATCATCACTATCATCACCGCGGGTGGTATCATCACCACTTCCGCTACTACTGAGGCATCGGGCCCGGTCGCAAGACCGGGCCTTCTTCTTAAGGCAAGGGGCTCTGCCCCTTGACCCCGCCAGGAGGGAAGGCCGTCGAGGGACC
>CAXTVZ010000320.1:0-3853 GCA_964247685.1 uncultured Acetobacteraceae bacterium
TCGGAACGGCAACGGCCGGGCTCCGTTGAGTCCGCGACCACACGGAGAACCCACATGCCTGCAACCGACGCGAGCTCCTCCGGCAAGTTCACCATTGCGGCTGACCTGCCCGTCACCCGTCTCGGCTTCGGCGCGATGCGCATCACGGGCGACGGCATCTGGGGCGAGCCGCGCGATCGGGCGGAGGCGATCCGCGTGCTCAAGCGCCTGCCCGAACTCGGCGTGGATTTTATCGATACCGCCGACAGCTACGGCCCCTTCGTCAGCGAGGACCTGATCGCCGAGGCGCTGCATCCGTATGACGGACTGGTGATCGCGACCAAGGGCGGGCTGACCCGCCACGGCCCCAACATCTGGGCGCCGCTCGGGCGGCCGGAATATCTCCGCCAGTGCGTGCTGATGAGCCTGCGGCGGCTGCGGGTGGAGCGCATCGATCTGTGGCAGCTCCACCGGATCGACCCGAAAGTCCCGGCCGACGAGCAGTTCGGTGTGCTCGCCGCGATGCAGCAGGAGGGATTGATCCGACATGTCGGGCTGAGCCAGGTCGGGGTCGACGAGATCAAGGCGGCGCAGCGCTTCTTCCCGGTCGTCACCGTGCAGAACCGCTACAACCTCTCCGATCGCGCCGACGAGGCCGTGCTCGACCACTGCGCCCGCGAGAACATCGGCTTCATACCCTGGTATCCGCTGGCCGCGGGCGAGCTCGCGCGTCCGGGCGGACCGGTCGACCGCATCGCCGAGGCGCATGGTGCGACCGCCGGCCAGGTGGCGCTCGCCTGGGTGCTCAAGCGCAGCCCGGTGATGCTGCCGATCCCGGGCACGGGGCGCGTGGCACATCTCGAGGAGAACGTGGCCGCGGCCGCGCTCGAGCTGACGGACGCGGAGTTCGACACGCTCGACCAGGCGGCCGCCGCGAAGCACTGACGGAGGCGTCATGTCGGCGCGCGCGCCCGAGATCGATGTTGATTGCCTGGTGGCACTCGCGGCGGCGGACACGGGCACGCGGCGCCTGATCGCACTGGCCGGCGCGCCCGGATCGGGGAAGTCGACCGTCGCCGACACCGTGGTCGCCCGCCTCGACGCGGCGCATCCGGGGGCGGCGGCCGTGCTGCCGATGGACGGCTACCACTTCGACGACGGCGTGCTGGTTGCACGCGCGCTCCTGGCACGCAAAGGCGCGCCGGAGACGTTCGATGTCGGCGGCTTCCGGCACATGCTGCGGCGGCTGAAGGCCAACGAGGAGGACGAGATCGCGGTCCCGGTGTTTGACCGCGGACTCGAGATCTCACGCGCGAGTGCGCGGCTAATCTCGCGCGACGTGCGGGTCGTGGTGGTCGAGGGCAACTACCTGCTGCTCACCTCACCGCCCTGGGCCGGGCTGCACGCCTCGTTCGACATCACCGTCATGCTGCGTGTCGATGAGTTGGTTCTGCGGCAGCGGCTTGCGGCCCGCTGGCGCGGCTACGGACTTTCGACCGAGCAGATCGAGAGGAAGATCGAGCACAACGACCTCCCGAACGGGCGGCGCCTGCTCGCATCGAGCGTCGTCGCGGACTACATCCTCGACAATCCGGGCGGTGCATGACGCTTTGTCGCGGGCGATTTAGTCTCGTCCGATCGGAGCTTCATCCATTGCGCGGCCCACGAGCGGGTCGGCGCGATCCCCCTCGAGCCGGTGCCAGGCTCGCGTTCTAGCAGCTATGATCTTCGCGTTGCCGGCTCAGGAGAACATGCGCCGAAGTTCCGGCTTGCGGTCGATGAGCTGGTGCTTCAGCGCGCCGGCGACATGCAGCGCGAGCAGCACGTAGAGTGCGTAGTTGAGCCACACATGCATCGCGAAGAAGAATCCGTGCACGCGCTGCTTGGTCGCCGGATCGAGCGCCATGAACGCGGGCAGGCGCGGGATCTCCACCAGCCCGAATAGCGTCAACGGATGCTGCGCCGCCTGAGCGAAGGCGCTGTCGTGAAGATAGCCCGACAGTGGAATGCCGAGGATCAGCACGTAGAGCAGCGCATGCGCGGCATGTGCCCCCACGCGCTCGGCCGGTGCGTAGCTCGCGGGAAACGGCGGTGGCCGATGCGTCAGCCGCCACAGGATACGGAGTGCGACCAGGCCGAGCACCGTGAGCCCGATCGACTTGTGCAGGTTGATGGTCGGCCGCACTGCGGCGTCGGGCAGGAAGCCGGCGAGCCAGCCCAGCGCCACGTTGGCGATGATGAGCACCGCCACCGTCCAGTGAAGCAGCATGGCCACCCGCGTGTACCGCTCGTGATCGCGCATACGGCGTGCTCTCTCCCATCCGGCCCGGTCGGCGTGCCGTTCGAGGCAGTTCTGCGCGCGGCGCGATCCGTGGCAAGAGGCTTCCATGACCGCCACCACCATCGCCGACACGCTGGGACGGACCCGCGAAGCGCTCTCGCCCCGCTTCAACCCGCCACCGACGCCGGCGGCGGGCAAGCTGATCCATGCGGCCGCCCTGCTGCTCTGGTGCGCGCTGATCGTGCGCTCCTTCTTCGGCGGCGGCGTGTTCGCCTGGTCGGCCGGTATCGTCTACATCCTCTACGACACCGCCCTGCTCGCCTTCGTGTTCGCGCGCACGTTTCGCATCACGCCCCCCGAGCCCGCGATCGCGGGCGCGTCGGCCCGCCCGACCTGCACGGTGGTGGTCGCGGCCCATAACGAGGCGGCGAGCCTGCCGGTGACCCTCGCGTGCCTGCTCGCGCAGACCGAACCCGCCGCCGTCATCGTCATCGCCGATGACGGTTCCACGGACGGCACTGCGGCGCTGCTCGAGGGGCGCTACGGGCTTTTCTCCGTCCCGGGCGGGCTCAGCTTGCCGAGCCCGGTGCATCCGGCGCTGCGCTGGCTCCGCCTCCCGCATGGCGGCAAGGCGCGCGCGCTGAACGCGGCGTGCGGGCTGGCCACCACCGAGCTCGTCGTCACCGTGGATGCCGACACGCTGCTCGATCCGCCGGCACTCGCCGCCATGAGCCGCGCCTTCGCCGACGATCCGCATCTCGCGGCGGCCACGGGGGTGCTCACGCCGCTCTGCGGACCGTCCGCGCAGGGCCGCGTCCTGCAGTGGTTCCAAACCTATGAATATGTCCGCAATTTTCTGTCGCGCTACGCGTGGATGCGGGCCGACGGGCTGCTGCTGATCTCGGGTGCGTTCGGCTGCTACCGCCGTCGCGCGCTGCTCGCGGTGGGCGGCTTCGATCCCGACTGCCTTGTCGAGGACTACGAACTTACCCACCGCCTGCGCGACCATGCCGGCCGGGTGGGCGAGCGCTGCCACACCGCGGTGATCGGCGGTGCGCATGCCCGCACGGACGCGCCCAGCACGTTCCGCACCTTCCTCCGCCAGCGCAGCCGCTGGTTCGGCGGGTTCCTGCAAACCCAGCTCTGGTATCGCCACATGGTCGGCAATCCGCGTTACGGAAACACCGGGACCGCGATGCTGCCGGTCAAGGCGATCGACACGCTGCAACCGCTCTACGGGCTTGCCGGCACGGTGCTGCTGGTCGTCTACGTCGTGGCAGGACGGGTGTCGCTGCTCGAGGCGGTGTTCTCGGTGATCGGCGCCAAGCTCGCGATCGACCTCGCTTTCGGGGCCTGGTCGATGCATCTCTACCGACGCTGGATCGGCGACCCGCGCGCGCTGAAGCCCGCGCAGGGCCTGCTTGCGATCCTCCTCGAGCCGTTCAGCTTCCAGATCCTCCGCCATGTCGGCGCGGCACTCGGCTGGGTGACGTTTCTGACCGGGGCGCGGCATTGGGGGGCGCAGGAGCGGCTCGGAATCGGGGGCGCGGCAAGGAAGGCCAGGGGCTCTGCCCCTGGACCCCGTTAAGGGCG
>CAXTVZ010000321.1:0-3830 GCA_964247685.1 uncultured Acetobacteraceae bacterium
AGGGGTCTGGGGCCAAGGCCCCAGCGGGGTCCAGGGGCAGAGCCCCTGGCCTTACTACCTCTGCACGATCCGCCGCGCCCGAAACGCCTGCCGCCCCGCACTCGTGCGCGCCGCCTGCAACACCGCCCGAGTCTCCGCGATCGCGCGATCGAGGTTCTCGTTCACCACCACATGGTCGAACTCGTCCCAGTGGCTGCACTCGTCGAACGCTGCGTCCATCCGGCGCCGGATCTCCGCCTCGCCGTCCTGGCCGCGTCCGCGCAGCCGGTTCTCCAGCACGTCAAGGCTCGGCGGCAGGATGAACACCCCCACCACGTCGCCCGGCAGCGCCGCGCGAAGCTGGCGATGCCCCTGCCAGTCGATGTCGAACACCATGTCGCGCCCGCCGGCCAGCGCCGCCTCGACGGGTGCGCGCGGCGTGCCGTAGGAGCGCCCGAACACATGCGCCCACTCCACGAGCTCGGCCGCCGCCGCCATCCGGCCGAATTCCGCCTCATCTCGGAAGAAATAATGCACCCCGTCGACCTCGCCGGGCCGGGGCGCGCGGGTCGTCACGCTGATCGAGTGGGCGAGGTCCTGGTCGGAGGCGCGCAGCGCGTTGGCGATCGTGCTCTTGCCGCCGCCCGAGGGTGCCGCGATGACCAGGCACAAGCCGCGACGTTCACTGGGTCCGGGCTCCGGCACTGTCGGCTTCCCTCTCGGCCAGCCGCGCAGTCGAGTGGCCGGTCCGCGGTGCTGTAGCACTCGACGCGTCGGGGTTCGAGCGGGGAGAGCGCAACGCCGCGCGCAGCGCCGCGAGCTCGCCGCGATTGTCGTCGCGCATGCCGCGCCAGATCGTGGCCGCGGTGCGGGCGGAGAGCGTCCAGTTGAGCGGGATCGCCTCGTCGCCCGGCGGCGCGTGCAGGTAGAAATGGAAGAAGCGGTTCGACGTGGGGTCGCCCTTCGGGCCGCAGAATGCATGGCGCGCCCGCTCCAGCGCGTAGGCCGCGTGGCCGTCGCGGGTGGCGAACAACGTGGCCACGGGCGCCATGATCTGGGCCACCTCCGACCCGCTCTCGAACGCGTCGGGCGCCCAGGCCGGGCCGCTGTCGCAGCGCGCGACGTCGTCCGCCCCCGTCGCGGGTTCGGCGTCGGCGGTGACCAGCACGATCACGGGGTCGACCGGTCGGCCATGCGCGGCGCGACCGCGCAGCCAGGTCGCGAGCTCGACCGCGGTGCTCAGGCCCGAATTCTCGAAATACCCGCCATCGACGATCTGCGGTGGCGACCGGCCGAAGCCGCGCGCGGCCGGGTCCGTGACAGGATGGAGCGGCGTCACCGCGCCGGTCGGCGAGAGCAGGGGGAAGCGCGCCGAGTTGTGGATCGCGGTCGAGAACGGGACGTCCGCGCCCAGCAATGCGAGCACATCGCCTGCCGTCCAGAAGGGCCAGTCCGGATCGCGCACCACGCCGTCCGGCTGGTCGGCCCCCTCCAGCGGCCGGACCGGACTGGTGAGCAGTCGCCGCCCGTCGCGCACGTCGGTGCCGTTCGAGATCCAGATCGGCATCCCGGCGCGCCAGGTGCCACCCTCGTAGAAGAACGACAGGAAGTTCTCCTCGAACCCGTGCCAGCCGGGCACGCCGTCGGGATGGCCCCAGGCGCGGGAGAAGCCGCGCTCGAGCGCCTCCGCCCGGTCGCCACCGCGGGGCACCCGCTGCCCTGCGACCAGCAGCATCGCGGGCGCCATCAGGGCGCGGGCGGAGTCGTCCAGGATCGTGCCCACCAGCAGCGGCCCCAGCATGTCGGCGCTGAGATGCTCCACCAGCGCCTGGTCCCGCGCCGGCGAGGCGGCCAGGTGGCAGCGTGCCTCGCCCGTGCGCGCGGCATCGATGTCGTCGCGCCGGAGCGCCAGGTAGGCCGCAGCGCCCAGCGAGCCGCCCGACACCGAGCTCACCGCGAACACCGCGGTATGTGCGTCGCGCGCCGCCGCATCGACGTCGCGCAGCACCCGCGCCCCCCACAGCGCCGCCCGCGAGGCGCCCCCCGACAGGGCGACGATCACCGGCCGCACCGGCGTGTCCTCGTCGGCGGCGCCGCAGGTCGCGACGAACGAGGCGAGGATGTCGTCGAGCCCCACCCGGTCGGCCACCGCGGGTCCGGGCGCGGTCGCGATGCGCAGCTGGTGCAGGGGCAGCAGTTGAGCGGCCCCCAGCAGCGTCCCGCCCACCAGCATCAGCACCGG
This sequence comes from uncultured Acetobacteraceae bacterium, assembly GCA_964247685.1. Classification (GTDB taxonomy): domain Bacteria; phylum Pseudomonadota; class Alphaproteobacteria; order Acetobacterales; family Acetobacteraceae; genus CAXTPV01. The sequence continues at coordinate 2,222 of CAXTVZ010000321.1, forward strand.
CACCCGGAACGTGCCGAGACGGCCTCGCCGCCAGGGGTAATGGTCCGCCAGCATCGTCGCCGCGGTCAGCGGGCCCATGATCAGCAGCAGGCAGAGCACTGCCGCACCCACCCTCGGGGCGGCCCGGCTCAGCAGCGCCGGCAGGTCGACGCCCAGTCGCAGCCCGTAGCTTTCCGCCGCCGCCAGCGCGAACGCGGCGAGCCCGACCGCCACCATGACCCGCGCGATCCACCAGCCTGGCCGCCCGAACGGACAGGCCGCCTGCCATGGCAGCCGAGAACGCTGGGGCGGCGGACACGGGCACCGCCGGTCGCGACGTTCGAGCAGCACCACCCCGGCCACCGCCCAGAGCAGGCAGAGCAGCGCCTGGAGCGTCGCCGCGCTGCGCAGGCTCACGGCCGCCCCGATCGCGGCCACCGCGCCGAACAGCACGCGCGGCCACCAGACCCACAGCCGCACCGCGAGCGCCGGACCCGGCCGCGGCCGCTCGCCCGCGGCCACCGCATCGTGCAGCCCGAGGGCGGCGCGCGCGAAGAACCAGGCGGCGAATGCGAACAGCATCAGCACGCCCTGGAACACGAACCCCGCGCCCGGGCTCTCGATCAGGCTCGCGACCATGTCGTTGGAGGCGTCGCGCGCGACCAGCAGCACCAGCAGGCACGCCACCAGCAGCGTCGGCGCGCGGGCGGGCTCGATGCGGTGCGCCACGCTGAGGATGCGGAACATGCGGCACTCCCACGCTCGCCGCACTGGCGTGTCGGTGTGTCCGCAGCCCGAGTAAAGTGCGCGGCTTTCTCACGCGGCCCGGCTCCCCTATCCTCCTCGCATGAAGCAGGACCGCATTCTCATCACCGGTGCCTCCAGCGGCATCGGCGAGGCCCTCGCACTCGCCCTGAGCCGGCCAGGTCGCCGCCTCGTCCTGATCGCGCGCGACGAGGACCGGCTGGTGAGTGTCGCGGCCGCCGTCCGGGCGCGCGGCGGCCAGGTCGAGCCGGTGGTGGCCGACGTCACCGACGGGGCGCTGCTCGAGCGGATCGTGGGTGCGAACGGCCCGTACGACCTCGTGTTCGCGAGTGCGGGCGTCGCCTACGGCATCCCGGCCGACGGGATCGAGACCGCCGCCCAGATCCGCCATTCCTTCGACGTGAACCTCGGCGGCGTGCTCAACACGGTGCTGCCCGCGATCGACGGCATGCGCGCCCAGCCTCGCGGTTCCGACGGGATGCGCGGGCGCATCGTCGTGATCGCCTCGGTGGCAGCCCTGATCCCGTACACGAACTCGCCGGCCTACTGCGCGTCGAAGGCCGCGATCGACGTCTGGGCCGTAGGCACGGCCCCGAACCTGGCGCCGCATGGCATCGCGCTCACCTCGGTCTGTCCCGGCTTCGTGCGCACGCCGATGACTGCGCCGAACGATTTTCCAATGCCGGGGATCGTGGACGTCGAGGAAGCCGTGCGCCGGATCCTGACCGGCATCGAGAGGGCGCCGCGTCGCATCGTGTTCCCGTTCTGGATCGGGCTGGGCGCGCGGTTCGTGAGCCTGCTGCCGAGTGCCTGGCGCGAGGCGATCCTCCGGCGGCAACCGTCGAAGGCGCCGTTGCCGATGGTG
>CAXTVZ010000322.1:0-3822 GCA_964247685.1 uncultured Acetobacteraceae bacterium
TTCTTCGGTCCGGGCGCCATAGGTCGCGACCTCGCCCGTGACCGTAACGGCGACGGTGTCACCGCGGGCGGGAGCGAGGTGGCCGGGCGTGCGGGCGATCAGCTCGATCGCGGTCCCACAGGCGAGAAGCGTGAGACGAACCCGCGCATCGGGGCCGTAGAAGGTGACGGCGTCGACGCGGGCGAGGGCGGTGGCGGCGCTGGCGGGTGCCAGCACGAGCTGTTCCGGGCGCAGCATCACGTCCACCGGGCCCTCCGGCATGCCCGTGGCGAGGGCCAGCGTGCCGAGCGGGCAGGTGACCGCCGCACCCCGTGCGAGGCCGGGCAGCACCACCGCGTCGCCCACGAAGCGGGCCAGTGCGAGGTCCACGGGGCGGCGGTAGAGCAGGTCGGGCGTCGCGGTCTGCACCATGCGTCCCTGGCGCAGCACGGCGACCTCGGAGCCCATCGACATCGCTTCCGCCTGGTCATGGGTGACCAGGATCGCGGTCGCACCCGCCTGGGCGAGGGCGGCCGCCACCGCCTCGCGAGTCTCGACGCGGAGTGCGGCATCGAGCGAGGAGAACGGCTCGTCGAGCAGCACCAGGCGCGGCTCGGGGGCGAGTGCCCGGGCCAGCGCCACGCGCTGCTGCTCGCCGCCCGAGAGCTGGTGCGGGTAGCGCCTGGCGTAGTCGGCGGGGAGGCCGACCAGCGCCAGCAGGTCGGCGGCTCCGCGTGCGGCGCGTCGCGCGCGTCGGGGCAGGCCGAACACGACGTTCTCCCCGATCGTCAGATGCGGGAAGAGCGCGCCTTCCTGCGGCACGTAGCCGATGCGGCGCCGCTCGGGCCGCAAAGCGCGATCGGGGCCCGAGACCACCTCGCCGGCGATCAGCACGCGCCCGCGATCGGCCTGCTCGAAGCCGCAGATGACCCGCAGCAGCGTGGTCTTGCCGGAGCCGGAGCGGCCCAGGATCGCGACCAGGCTGCCGGACGCTACCGCGAGATCGACGCCCGCGAGCACGAGCGGCCCCCGGAAGCGCTTGGTCAGCCCTTCGACGCGCAGATCCGCCATGCCTTCAGCGAAGAGCCGCGAGGGCCGCGCCGCCGAAGCCGCGGCCGAGCAGGAAGGTGGAGACCATCGAGATCGCGGCCATCAGTGCCGCGTATGGGGCGGCCGCGGCGAAGGCAAGCGTCGACGTGTCGGCCCAGACCTCGGTGGCCAGCGTGCGCGTGCCGATCGGGGCCAGCAGCAGCGTCGCCGTGAGCTCGGTCACCACGGCCACGAACACCAGCGCCAGCGCCGCGCCGATCCCGGAGCCCGCGAGCGGCAGCACGATGCGCGTCGCCACCGCGGCGGGGCCGAGCCCGAGCGACCGCCCGACCTCCTCAAGCCGGCGCGGCACCTGCAGCAGGGCTGCGCGCACGCAGACCAGGGCGAGCGGCAGGAACAGGGTGGCGTAGGCGGCGATCAGCAGCGCGGTGCTCTGATAGAGCGGGGCCGCACCCCAGAGCGTCAGCGTGATCAGCGCGAGGGCGACGACGATCGCCGGCACGCCCTGGGTCACGAAGCACGCGCGCTCGAGCAGCATCACCAGCCGGCCCTCGTCGCGCGCGGCCAGGAAGGCGAGCGGCAGCGACAGCACCACGGTGGCGGCCGCCCCCATCGCCGCGAGCGACAGCGACGACCAGGTGGCGGCGAGCAGGCGGCCGGCCGACACCTCGGACGGCGTGATCGCGGCTGCCCCGTGCTGGGTCAGCCAGTAGGCGATCATGCCGAGCGGCACGCCGAGGGTGGCCACCGCCAGGCCCGCGACCCAGGCGAGCGCCGGCACCACGAGCCAGCCGAGCCGGTGCGGCACGCTGGCGCGTGCGGCGCCGCGGCTCACCCGTGCGTAGCGTCCGTGAGCGCGCACGCGGAGCTCGAGCGCAAGGCAGACGAGGCAGAGCCCGAGCAGCACCACCGCGAGAAGCGAGGCGCCGGGTCCGTCGAAGCCGGTGCGATATTCGGCGTAGAGCTCGGTGGTGAAGGTGCGGAAGCGCAGCAGGGTGAAGGCGCCGAATTCACCCAGCAGGTTGAGCGCCACCAGCAGCATGCCGCCCAGCAGCGCGGGGCGGAGCTGGGGCAGCACGACGCGGAAGAAGGTGCCCCACGGTCCGCGGCCGAGCGAGCGGGCAGCCTCCTCGAGAGCGGGGTCCATGCCGCGCAGCGCGGCCGCCACGGGGAGAAAAACGAGGGGGAAATAGGCCGAGCTCACCACCAGCAGCGCGCCCGCGAAATCCTGCAGGTCCGGGCTGAGCGACACCCAGCCGAACGAGCTGATGAAGGGCGGGATCGCGAGCGGCACCACGGCGAGCACCCGCCACAGGCGGCGTCCGGGCAGTGTCGTGCGCTCCACCAGCCAGGCCGTGCACGTGCCCACGAGCGCGCACACGGCGGTGGTGGCGACCGTCATGCTCAGCGTGTTGACGAGGAGCTCGCCCACCAGCGGGCGGAACAGGGTGGCGGTGAGCTCGGTCCAGCTGACCTCGCAGGCCTGCAAGACGGTGGCGGCGATCGGCAGCAGTGCGAAGGCCGCGATCGCCGCCGCGACCAGACGCAGAAGCGAGGGGCGCAGGATCGGTGGACGGGCGCGCGTGAGCCGGAACAACGCCCCCGACACCTTGCCGCTCAGATCAGGCCGGTCTCGCGCAGAAGTTCGCCTGCCACCTGGTCGTCGCCGATCTGCTTGAGCGTGATCGCCGGCGGCTGGAGCGTGCTGAACGGGCGGAGAAGCGGATTTGGCGCGGCCCCGGGTGCGAGCGGATATTCGAAGTCGACGTCGGCTGCGCCGATTTCCGCCTGCACCTTCGGACTGACCAGAAACGCCAGGAAGCGCTGAGCGGCGGCCTTGTTCGGCGCGGTCTTGAGCACGGCCGCACCCGAGACGTTCACCAGGCCGCCGACATCGCCGCCGGCAAAATGATGGATCTGGCTCGCGGTCTTGGCGGCACCCTGCTCGGTGCGCAGACGGGCCCAGTAGTAGTTGTTGATCAGGCCGGTGGCGACCGTGCCGCGATCGACCGCGGCCACCACGCCCTCGTCGTCGTCGAAGACCTGGGCGTTGGCTTTCAGGCCGCGCAGCCAGGCGAGTGCCGCATCACGCCCGTGCAGGGCCACGACCGCGCCCACCAGCGGCAGGAAGTCGGCGTCGCTCGGCGCAATCGCGACGCGGCCCTTCCATTCGGGCTTGGCGAAATCGAGCAGGTGGGCGGGAAGCTTGTCCTCGCCGATCAGCCTGGGGTTGAAGGCGACGACGTTCTCGCGGGCGAGGACGCCGACCCAGGTGCCGTCGGGCGCGCTGTATCTGTTCGGGACCGCGGCGAGGGTGGCGGGCTGCACGGGGGCGAGGAGGCCCTTCTCGTCGAGCAGGAACAGCTCGGGGGAGTTCTCGGTCCAGTAGACGTCGGCCGGGGCGTGGGCGCCTTCCTTGGCGATCTGGTTGGCGATCTCCGGGCCCTCGCCGCTGCGTACCTTCACGCCGATGCCGGTCTGCTTGGTGAACTCCTGCGCGAGCCCGTCGGTGAGCTGCTCGTGCTGGGCGCTGTAGAGCGTCAGCGTGCCGGCGGCGTAAGCGGGGAGGCCGAGCGTAGAGGCGGCGAGCAGGGCGGCTGCGAGGCGGAGTGCGGGCAACGAGGGATCTCCCAGGTGAATCAGGCGCAGTTATGTGCGAATCAGTCGCAACCGCAAGCCTTTCCCAGGGGCGCTGCCCCTGGACCCCGCCAGGAGGGAAGGCCCTCCTGGACCTGCCGAATGTAAAGGGGTCTGGGGCCAAGGCCCCAGCGGGTCCAGGGCAGAGCCCTGGCC
>CAXTVZ010000323.1:0-3781 GCA_964247685.1 uncultured Acetobacteraceae bacterium
ATCCGCCGCTTCAGCGTCTGCGCCTCTTCCGGCAGCTTCCGGTTCGGCGTCGTCAGCAGAAACGCATCGAGCCCGCCATTGTGCTCGATCGTGCGCAGCCCAGCAGTGGTCACGCGCATATTCACGGTGCCGCCGAGCGCGTCCGACATGATCGACGCTTCCTGCAGATTGGGCAGGTAGCGGCGGCGGGACTTATTGTTGGCGTGGCTGACGTTGTTACCGGTCAGCACACCCTTGCCCGTGATCTGGCAGCGGCGCGACATGAGGCGAAACCCTGGGTGGTTCGGGAAGGCGGGCTTATGACGACGCGAATGCGCCGCGTCAAGCGTTCCCCTCGGTGGGCGGCACCGCGAACGCGTCGAACTCGCCCGAGCGGACCGACGTGGTCGCCTGGTCCAGCACCGACAGCAGCGCCGCATTGCCGAGCGTGCGCGACAGCAGCCCCATCGAGCCACCCAGCAGGGCCGACGCGATCGCCAGCGGCGCGACCTTCCGCTCCAGCAGGTGCTCGATCACCTTGTCGATCATCGCACCGGCCTGGGCGAGCTCCTCCGGAAGGTCCTCCGGTCGTGCGCTGTTGATCATGCTGTCCATGGCGCCGCGCGCCTCCCTGGTCGAGGTTCAGATGGCATCCGCCGGTGCCGCGGAAAGTGCCGCACCCTCGGCGGCCGCCATTTCGGCCGCTTCAGCCGCCTCGGCCTGGATGCGCCACATGTTGGCGTAGAGCCCGTCGGCGGCGAGCAGCGTCGCGTGGCTGCCGCGCTCCACCACCTCGCCGTGGTCGAGCACCAGGATCTCGTCGGCATCCACCACGGTCGAGAGCCGGTGCGCGATCACCAGCGTGGTGCGGCGCGCCGAGACGTCCTTGAGTGCCGCGTCGATCTCGCGCTCGGTCGCGGTGTCGAGCGCGCTGGTGGCCTCGTCGAGGATCAGGATGCGGGGATCCTTCAGGATGGTGCGCGCGATCGCCACGCGCTGCTTCTCGCCGCCCGAGAGCTTCAGGCCGCGCTCGCCGACGCGGGTGCCGTAGCCGTCCGGCAGGCTCGAGACGAAGTCATGCACCTGGGCGTGCGAGGCGGCCTCCTCGACCGCGGCATCGTCGGCGCCGATGCGGCCGTAGGCGATGTTGTAGCGGACCGTGTCGTTGAACAGCACGGTGTCCTGCGGCACCACGCCGATCGCCTCGCGCAGGCTCGACTGCCGGAGCTCGCGGATGTCCATGCCGTCCACCAGGATGCGGCCGCCGGTGACGTCGTAGAAGCGGAACAGCAGGCGGCTGACCGTCGACTTGCCGGCCCCGGTCGGCCCCACGATCGCGAGCTTGCCGCCTGGGGGCACGGTGAACGAGACATGGCGCAGGATCGGCACGTCGGGACGGTAGCTGAAGTTCACGTCGCGGAACTCGACGGCGGCGGCCGGCGCGTCGTGCAGGCTGGGGGGCAGGGTCGCGGCATTCGGCGCGTCGCGCACCTCCTGGCTCTCGGTCAGCAGCTTGAACATCGCTTCGGTGTCGATGAAGCTCTGCCGCAGCGAGGCGTAGACGAAGCCGAGGAAGTTCAGCGGCACGTAGAGCTGCATCAGATAGGTGTTCACCAGCACGAACTTGCCGATCGAGAGGGTGCCGGCGACCACGCCCTGCGCCGCCATCAGCATGATCACGGTCAGCGCCAGCGCGATGATCACCTGCTGGCCGAGGTTGAGCATGTTCAGCGAGACCTGCGTCCGCACGGCCGCGCGCTCGTAGCGCGACAGCGCGTCGTCGAAGCGCCGGGCCTCGTGCCCCTCGTTGCCGAAATACTTGACCGTCTCGTAGTTGAGCAGCGAGTCGATCGCCTTGGTACTGGCCTCGGTGTCGCTGTCGTTCATCTGGCGGCGGATCTTGATGCGCCATTGGGTGAAGCCGAGCGTGAAGCCGACATAGGCCACCACGGCGGCGAGGGTGACGGCGGCGAAGCGCCAGTCGGTCGCCCGCCAGATGAACCCCACCACCAGCAGCGCCTCGACCAGCGTCGGCACGATGTTGAACACGCCGAGCCGCAGGATCGTGTCGATCGCCACCTGGCCACGCTCGATCGCCCGGGAGACACCCCCCGTGGAGCGGTCGAGATGGAAGCGCAGCGACAGCGCGTGCAGGTGGCGGAACGTTTCGAGCGACACCCGCCGGATGATCCGCTGCTTGACCCGCGCGAACACCGCGTCGCGGAGCTCGCCGAACCCGCCCGAGGCAATCCGCAGCAGGCCGTAGCCCACCACCAGCCCCGCCGGCACCACGATCACCGCGTTGCGGTGATGGGCGAGCGCATCGACCGCGTGGCTGTAGACCAGCGGCACGTAGACGGTCGCGATCTTGGCCGCGATCAGGCAGGCCATGGCGGCCACCACCCGCCATCGCGTGCCCGGATCGTCGCGCGGCCAGAGATACGGCAGCAGGTCGCGCATCGAGCCCGAGGGGGCCCGCCTGGCGGACGCCGCGGTTTCGGGGAGCGTGGGGAGAGAAGTGGGCCCGGGCGCGTTCATGCCCACCGATGTGGCGCCTTGTGCTCCGCGTGCAAAGGCGGGAGGCATGGGGAATGGACGATCTTGCCGGCTTCGCCCGCCATCTCCGACGTTGCAACAACACCACGTTGCCCGGCGGGCGCCGCGAGCTGCGTCTCCGGGGCGCGGTGATCGGCTACGTGGCGGCAGCACTCGCCGAGCGTCTCGCTCCCGGCCAGGCCAGCGTCACGGTCGCCGACGCGACGGCGCTGCACGCGCTCGGCCGGCGGATTGCCGAGGCCGGCCATGTCAAATGGCGCGACGAGGATTTCGACGTGCGGGCGCACGAGGACGGCCCCGTGCTCGCCACGCTCGATCGCGGCGTTCTGCCCGACCTCGGCATCGCGGCCACGGGCGTGCACATGAACGGGCTGGTGGAGCGGAACGGCGAGACCTTCCTCTGGGTCGCGCGCCGGGCCGCGAACAAGCTGCTCGATCCCGGCAAGCTCGACCACCTGGCGGCCGGCGGCGTGTCGGCCGGGATGACGCCCGAGGCGACGATCGCCAAGGAGGCCGAGGAGGAATGCGGCCTCAGGGGCGCGTTCGCCGCCGGGATCAGGCCGGTGGGCACGATCCGCTACGTGATGGCCCGCCCCGAGGGGCTCCGGCGCGACGTGCTGCGCTGCTACGACGTCGTGCTCCCCGCCGACTGGCAGCCCGAGGCGATGGACGGCGAGGTCGAGAGCTTCGAGCTCTGGCCGCTCGCCCGCGCCTTTCGCGAGGTGCGCGACTCCGACGCGTTCAAGTTCAACGTGAACCTCGTGCTGATCGACCTGTTCCTGCGCCGCGGCCTCCTCGACCCCGCCAGCCACGCCGGCGCCACGCTCCGACGCGGCCTCGACGGTCACACGTCGAACGACACGCCCTGAGCCAGCGGCAGGGCGCGCCCGTAATTGATCGCGCTGGTCACCCGCCGCATGTAGCCCTTCCAGGCATCCGACCCCGACTCGCGGCCGCCGCCCGTCTCCTTTTCGCCGCCGAACGCGCCGCCGATCTCCGCCCCGGACGTGCCCATGTTGACGTTCACCAGGCCGCACACGGCGCCGGCGGCGGACATGAACAGCTCGGCCTCGCGCAGGTCCGTGGTGAAGATCGAGGCGGAAAGCCCGTGCACCGAGGCGTTCGTGGCCTCGATCGCGGCGCCGAGGCTCCCCGTGCGCACGACGTAGAGGATCGGCGCGAAGGTCTCGCGCAGCATCGGCCCGGCCTGCGCGTCCATCCGGACCAGAGCCGGGCGCATGTAGGT
>CAXTVZ010000324.1:0-3775 GCA_964247685.1 uncultured Acetobacteraceae bacterium
GATCCTCCGCGGTCAACGAAGCGGCCAGCGCCTCGGACCGCTCGCGCACGGCCCGGAAGGAGCTGCGGGCCGTGACATAGGAGGTGGTGAACTGGTCCATGAAGCTGTCCGCGGCCGTGGGGCGGCAAGGTGCGCCTTCCGGCCCGGTTGTCAAAACCGGTCGCGGAACCGCGTGGGCAGCCGCCAGAGCTCGTCGCCGGAAATGTGCAGGTCGATCCGGTACGTCTCGCCCGCGCGCGCCTCCGCACTCGCCCGCACCCGGTCGAGCCAGGGGGCGAGCGGCGCCTCGTCGGGCCGGAGTGCTCCCGCGTCGCGGCGGTCGAGACCGGCCATCGAGCGCAGCATCGCCTCCCACTCGGCATCCGTCATGCGCTGGTGCGCGCCGGCCTCAGGCTCCTGCCACGGTTGCGCCCGCGTCTTGGCGAGCCGGACCAGGCCGCGGCCAAGATCGGCGTAACGCAGGTGGAACAGGTAGAGCTCGCCGAACTCGGGAGGGGCATCGATCGAATGGAAGCCCGGCGCCCAGTCGACCGGCTGGCGGATCAGCACCGGCTTGCACATGGCACTCGAGAACCGCAGCCAGCGCCGCTGCCGCGACACGGGCAAGCCGCGCGACCACGGCCGCTCGATCGAGGGGATGTGGAGAAGATCGAGACCGACCGCGCTGACCACCGGCCGCGGGTCGGCGGCCGCGAGATGCGCGAGGCTTGCATGGCGTGCCGGATCGGCCACCAGGATCTCGTCCACATCGACATGGATGACGGCGTCGTACCAGACGAGCAGCGAGGCGCAGAAAGCCGAGACGAATCTCGCGCGGCGGGCATCATCCTGGGGCGAGCGCGGGATCCGCAGGATGTTGACGCCGCCGAGACCCTCGAGCGAGCCGTCGTCGGAACCGTGATCGATGATGAAGCAGTTCCGCACACCCAGTTCCGCGCCGTAATGCGCCGCCCAGATCGGCGCGAAATCCGGCTCGTTGTAGGCCATGGTGACGGCGGCGACCCGCGGCAGCATCATCGGACACGCTCTGTTAATCAGGGACCCGCCATAAGGATGCGAAGTCCCGACGCTTCGTCATAATGTTTTTTGACACGATCGAGGTAGCTTAGAGAGGAGCGCGCGCGGCTTGGATTGGAGCGGACCCGGATGATCATGTGTTCGGTCGACGAGATCACGGAAGCCGGAGTCCGTGGCTGGGCGATCGACGAGGCGACCCCGGACCAGCCCGTCACCATGCATGTCCTGGTCGACGGGGTGGCGCTCGGCGAGATCCGCTGCGACGGCGTGCGCGAGGACGTGGGCGCCGCCGGCTTCAAGTCGGTGCATGTCGGCTACGCGTTCCCGCTGCCGGCAGCCCTGATCGACGGCAAGCCGCACGAGCTCGAATTCCGTCATCGCCATCAGCGCATCACGGTGCTCCACCGCGGCGAGATCGTCGAGAGTACGCGCTTCTCGGTCGAATACCGCCTCCGCGTGCACTCCTACGTGGACGGGCTCACCCAGGGCGCGCTGCGCGGCTGGCTGGTGGCCGCCCGCGGCGAGACGGCGCCACTCACCGGTGGCCGCGACATCCTCGTCACCTGCAACGAGGAGCGCGTGGGGCAGGTCTCGGCCAACCGCTATCGCGGCGACGTGGGCCGCGCGCTGTCGGCCGATCCGAGCTGCGGCTTCCAGTTCATCCCGCCCGCGCAGTTCCGCACCGCGCATCCAAAATCGTTCCGCTTCTTCATGCTTCCCGACATGGTGGAGCTCGACAACTCGCCTTACGTCACCAGCTTCGTCACCGACAAGCGCGAGGGCGACACGCTCGATATCATCGAGCAGATCGACAAGCTGCACGCCGATCTCACGCGACTGCGCCGCCAGGTGCGCGCACTCCTGCCCGATCCCGGCTACACGCTCGCCGATTACGACCGCTGGTGGGCGCTGTACGAGCCCGACCTTCGCCGCCGCGTGCTGCGCGCGCGCGACGCGGACGATGCGGTGCCACGGGAGAGCGGCGATCTCGTCAGCATCATCATGCCGACCTACCGGCCGCGTCTCGCGGACTTCAACGCGGCGGTGGTCTCCGCCCTCGGCCAGACCTGGGACAATATCGAACTCATCATCGTCGACGACGCGAGCAACGACGAGGAGCTCGCCACGCTACTCGACCGCATCGCCGAGAGCGACGGCCGCGTGCGCGTCATCCGGCGCGCGACGAACGGCGGCATCAGCCGCGCCACCAACGACGCGATCGAGGCGGCTGCCGGACGCTGGATCCTGTTCTTCGACCATGACGACCTGCTCGTCGACGTCGCCGTCGAGCACATGGTGGCGGAGGCCAATGCCACCGCAGCACTCCTGGTCTATTCCGACGAGGACAAGATCGATGCCGCCGGTCATCTGCAGGAGCCGGCCTTCAAGCCCGACTGGAACTACCGTCTCCTGCTCGGCGTGAACTACGTCTGCCACCTCACCATGGTGGATCGCGCGACGTTGCGGCAGGCGGGCCTGCTCGATCCCGAATTCGACGGTGCGCAGGATCACGACCTGCTGCTGCGCCTGGCCGAGATCCTGCCGGAGCGCCGCATCCACCACGTGCCGGAGATCCTCTATCATTGGCGCATGTCGGCGACGTCCACCGCAGCGAATATCGGTAACAAATCCTACGCGATCACCGCCGGCCGCAACGCGGTGGCCGCCCATCTTGCCCGCCGCAACCTGCCCGCCGACGTGCAGAGCCGCGACGACATGACGCTCTACCGGATCGACTGGCGCTTCAGCGCCTCGCCGAAAATCACGATCATCGTTCCGTTCAAGGACGAGCCGGGCACGACGCAGCGCTGCCTCGACGCACTTCTCACCACCACGAACTATCCCGCCTTCGACATCATCCTGGTCGACAACTGGTCGATGACGCATGAGGGCATGCAGTTCTCGGAAGCGGCGGCGGCACGCGAGAACGTGCGCGTGCTGCGCATCAAGGAACCGTTCAACTACGCGCGCCTGAACAACCTGGCCGTGGCCGAGACCGACGCCGAGTTCATCGTGTTCCTCAACAACGACGTGTTCGTCGAACACAGTGACTGGCTCCGCCTCCTGGTCGACGAGGCGCTGGCCGACCCCCGCATCGGCATCGTGGGCGGCAAGTTCCTCTACCCGAACCGCACCGTGCAGCATGCCGGCGTGGTGCTCGGCCTCGGCGACGTCGCCGGTCACGCGCATGTCGGGATTCCCGGCTCCGAAGGCGGCTATGCCGGTCGCGCCTCGTTCGCGCAGGAGATGTCGGCCGTGACCGCCGCCGGCATGCTCGTGCGCGCGAGCGCGTTCCGCGCGGTGGGCGGCTTCGACGAGGCCGATCTCGCCGTCGCCTTCAACGATGTCGATCTCTGCCTCAAGATCGGCCAGGCCGGCTTCAAGGTGATCTGGACTCCGTATGTCGTGGCCGAACACCACGAGAGCCTGAGCCGCGGCAGCGACGACCGGCCGGCGATGGAGCGGCGCTTCTTCCACGAGCGCGAGACGATGATCGAGCGCTACGGGGCGTTGCTGCGTCAGGACCCGTTCTACTCGCCGCATTTCGCACTCGACCGGCAACCGTATTTCGACCTCGTGGTGCCGGGCAGCAATGCCGATCGGTACCGGGCTCGTGCGCGTCAGATGGAAGGGACGGATGTTCCGGCGGCGCCCAGAATCGAACTGGTCACCGCGCTGGCGCGGGCACAAGTGCGGTGGAAGCGGGGGTCGAAGCGCGTTCGGGCGAGATGAAGGCCAGGGGCGCTGCCCCTGGACC
>CAXTVZ010000325.1:0-3768 GCA_964247685.1 uncultured Acetobacteraceae bacterium
CGTCTCTGCAGTTCGGGCACGACCAGCCGCATGAAATCCATCCAGTCGCGGGGCAGCAGCGGGAACATGAGGTTGTAGCCGTCGGCGGCGCCGGCGACGAACCACTCCTCCATCTGGTCGGCGATCTGCGATGCTGTTCCCGCCACGAGCGGCATGGAGCCGGTGTTGGCGATCTTGCGCGCGAGCTGTCGGATCGACAGGCCCTTGTTGGCTTCGTCCTGGATGATTTTCAGCCAGGTCCGCCAGCCGTTGTAGCTTTCGAGATCGGGCAGGTCGGGGATCGGCCCGTCGAGCGGATAGGCCGACAGGTCGACGCCCGCCCAATTCGACAGCAGATCGATGCTGACCTGGTCGATCATCAGCGCCTCCATCTCCGCCTGTCGCTCCAGCGCCTCGTCGCGCGACGCGGCGACCACCGGCAGGATGCCGGCCATCAGCCTGAAGCTGTCGGGCGCGCGACCATGTTTCGCCAGTCTCGCATTCATGTCGGCGCGATAGGCGAGGCCGTGCTCGGTGCTGCGGATCGCGGCGAACTGGATGTCGGCATGCGCGGCCGCGAGTTCGCGCCCGGCTTCGGATGATCCGGCCTGCACGATCAGCGGATATCCTTGCGGAGAGCGAGGGACGTTCAGCGGGCCCTTGACGCGGAAATGCTCGCGCTGGTGATGCAGGGTGTGAATTTTCCGCGGATCGGCGAAGAAGCCGGATTTCTTGTCGATCAGGACCGCATCGTCTTCCCAGCTGTCCCACAAGGCGCGGGTGACGTCGAGAAACTCGCCAGCACGTTCGTAGCGGCGCGCATGCGCGATATTGCCGTCGAGACCGAAATTGCGCGCCTCCTCATCGAGCGCCGAGGTCACGACGTTCCAGCCGATGCGGCCGTGGCTGACATGGTCGAGGGAGGCGAACATCCGTGCGATGTTGTAGGGCTCGGAATAGGAGGTCGATGCGGTCACGACGAAGCCGATATGCGTCGTGAGTGCGGCCAGTGCGGCAACCAGCGTGATCGGCTCCAGGCGAGGGTTCGCGTAATGCGCGACGCCGCCCGGCGTGGTGTCCCAGATGCCGAGATGGTCGGCCACGAACACCGCATCGATGCGGGCCCGCTCGGCCGCTTCCACGAGATGGCGGTAATAGCCGAGATCGAAGACCTCGTGTCCGGGTGCGTGGGCATGCCGCCAGGACATGCGGTGATCGCCCTGCGGATTGTAGAAGAACGCCGCCAGGATCATTTTCGCGCGCGACATTGCAGTGTTTTCCTCGATCACGCTCATGCCGGGAGAAGACCGGACTTGCGATAGCTGCCGACCAGCGCCCCGAACAGCGCGACGTCCGGGCGGCTCCGCGCCACGGTGCCGGGGAGCGCCACGCGGGTCAGGTCGAACCAGCGCGCCAGCAGCGTCTCGCGCGCGCTCGGGAACGGTGCGGCGCCGACGGCATCGGATACGCCCATCCTGGCCGTCGCGGTCAGAACGCCTGCAGCAGCCGGTCGAGGTAGCGCAGCTCGTCGGCCGGCCGCTCGCGATCGGAATCACGTCGCCGCAGCTCCTCCTCGATCTGGCGGTTGCGGGCGCGCGCGGAATCGTCGGGCAGCGCCAGCTCGGTGTCGTCGCCGGTGGCGCGGCCGTTGCCGGTGAGCTTGCGGCCGAGCGGGTCGCGCGGCGTGGCCTGGGAGTCGTCCTGGCCCTCGTCCGCGGCGTCGGGATCGCCGGACGTGCCGCCATCGCCGCCCGGGGAGAAGCCGGGCACGAAGGCGGTGGCACCCGAGGCGCCCTGGGAATGCTGGCGCAGCGTGCTCGCCATCTGCTGGCCGCCCGACTGGAGATCGTGCAGCGCCTCGCGCTCGGCCCCCGCGGCGGCCTGGTCGTCGCCGCGTCCGAGGGCGGCTTCGGCCTGCGACATCGCGTCGCGGGCGCGGCCGAGACCCTCGGGCTTCTTGCCGGCCAGCGCCTCGAACTGCGTGGCCAGCGCGTCGGCGGCGCGGCCGAGCGCGTGTTCGGTGCGGCGATCGGCGTCATGCGGGTCGGCAGCGGGCGTGCCGGCGGGCTGGCCGGGCGTGGTGGCGCCCGCGGGCGGCGGTGGTGCGCCGGGCGGGTTGCCCGCGCGCTTCTCGGCCCCGTCGAGCAGCTGGCCCTCGCGTTTGACCATGTCGCCGAGCGCCTGCATCTGCTTGGCGGCCTGCTGGCCGGCCTGCATCCCTGCCAGCGCCTGGCGCACCTCGCCCGGGGTCGCCGGGCGCATCCGGTCGAGCATGTCCTCCATCGAGGAGAGCGCGCGAGCGGCGTCCTCGGGGCGGCCGGTGCGGGCGGCGTCCGCGAGATGCTGCATCATCCGCGACAGTGCGTCGGTGCCTTGCGCCGCGGCCGCCGCGTCGGGCGGCAGCACGGTGCCCTGTTTCAGCGCCTGGGCCATGAGGTCGCGCATGCGCTGCCCGATCGCGCGTCTGAGCGCCTCGATGCGGCGGGCGAGCTCGGCCTGCGCCTGCGGGGTCTGGCCGCGTGGGCCGAGCTCGCGCATGTGCTGGATCTGCTGGTCGAGCGCCTCGCGCGCGGAGCGCATGGCGAGTGCCGAGCGCGCGGCCTGCGCCCCTTCGTGGCTCGCATCCTCGAGCAGGAGGGCGAGCTCCCAGAGCCGGTCCTCGGCCTCGGCGTTCGCCGCGCGGTCGGGGCGGGTGCGCAGGAGGGCGGCCACCGCCTCGAGGTTGAGGTAGGTGCCGGCGGCCCCCGCATGGTCGAACACGTGCGGGACGCGGCCCAGCGTCTCGAGGTCGTTGGCCGCCGCCTCGTGGTCGTCCGGATGCAGAGCGAGGCGGCGGCGGATGTCGACCACGGCGCGCGCCAGCGGGTTATGGAACGGGCGCTGCGGCAGGGTGAAGTGCCGCGCGTCGCTGCGGCCTTCGACACCGCGGCTGTCGCGCGCGACCAGCATGGCCGCGACCTCGAGACCGGCGAAGGGCGAGGCGCTGAGATCGGGGATCTCGGTGCCGCTCGCGTCGTGCGGGTCACCTGCGAGCGGGATCGTGACGGTGATCGCGGGCGCGTCCGGCACACCCACCGGGCGGAGCTCGGCGCGCATCGTCGCCACCCCGTACGGGTAGGCGACGCGCCAGGGCAGCGCCGTGCGCCAGCCGCTGCGGTACGGGCCGGGGTTGGCGGCCCAAGTAACGGTCGGCGCGCCGAGCGGCGTCACCTCGACCTGCCAGCTGGCGACCAGGTGGCCGCCCTGGCGGATGCGGATCAGGCCCGACCGATCGAGATGTTCGGCGACCTGGAAGCTGCCGTCGCCGAGGCTCATGAAGGCGGGGGCCGCGCCGCGCCGGCCGCCGGCGAGTTCGGGGGTGGCCGCACTGCCCGTGAGGCTCACGGTGAGCACCGAGCCCTGCGGCACGCGCGCGGTCTCACCGACGCCGGCATGGAGGAAGATCGGGGCGAGACCGGTGAACGAAGGCGGCGAGATCCAGGCCTGGAGGTTGCCCGCGGGGCCTGGCACGGGGGCGATGCCGGGCGCCGCGGCCGCGAGGATGAGGGCGCCCGCATCCTCGCGCGCGACGACCAGGCCCGCGAGCACGGCGATCGGCACGATGAAGCGCAGGCCCCATCGGTCGGATGCTGCGAGTGCGGGATGGGGCCAGCCGGCGCGGAGGTTGGAGATCGAGCCCGCGAGCCGCGCCTGGTGGACGTCCCAGAGGGCGGCCGCACCCGCCGCCCGACGGTCGGCGAGGGCTGCGAGCGGGCGGTGCGGCAGGCGGGAGGCGAGCTCGAGCCGGCG
>CAXTVZ010000326.1:0-3768 GCA_964247685.1 uncultured Acetobacteraceae bacterium
AGGTGTTGGTGGTGCTGGGCGCCACGTTGCCGTTGTTGACCCGGATCTGCTCGGCCGTAAGGCTGGTGTAGCCGACGAGCGTGATCGTGGAGCCGTTCGAGAGCGAGAACACATCGTTCCCGTTGGTCTGGCTGATCGAGTAGGTGGTGCCCGACGAGAAGTTGACCAAGCCGATATAGTCTTGGGCGGAGAAGCTGCTGACCGTGAGCGCGGTCGACGCCGTCGCATCCTCGTTGAAAAGGGCAATTGCGTTGACGCCCGTGCCCGCGGTGATCGTCGCGGCACCCGCGCCACCGGCGAAGGTGTCGTTGCCGCTGCCGCCCACCAGGGTGACGTTGCCGGAACCCGCCCAGAAGGCCTCGTTTCCGGTCGCCGCGGAGGCGTTCACCAGAACGCTGGAGCCTGCGGCGCCCGACTGCGTGGCCTGATTGAAGACGAAGGTGTCGGTGCCGGAGTCCAGGACCGTGATGGTTGCGCTGTTGGCGTAGACATCGGAGATGCCCGCGCCGGACATCGTCAACGTGCCGCCATAGAGGTTGATCACGCCGGAAGCTGCGTCGTTGGTGTAGGTGAGCCCGACGTTGGTGGCCGAGATGGTGTCGTTGCCGGCGGTGGTCACGTTGGCCGTGCTGCCACCCAGCACAATGGTGTTGCTGCCCGCGCCGGCGTCGATCGTGTCGTTGGCTCCACCGGCGACGATCGTGTCGTTGCCGTTGCCCGAAACGATGGTCGCACCATTGACCGTGTCGCCGTAGGACAGCGTGGCGCCGTCGCCGACGAGGATCGACGAGAAGCCTGACGGGGTGACGGTTCCGAGCGTGGCGCCGGTGCTGTTGCCGGCGGCGAAGTAGCCGGTCCCGACATAGATGCCCGCGGTGGATGCGAACTGCGCCGTCAGCGCGGAGAAGCTTGACGCTAGCGTCAGGCCGGTCGAATCTGTCGTGATTGCGACGACGTGACCGCCGTCGGACGCACTGACGGTAACATAGCCGGTGGACACCGCCATCTTGATCAATCCTTCGAATGGACGCCCGCCAAGTGAGTGACGAGCTGCGCTGTTCGCTTCTCAGGATTGATACATGCAAAGGTTGTGTCTCGGCAATCGAAAAAAGTGTCGAGACCGGGTGACGTTTGTTTGATCGAACACCGGGAACCCCGACCGCTTCAGGAGGATCGGCTCCCGACGAGCCTCCGGGCGGCACGACCGACTCCGCCGGATACACGCTTTACGTGAGAAAACTGCCGTCTGATGCCCACGTGATCGGAATGATATGCGTCGTTGACGTCGTCGTTCACGCGCCTGTGGCGTAAAGAACACACCGGCGCGGCAGAGATCGCCGGCAACGCGGCAATCTCGCGCCGGTCAGCTGCTGGTGCCGACGAAGTTGGTGGCGGCGAGGTTGACCTTGTTGAAGTTCTCGAGATTGATCGTGGTGACCAGACTGCCGTCGCTCAGCGTGACGACCGTGTTGCTGCCCTCCTGAACCGCGGATTTGAAGGCCGTCTGCCCGGCCGACGTGCCGTAGCCCGCGAGGAAGATCGTGTTGCCGGTCGCCGCGCCGAAATCGGTGATGGTGGCGTTGCCGCCGGCCTCGGTCGAGAAGAACAGGAAATCGTTCCCCTTGCCCTGGCCGCCGGTGATGGTGGCGAAGCCGCTGCCGGCGACGAGCGTGTCGGCGCCCGTGCCGCCGATCAGGGTCGAGTTGCCCGAGCCGGCCCAGAACTGGTTATCGCCGGTGGCGAGGCCGCCATCGAGCTTGACGAAGTTGCCGTTCGCGTAGCGGCCGTCATTGGCGACCAGGATGTTGCCGTCGGCGTCGCCGGTGAGCACGATCGTGGCGCCGTTGCCGGCATAGAGATGGTCGCCCTTTGAGCCGCCATAGACCGCGGTGTCGCCGAAGGCCACCACCGTCGTGAAGGTGTTGTTCGAGCCGTAGACCAACGAGCCCTTGGTGGCGGCGAAGATGATGGTGTTGGTGCCGCTCTCGTCGTTCACGAGCATCGAGGTGCCGGTGTAGCCCGAGACGCCGTAGCCGCCATAGACGCTCGAGTTGCTGCCATGGACCTCGAGCGTGTCGATGCCGGAGCCTGCGACGATCGAGTCGGTGCCTTCGGAGTAGACATACGAGTTGCCGGTGCCGAGCTCGACGTCGTTGTCGCCCGAGCCGAGCGCGATCGTGTCGTTGCCGGCGCTGGCGATGACGGTGTCGTTGCCGCTGCCGGCGGCGATCGTGCCGTTGCTGCTGCCGTGATAGGAGAGCGTGCTGCCGTCGCCCACGAGGATGGTCGAGGAGGCGGCCGAGCCGGTGACCTCGACGTTGCCCATGTCGTTGGCGACCGCGAACAGCGTGCCGCCGCCGGGCGCGGTGTAGAAGCTGTTCGCGACGTCCGCCAGCTGCATGGCCATCGACGCGAACATGCTCGCATGCGCCGCCACGTAGTCGTTGCCGCTGATGGTCAGGACGGCGCTGCCGCCGCCGACGGTCACGTTGGTTGTGTCAACCATTCACCCATCCTCTTCCAGGCTGCCGCCCGCCGCGCGCCACATCACGAGAGAGCGCCGTCCGATGTTTCGCGGGAACAACGTCAGGCTATACTTCCAATGGTGGTTCCCGGACGTGTTTATTGCTTGGAATGTTTAATCCGACGTGAACGTGGGGCCGTTTTTGACTTGGCTTCTTTTTTGGACGCGTTCCGCGTGGCAAACTGCCGTGTCTTATTCCTGACGAGAGGGGCGGGTCTTGGCTGACAGGGACGACAGGGCGGCAGGGCTCGCGGAGGCCGAACGGATCCTCGACGCACTCCTGAGCCCCGCTCTCGACCCCGCCTTCGCCGCCGACGCCGCGGCGCCCGCCGCCCCGGGGGCGGGCCACGCCCCGTTCGCCGCCTGGCTGGCCGCGATGCTCCGCCCGCAGGCGGTGCTCGGCGCCGGGCACCACATGGACGCCCTGCACGACGCGATCGCCGCAGCCCTGGCCGCCGCGACATCCCCCGCGACACTGCTGGGCCAGGCTTTCAGCGGCACGGACGGACGCTGGGCGGATCGGCACCGCGCGCGCTTCGGAGCGTTCTCAAGGCTGCTGACGCGCGCGGAGGCGCTTCCCGGCACGGCCTCCTTCGACCTCGTGCATGCGGATGCGGCCGGCGTCGAGGCGCTGCTCGCGCGCCCCGATCTCCGCCTGTCGCCGCGTGCCGTGCTGCTCGTGCGCGAGGCCGACGGCGGCGCGGCCGCTCCGCTGTTTCTCCACGATGGCGGGCTGACGCTGCGCCTGTTGGGCGACGATCCTCCGCCGGTCGCGCAGATCCTGAGCGAGATCGGCCGCGAGGGCGGCGAGCGGCTCGCGCGTCTGCGCACGCGCTTCGCGGCGCTGGGCGAGCGCATCCGGGTTGCGGGCGCGCATGAGCGGGCGCGGGCCGCACTCCTGCCGCTGGGGGAGCGCCTCGCCGCCGCACTCCGCGAGGGGGGACGGCGCGCGGACGCGATCCGGCTGATGACCGACCGCGAGCGCGAGACGGCGCTCGCGACCGAGGCACTGCAGGCCCGGCTCGCGGCCTCCGAGGCGGGGCTGGGAGCGGCGCGGGCGGAGCTGGCGGCGACCGAGACGGCCCGCGCGGCGCTCGCCGTCGCACTCCAGGACGCGCGTGCGGCGGCGGACGCGGCACGGATCGCGGCCGAGGCGGCGACCGTGGCCGCCGGCCGACGATCGCTCGGCGACATGCGGCGCCTGTTCGCGCGGGCGCCGACCTCCCCGCCCGTCACCCTCGCCC
>CAXTVZ010000327.1:0-2001 GCA_964247685.1 uncultured Acetobacteraceae bacterium
TGCGGGCGTCGGCCGGTGTGTTTGCGCGACTGCGTGACAACGTTCGCGCGCGTGGCGGAGCAAGGGGCTCTGCCCCTTGACCCCGCCAGGAGGGAAGGCCGTCGAGGGACCTGCCAAGTGTAAATGGGTCTGGGGCCAAGGCCCCAGCGGGTCCAGGGCAGAGCCCTGGCCTTACCGCCTGGCGTCCGCGAGCCGAATGCCGAAGAGGAACACCAGCATCACCATCCCCGCGGCAAGCCCGGCGACGATGAACGCTTCGCCTGGCGGCCGATATCGGAACTTCACAACCGATGTTCCCGCGTGCAGACGCACCAACTGAAAAATCGTATCCGCCGGCTCGACCTTCAGCGCG
The DNA here is from genome assembly GCA_964247685.1 of uncultured Acetobacteraceae bacterium. Taxonomy (GTDB): domain Bacteria; phylum Pseudomonadota; class Alphaproteobacteria; order Acetobacterales; family Acetobacteraceae; genus CAXTPV01. The sequence continues at coordinate 353 of CAXTVZ010000327.1, forward strand.
CGACTTCCGTTCCAGACGTGCCAGCCGGGGTAGAACAACTCGCGCCTGACCAGGGTGTCGGGCGTCGTGCAGTTCGCGATGATGTCGTCGCGCGAGCGGATGTCGAGCTGGCAGTGGCCTGACGTGGTGGACAGGTAGGGCGCGGGCGCGGGCAGCGGGAAGATGTCGACCAGCCGGTCGGCATAGACAGGGCTTACCGGTTCCGAGATCGGGCGGAAGCGCAGGATGGCCACGGGCGAGGCGCTGCAGGCGTTGTCCGTGCACGGAGATTGCCACACCGCCGGCCTGTTCTGCGGGCCCTCGGCGCGGATGGTCACGTTGACCGTGCCTGCGGCGTGAACCGGCAACGGTCGATCGAGATTCATCCAGGCGATCGCGTTGTCCGCCGCATCTGCCACGGAAAACCGCGCCGTCGCACACTCGGCTTCGGTGCAGAGCGTGGCCACGATCACGCCGGCCGCCTGGCCCTGATAGGTTCCGATCTCGAGTCCGACCTGCGTGATGTTCTGGTCGCGCAGGGCGGTCGATCTGATGGTCGCGACGACCGCGGTCGAGCCCGACAAGGGCGTGGGCGACCGGATGTTGAGGTTCAGGTTCGGTCCGATCGTGTCCTCGAACGGATCGACGCCGTGCGGGACCACCACGTATCTGACGGCCAGGTTTTCCAGAACCCCGATGGCGTGGGCGATCGTTGCCGGCGGATGCAGGACGTTGGCGAACTCCGCGTCGCCGATCTCGGTTGCGCGAAGATCGTTGCCGAAGAACGTGACCCCGTCCATCGAAGGGTTGAGGTTGCGGTGCAGGTAATCGACCCAGTTCCGCGGAACGGGAAGATAGATGTGGTTGACGGAGCTGACGCGATACCGCGCCGCGGTGTTGGGCTGCAGCAGAAACTCGCTGTAGAACCGTCCATAGCCCTGATGGGACCGCAGCCATTGGACGGGTGCCAGGTCCAGCGGCCGTGGCGAGGCGGCCGAGAGAAGCGGCACGGCGAAGTCGATGATCGAGGCGGTCACGAGTGCCGCAACCGGCCACGCGATCCGGCCGCGCCGCGCTACCGCCAGCGATCCCAGGAAGATCACCGCAAGGGAGAGCTCGATCGCACTCGGCAACCAGGCCGCGACGTGCACCCGGCTGACATGGTGCGCCATGTCGACGAGCCACGGCCACGACAGTCGCATCGTCCCAGCGACGTAGAGCGCGACGACCAGGGTTGCCATCCCCAGCGCAGACCGGCGGAGACGTCGCTCCTGGACCTCCCGCATCCCGTAGGCGGCAAGGACGATGCTCGCGATCTCCCATGACGGGACAACGTACACGTAGAACATGCTCTGGCGGATGAACGGCAGCCGGTCGAACGCTGCCACCGCCGGCGCCCAGCCGATCGCCTTCAATGCGGTCGCCAGCAGCCACAGCGACAACGCCCATCTCAGCCCACGATCGCGGGCGTTTGCACCTTGCAGGGCGGAGATGATGCCGAGCGAGGCGGCGCTGGCCAGGACCAGGCCGATGAAGCCGCCGGCATGCCACCAGATCTCCGCGCCGCCACCGCCCGACTCCGCGTTGAACAGAATGGGACCGAACGCGTAGGGCAGAACCAGCATGAGCAGATTGGGACGCAGGAGGTGCTGCGCGTCGAAATCGACGTG
>CAXTVZ010000327.1:2101-3747 GCA_964247685.1 uncultured Acetobacteraceae bacterium
CATGATCGGGCCGTGCGAGTACCACGCGAAGGTGCCGTTCAGCTCTGCCAGCACGCCGCAAGCACAGGCGATCGTGCGTGTGAAACCGAGGCTCCTCAGCAGACCGAAGCACGCGAACCCCGTTACGATCTGCAGCGTGATCTTCAGCAGCAGCACGCCGTTCGGGCACGCGAGCAGCAGCACGAAGGGCAGGAACAGCGCGGAGTTCTGCTGCTCGGCGGCGAGCGGCAGGCCGATGCCCGAATACGGGTTCCACCAGGGGATGCTGCCGTGGAGCCAGTCCGACGCGGCAAGGCCCCCCAGCGCCTCGGTGGTCACGCCCGCGTTGCCGTCGGCCCAGCCGGGAGTGCCGCGCAGGAGGAGATCGGCGCCGGGCTGCGCGAAGGCGAGATGCGATGTCCAGACTTCCGGGTCGGCGGTGAGAAGCCCCGCGAGGAGCGGCCAGCACAGGATCGCCGGTGCCAGTGCCAGCACGGCGCACGCGATCGCCGCATGACGCGTTTCCCGATGCAGTGCCGGCGCCGCCACCGCTACGGACGGGCGCGCACCGGAGCCCCCTCCACCGCATCGCGACGCAGGCGCTTGGCCCCCAGCAGCAGCAGGATGGGGGCCGCGATGAAGATCGACGACGACGTGCCCACCACGATGCCGAACAGCATCACGGTTGCGAACCCCGACAACGTGCCGCCGCCGAAGATCGCCAGCGGGAGGGCGGCGAGGAACACGGTGGACGACGTTCCCAGCGTGCGGTTCAGCGTCTCGTTGATCGAGAGGTCGATCAGCTCGCGCAGCGGCATCGTGCGGTATTTGCGCAGGTTCTCGCGCACGCGGTCATAGACCACGACCTTGTCGTTGGTGGAGTAGCCGAGAACCGTCAGCAAGGCGGCCACCATTACCAGGTCGAATTCGAAGCGGGTGACGGCCAGGAAGCCGATCGCCTTGGTGAGATCGAGCACGAGCGTGATCACGGCGCTGACCGCGAACTCCCACTCGAAGCGGAACCAGATATAGGCGAGGATCATCGCCAGCGAGAGGCCGAGCGCCAGCATGCCGTCGCGGAACAGCTCACGCGAGACCGAGGCGCCGACCGCGTCCGCGCGCAGCACCTTCGTGCCGGGTGCCGCCTGCGCGAGTGCTGCCCGCACCGTCTGGACCGCGTTCTGTGTCGCGGCTTCGCTCGTGCCGCGGTTCAGCCGCACGAGCACGTCGTTCGCCGCGCCGAATCGCTGCACCCCGGCCGCGTGCACGCCGGCACGGGCCAGCGCCGCCCGGATCGCGCCGAAATCGGCCGGCCCGGGTGTCTGCGCCTCGACCACGATGCCGCCGGAGAAGTCGATCCCGAGCTTCAGGCCGGGCGTGAAGAACAGCACCACCGAGAGCAGCGACAGCGTCGCCGAGGTGGCCAGCCCGATGAACCGGCCGCGCATGAAGTGGATGCGCGTGCCGTCGGGGACGAAGCGGAGAAGGGGTCGGCCGAACATCGCGCCTTACACCGGCAGGAGGGCAGGGCGGGTGCGCGTGAACCAGCGCACCATCAGCAGGCGCGTGACCAGCACCGCGGTGAACAGCGTGCTGGCGATCCCCACCGTGATCGTCAGCGCGAACCCCTTCACGGGGCCGTTGCCGAACACGAACAGCATCACGTG
>CAXTVZ010000328.1:0-2213 GCA_964247685.1 uncultured Acetobacteraceae bacterium
GGGGGTCCAGGGGCCCTTGCTCCTGGCGGGGTTTGGGGCAGAGCCCCAAGTCTTTTTGCCTGCGGCGCCAGGCACGTTATGATCCCGCATCGATCTCCGGAAGAGAGATCGATCAGGGAGTTCCAAACATGTCCATGACGAGACCTCTCGCGAATCCCGCCCCGCTGGGCTTGGCCGGCTTCGCGATGACGACCTGGCTTCTGAGCATGATCAACGCCGGATGGTATCCCGCCAGCGGCATGGCGATCGTGCTGGCGATGGCGGCGGCCTTCGGCGGCACGGCGCAGTTCGTGGCCGGGGTCTGCGAACTGCCGCGCGGCAACACGTTCGGCTTCGTGGCCTTCTGCGGCTACGGCGCGTTCTGGTGGTCCTTCGCGCTGTTCGTCGCCGTGTTCCCGCATCCGGCGATCCCGGCGGGGATCGTCGGCTGGTATCTGGCGATCTGGGGCGTGTTCACGCTGTTCATGTGGTTCGGCACCTTCGCCGCCAATCGCGTGGTCCAGACGGTGTTCTGTGCGCTCTGGATCACCTTCTTCCTGCTGGCGGCAGGCGAGTGGACCGGCAGCGCTGCGCTCCACATGGCCGGCGGCTACGCGGGATTGCTGACCGCGATCGCGGCGCTCTACCTGGCGGCGGCCGAGGTGCTGTCGGAGAGCGCAGGACAGGACGTGCTGCCGATCGGACGCGTTGCGCGTGCGCCGGTCGCGCGCGTGGTGCCGGGGCTGGCCTCGGTTCGCTGACGTGCCTACCCGCGAGCTTGCTGGGCGTGACCGGCGAGCCCGCGGGGCGAACGAGTGTGTGTGTGACGCCCGGCGGATCAGCGCCGGCCGCCCAGAGACGTGACGTGTGCTCTGCCCCCCGGGGCTTGCGCGATGCGACGCCTCCAGACGTCGAGCCCGGCGGTTAACCTTCGTTTTAAGAAGCGACGCGTTCAAGAGGGGAACGTTCCAGGTGCGTTGAGGAGACGCACAATGGCGATCAACCGAGCAGTTGTACCGGCCGATCTGCTCGCTGGCCTTGGTCGTGGCGCGCAGCAGCGCTCGGACCCGCCGCATGGGTGTGTCGCAAGCTGCGATCATCGCCGGAGCCGCATCAGGTCGACCGGAATCGTCCGAGTGGCCTGACGCGCAAACAAAGAACGTTGATCGATGGCCAGTCCGCAGTCCGCCTGGGCGATGCGTTCTGAACGGACCGGCAGGAGCGGCGCAACTGCCAGACGCAAGATCTGGTTTCTCGCCTATCTCTTCTTCGGCTTCGCCATTTCCGGCCTTCTTGCGGTTCAGCTGCCGCTGATCATTGCCAGTGATGGCCATCGCCCATTCCGCGTTGGCGCCGTCATCGCCTGCCAGAACGGCGGCATCGTTCTGGCGCCGCTGCTGGGATGGATCGCGGATCGTCTCCGGGCCTGGAAGGCCGTCCTCGTCGGTGGTCTCGCGCTGATCGGCATCTCCTTCGCGAGCCTGGCCGTCGAGCGCAGCCTCAACGGCCTCCTGGTGACAGGCGTTCTGCTCGGGATCGGTGCTGGCGCCTGTAACACCATGACCATCCTGCTGGTCACCCGGGCGACGCCTCGCGACGACTGGGCCGTCGAGTTCGCGACCCTCCAGATGCTCGGCGCGACCGGCTCGGTGGTGGGCTTCGCGGTCGCCGGACTGATCGGATCGCGGACCGGCACGCTTACCGCGGCGGGGCTCAGCATTCTCGCGATGGTGGCCGCAACCCGGGCGCCAGCCGGTGACGCCGCGTCACCCGGTTCCGAACGCGCCGTGGCGAGCGCGAGCCACGACAGTCCTCTGCTCTGCTCTGCGCTTTTCCTGACGACGTGGCTGTTGTTTTCGATCTCCGTGTCCGGGTTCTCTTCCTTCTACCCGATCACCATGGCGAGGAACTTCAGCGTCGGCGTGGCCGAGTCGTCGGCTGTGCTTGCACTTGCGACCCTCACCAGCCTGCCGCTCTACGGCGCCGTCGGACGCCATGTCCGGCGCTCGGGTGCTGCTGGGCTGCTTGCCGCCGGCGTTGCCGGGCGCGCCAGCGCCTTGGTCGTGCTCGCGACGCTGGCACTCGTGCATGATGCGCCTTCGGTCGTGGCGATCGGGTGTGCTGGCGTCTTCCAGGCCATCTGGCCGATGATCGGTGTGACGTCGAGCGAACTGTCCGCCAGGCTCGTGCCGCGCCACGAGGGTGTCGCAATTGGCGTCTTCCAGGCGACGGGC
>CAXTVZ010000328.1:2313-3713 GCA_964247685.1 uncultured Acetobacteraceae bacterium
GGCGATCGGCGCCCTGCTCAGCGGCTATGTCGCCGACCGCTACGGCTATCAGGATGTGCTCGGAGTCGCCGCCGCCGTTGCGGTCGCCGCCGTGATCTGCGGTCTCGGTCTGTGTCGCGTCGCACGGACCGCCTTGCCTGTCAGTGGGGAACCAGCGGATTGAACGGCGGGAACGCCGTTGCGACGTCGGGGCGGCGTTCCCGCAGGCCCGATGCAAGTCTTGGCGGGATTGTCGGCGCAGCCGTGGGCGGTGGCAGCACGAAGCTGTTCGCCGGCACTCCGATCGGTCCGCGATCGCGTGCTCGGCGAGCGCCGGCCGGGCCGGGCTCGCGAGACCTGACGTGGCGGCGGCCGAGGGCCCTGGCAGGGAGCGCGGCACAGGACACGTGGCGATCGGACGCACCCCGCGCGCCGTGCATGGTCGATCCAGGCTTGCCGCGGTCCGTCAAGGATGCCTCAGGTGTTGTGCGGATCGACGCTGTGGAAGCCGTAGCTTTCGTAAGCCGTCCGCACCGCTCCGGCCTCGACGTCGACCACCAGGAAGCCTTCCGGCGTGCCGAGCCGCGTGCCCTGCCACCAATTGCCGCTGACCGCGCCCCCGGTGATGTAGGGCACGCCGTGCCAGTCGACGCGCTCGAGGATGTGGGTGTGGCCCTGCAGCACGGCGAGCACGTTGATGCGATCGAACAGGGGCAGCACGTCGTAGGCGTTCGCGACCGAGACCGAATGGTGTTTGAGGTTCAGCGGGGGCGCGTACTGGTCGACCGAGGTGACCAGCGGGATGTGGGTGATGACGATCACCGGCGTGCCCGCCTGCAGCGAGGCGAGGTCGTGCGTCAGCCAGGCGAGCTGTTCGGCGTCGATGCGGCCTTCGTACATGCGGTCGGCGGTGATGCCGATCGAGTCGAGCACCACGAAGCGCACGCCCTTGTGGTCGAACGCGTAATAGAGCTGGCCCCAGTTGTCTTCGAAATACTTCTTTCCATACATTGGGTCGGTGGGTGCCACGCCGCTCTTGGTGTAAACGCCGAACAGGTCGTGGTTGCCGATCGTATTGTGGACCGGCAGTCGCAGGTCGTCGGCCGTGCGCTTGTAGAGATCCTTCAGCATCGTGGCGCGGCCTGCGTTCACGCCGAGCGCGTCGAACACGTGGTCGCCGCCCTGGATCGCGAAGTCGGCTCGAAACGTCTGCGCCTTCTTGAATGCCATGTGGCAGCCGTGATTGGCGTCGAGCTCGGGCTGCAGATGCGTGTCGGTGATGAACAGGAACCGGAACGGCGCGTGCGGGCGGAGCGGCGGACGGTCGGGGATCGCGGCGTGCGCGGGCAGGAACGGGCTGGCGGCGGCGAGCGTGAGCAGGGAGCGGCGGCGGAGATGGGGCATCGGAGGCGCTCCAGAAA
>CAXTVZ010000329.1:0-3694 GCA_964247685.1 uncultured Acetobacteraceae bacterium
GCCCTTGAACTCCGCCCGCGCGCCCTTCTGCGAGGCGAACTGCTCCATCATCCGCTCGAGGAACGCCGGCACGATCCCCTGCAGCGGGTCGCCGTAGAAGCCGATCAGGTGGCGCAGGAACGAGGTGGGCAGGATCGAGCGGCCCCGCGTCTCCTCCTCCATGATGATCTGCGTCAGCACCGAGCGCGTGATGTCGTCGCCGGTGCGCGCGTCGTACACCACGAACTCGCGCCCGCGGCGGACCATCGCGGCCAGGTCGTCGAGCGTGATGTAGGCTGAGGTTTCCGTGTCGTACAGACGGCGGTTGGCGTATTTCTTGACGACGATCGGAGCCAACGCCTTGCGCTCCTCAGGCTGGTCGGCCCCACTCACAAGCCCTAGCTCCGCATTGGTTCGATGGAGGTGGTGTCACGAATGGGCACTTCGGACGGGCCCGGCAAGAGCAAATGCCGATTTCATCCGCGGAACACGTCCTTGGCCGCCCGAAGGGTCGCCAGGCGCTTCACGTCGGGCGCGCGCAGGAACGGGTTGGCCGCGAGCTCGTCGCCGAGACGCGACGGCAACGTGGGCTGGCCCGCGTCGCGGAGTCGTCGAACCTCGGTGGCACGCGCCTGAAGCGCCGCGTTGTCCGGATCCACGCTCAGCGCGAACCGGGCGTTGTCGGCGGTGTACTCATGCCCGCACAGCACGCGTGTTGCCTCCGGCAGGGCCGCGAGCTTCCTGAGCGAGCCGAACATGTCGGCCGGCGTCCCTTCCAGCAGCCGCCCGCAGCCGAGGCTGAACAGCGTGTCGCCCGAGAGCAGCACGGCCGGTCCCGCGAAGAAGAACGAGATGTGGCCGATCGTGTGGCCGGGCGTGTCGATCACGACTGCTTCCGCCTCGCCCAGGCGCACCGTGTCGCCCTCCCGCAGCCCTTCGTCGAGCGGCGGCAGGCGATGCCGGTCGGCCTCGGCGCCGATCACGCGTCCGCCGAAGCGCGCGCGGATCGGCTCGACCGCGTCGATGTGGTCCGAATGGTGGTGCGTGAGCAGGATCAGATCGAGCCTGCCGCCGGCCGCCTCGATCGCGGCGGCCACCGGCGCCTCTTCCGCCGGGTCGACGATCGCGGTCGCCCCCGTCCGCTCGCAGCGAAGCAGCCAGGCGTAGTTGTCCTTCAGGATCGCAACCGGGGTGACCTGCATCGACCTCTCCTTCTCGTCGTCCGCCGCATGGGCTATTGCGCGCCCATGAGCACGGATACGTCCATGGCCGGGAACGAAGCCACCGCTTCGGACGCGCACGATGTGTCCCGGTTCTACGGGAGCGACGCGGGTGCCGCCGCCGGCCGCATTCTGCGCGCGCATCTCGCCGGCGTCTGGCCCGATCTGCGCCGCCAGCGCGTGCTGGGCCTGGGCTTCGTCGCTCCCTATCTCGGGCTCTGGCGCGACGATGCCTCGCTCTGCATCGAGGCGCGGCTCGACGCCGCCGGCCTCGCGCCGGACGGCGCGCACGCGGTGTTCGCGGGCGATGCCCTGCCGCTGCCCGACCTGAGCGTCGATCGCATCCTGCTCGTGCATGGGCTCGAGCTCGCGCCCGACGCGCCGCGCCTGCTGCGCGAATGCTGGCGCGTGCTGCGCGATGACGGGCGGCTGCTCGCGGTGGTGCCGAACCGTCGGGGGCTCTGGGCGCATGCCGAGGCGACGCCGTTCGGCGAAGGCCAGCCCTACACGCTGGGCCAGGTCGGCGAGCTGTTCCGCGGTGCGATGTTCGCGCTCGAGCGCCGCGAGCACGCGCTGTTCGTCCCGCCCATCGGCCTCCGCCCGCTCCTGCGCGCCGCTCCGGTGGTCGAGCGGCTCGGTCGCCGGTTCGCGGCAGGCCTGGGTGGCGTGATCGTGGCCGAGGCGGCGAAGGACGTCTACGCGGCGGCGCCGCTCGCGGCCGCGCGCCGGCGGCGGATCATCCTGGCCACCGGCCTCGGGATGACGCACGCCGCCTAGGCTCTTGCATCGCGAGGCCGCCTGTTGGAAGCGTCGCGCCATGAGCACGCTCTCGTCGATCGTTCCCGCCATTCGCATGGTGCTGGCCCCGCCGCACCGCGCCTCGCATCCGTTCCTGGCCATCGGCGCCGTGGTCGGCCTCGCGGGCCTCGTCTACCACGCGCCGGCGATCCTCTGGCTCGGCGTGGTGTGGGCGCTGTTCTGCCTGTTCTTCTTCCGCGACCCCGAACGCGTGCCCGCGAGCTTCCCCGACATGCTGGTCGCCGCCGCGGACGGGCGGATCACGTCGATCGAGCCCGCGATCCCGCCGGCCGAGCTCGGCCTCGGCGAGGCGCCGCTTCTCCGGATCGCGACGTTCCTGTCCGTGCTCGACGTCCACATCAACCGCGCGCCGGCGGCAGGCGTGGTGACCGCGGTCGCGCGCCGCCCGGGCAAGTTCCTCAACGCCGCGCTCGACAAGGCGTCCGAGGAGAACGAGCGCGTGGCCTTCGCGATGGAGCTCGCCGACACCGGCGAGACCATCGCGGTGGTGCAGATCGCCGGCCTGATCGCGCGCCGCATCATCTGCGACCTGGCCCCCGGCGACGTGGTCGCGCGCGGCGCGCGGTTCGGGCTGATCCGCTTCGGCAGCCGCACCGACATCTACCTGCCCCCGGGCTGGACCCCGCTGGTCGCCATCGGCCAGCGCACCGTCGGTGGCGAGACGATGATGGCGGTTCGCGGCGGAGGCCCTGCGGCAATGGCCGCGAGGCTGGACATCGCGGCTCACGCCGACACCTTTCTTCTCGGTGACGGCGAGGGCGCCTCCGGTCTCATCGCGTGAACGACGCGGCTTCCCCTCCCAGCCGACGCCGGCGCCGCCTCGGATTGCGGCGCCGGCGTGCCCGGCGGCCGCGTTTCGCGGGGCAGTCCTTCAACCGGCTGATCCCCAACCTGCTCACCATGCTCGGCCTCTGCGCGGGCCTGTCGGCGATCCGGTTCGCGATCGACGGCAAGTTCGCGGTGGCCGTGCTCGCCATCGTGTTCGCGGGCGCGATCGACGGGCTCGACGGCCGCATCGCGCGCCTTCTGCGGGCCACGTCGCGCTTCGGCGCCGAGTTCGACAGCCTGTCGGACTTCGTATGCTTCGGCGTGGCGCCGGCCTTCGTGCTGTATCTCTGGAGCCTCACCGGGGCGGGCCGGCTGGCCTTCCTGCCAAGCCTGATGTTCTCGGTCTGCCTGGCGCTGCGCCTGGCACGCTTCAACGCCTCGCTCGCGGGCACGCAGACCCCCGCCTACGCCTACAACTTCTTCACCGGCGTTCCCGCCCCGGCCGCAGCGGGCGTGGTGCTGTTTCCGCTGTTCGCGGGGCTCGAGGCGAACCAGCTTGCCATGCCCTGGCTGTTCGCCACCGTGCACTCGGCTCCGGTGGTCGCCGCCTTCGAGATCGGCAGCGCGTTCCTCGCCGTCTCGACTTTGCCGGTCTGGAGCTTCAAGAATTTTCGTGTGCCCGCACAATTCGTGCTGCCGCTGCTGCTGGGAACGGGGGCGTTCGCGGCGGTGCTGGTGGCTGATCCCTGGGCGGCGCTGGCGGCGGCGGGGCTGATCTATCTCGGGGCGCTACCGTTTTCGCGGCGGTCGTTTCATCGGCTCCGGGCGGATGCGGAGGCGCATGCGGAGGATGAGGAGGAAGGCCAGGGCTCTGCCCTGGACCCGCTGGGGTCTTGACCCCAGACCCC
>CAXTVZ010000330.1:0-3689 GCA_964247685.1 uncultured Acetobacteraceae bacterium
AGGGTCATGTCCTCGCCGCCGGTGATGTTGATCAGCAGGCCGCGGGCGCCGGCCATCGAGGTGTCCTCGAGCAGCGGGTTGCTGATGGCGGCCTCCGCCGCACGGATCGCGCGGTTCTCGCCTTCGGCCTCGCCGGTTCCCATCATCGCCTTGCCCATCTCGGCCATCACGGTGCGGATGTCGGCGAAGTCGAGGTTCACCAGGCCGGGTGCGACCATCAGGTCGGTGACGCCGCGCACGCCCATGTAGAGGACGTGGTCGGCCATCTTGAAGGCCTCCTTCCAGCCGGTGCGCTCGTTGGCCAGGCGGAACAGGTTCTGGTTCGGGATCACGATCAGGGTGTCGACGAACTGCTGCAGCTCGGCGATGCCGACTTCCGCCGCCTTGGCGCGACGGCCGCCCTCGAAGGTGAACGGCTTGGTCACCACGCCCACGGTCAGGATGCCGCGCTCGCGCGCCATGCGGGCGATCACCGGCGCCGCCCCGGTGCCGGTGCCGCCGCCCATGCCGGCGGTGATGAACACCATGTGCGCGCCGTCGAGATGGCGGGCGAGGTCGTCTGCGGCTTCTTCGGCCGCGGCGCGGCCGATTTCCGGTTTGGCGCCGGCGCCGAGGCCCTGCGTGAGATGCGGGCCGAGCTGGATGCGGCGATCGGCGCGTGAGTGCGTGAGCTGCTGGGCGTCGGTGTTGGCGACCACGAAGTCGACGCCCGCGAGCTCGAGCGCGATCATGTTGTCGACCGCGTTGGTGCCGCCGCCGCCGACGCCGATCACCGTGATCTTGGGCGTGAAATCCGCGTAGGTCTGCTTCTGGACCGTGAGGTTCAGGGTCATGTGTCAGGCTCCCCCAATCTGACTTGTGTAGCGCGGCGTCATACGCGCTCGCGCAAGAAGTCGACGACGCGGCGGACCAGGCCCGCCGGCCGCGTTTCGGAAAAATCGATGTCGGTGAGCGACCGGCCCCCGCCGGCAGCCCATGTCAGCAGGCCGCACAACGTCGCGTATTCGGGACCGTTGCTGTCGCGCGGCAGCCCCCGCACTGCGCCGGTCGGGCGTCCGAACCGCACGGGACGGTTCAGGATGGTGGCGGCGAGATCGCGCACGCCGCCGAGTTGGCTGGCGCCGCCGGTGAGAACCACGCGGCCGTTGGCGGCGCGGCCGAGACCGGCCGCCTCGAGACGGTCGCGGGCGAGCTCGAAGGTTTCCTCGATCCGCGGGCGGATGACGCCCACGAGCTGCGAGCGCGGGAGCGGCAGGAACTGGTGCTCGTCCTCGCCGATCATTTCGAGTTGCAGCATCTCGCGATCGTCGTCGGCGGAAGGCTCGACATTGCCGTACATCGCCTTGAGGCGTTCCGCGCTCGCGAGCGGGGTCGAGAGCACGGTCGCGATGTCCTTTGTGACATGCAGGCCGCCCACGGGAAGTTGCGCCGTGTGGATCAGCGAACCTTCCGCAAAGGTCGCCATCTTGGTGGTGCCTTCGCCCATGTCGATCACGGTGGCGCCGAGCATGCGTTCGTCCTCGACGAGCACGGACAGGCCGGATGCCATGGGGGCCGAGACGAGCTCGCCCAGCGAAAGGTCGCAGCGCGCGATCACGGTGGCGAGGTTGCGCAGAGAGGAACTCGACGCGTGGATCATGTGCACGCGGCCGCTCAGCGCCTCGCAGACCTGGCCGCGCGGATCGTCGACGCCCGTGGTCTCGTCGACGGAAAAGCCGAGCGGCAGGGCGTGGATCACTTCGCGCCCGTCGGAGTTCGCACGCAGGCGCGCCTCGTGGACGATGCGCTTGACGTCGGCATCCGTCACCTCGCGGCCGCCGACCGGCCAGCGCACGTTGTAGAGCCGCGATTCGGGCTGGCCGCAGGAGAGGTTCACGGTGACGAAGCGCAGGCGGATGTCGGCCATGTCCTCGGCGCGGCCGACGGCGGCGCGGATGCTCTTCTCCGCCTCGTCGAGATCGATGATGCCGCCGAGGCGGACGCCGCGCGACGAATGCTGGCCGAAGCCGATGATGCGAACGCGGGTGCCGTCGGAGCGGCCGATCGCGCAGGCGATCTTGTGCGTGCCGATGTCGAGCACGCCGAACACGCCGACCTTCAGCGGACGCGCGCGGGCGCGATCGTCGGCGACCACGAGCGCGCGGCTTTCGCGCCCCGAGAGCGCGGGGCGCTGATCGGCGATGGCGAGGATCCGGTTGTCGGCGGCCGCACTCATGTCGGATTCTTCGCGGCGTCGTCGGCGGCTGGCGCCTTGTCATCGCCCTGTGCATCGGTCGGGGGCGGCGGTGGCGGACGCAGCACGAGCCGGTCGGGCAGGCGCATGTCGATGACCTGCAGCGGTCGCTCGAGGAGGGAATACTGCTTGTCGAGCGCTGCAAGACGCGTGATCGCGGGCACCTCTTCGGCTTCGGGCAGCAGGACGTCGCAGCCGTTCTTGAGCGACAGGTTCCAGCGTCGCTCGCCCACGCGCACCATGGCCGCGACATGGGCGCGAAGTGCGGGTTCGGCGTCCAGCGCCGCGATCAGCGCGCCGGCGGCGGCCGGCGCGCCTTCGCCGACCACGAGCGGGAGTTTCGCGAAGGCCTCCGCGTCTTTGCCGGAGAAGCCCTGGTTCTCGACGATCTTGCCGGTGCGGTCGATCAGGACGAAGTGGCCCTGGTTCTGCCAGACCGCGAACGGGCTGCGCTCGGTGAGCGTCACCAGCAGCGTGCCCGGAAGGCGGCGCTGCACGACCGCGGCTTCCACGAAGGGAAGCGTCTCGACGTTGCGCTCGAGTTCCGGGATCGAGGCCGCCATGATGGGGTCACCGATGCCGACGCCGAGCGCTTCGGTCACGTCCTCGCGGGTGGTGAGCGCGGCGCCGTGCACCTCGATCTTCTTGATCGGGAGGGCGAGGCCGAGCGTGTGGCGGAACCACGAGCCCGGACCCGCGCGGTCGGTGGCACCGCGCACCGCGAGCACGCCGGCGCCGAGCACGGCCGCCATGGGAATCGCGAACAGGATCGGCCGCATCAGGCGTTTCTGGCGCCGCGCCATCATGTTCAGGCGCGAGGGGCGGTCGAGTTTTCTCACGCGCGGCATGCGGCGTTCTCCACCATCCAGGCGCAGAGCTCGGGATACGAGATGCCGCAGAACTGCGCCTGCTCGGGCAGTAGCGAGGTGGACGTCATGCCGGGCTGGGTGTTCACCTCGAGCAGCACGAGGCGCGTGTCGTCGAGCCGGAAATCGGCGCGCGAGGCGCCGCGGCAGCCCAGCGCCCGATGGGCGGCGACCGCGATCGCGCGCGCCTCGGTCGCGATGTGGTCGTCGACGGCGGCGGGCACGACATGGCGCGAGCCACCGTCGGCGTATTTGGATTCGTAGTCGTAGAAGTCGTGGGCTGCCACGATCTCGGTCACGGTGAGCGCGCGCTCGCCCATCACCGCGACCGTGATCTCGCGGCCGGGGATGAACTCTTCCACCAGGATGTCGCGGCCGAACCGCCAGGTGGCCGCGATCTCGCGACGGCGGTTGTCGCCCTGGCGCAGGATCGACACGCCGACCGACGAGCCCTCGCTGTTCGGCTTGACCACGTAGGGGAGCGGCAGCGGATCGGCCTCGGCGAGTTCTTCGGGCGAGACGAGGCGGCTGTTGGCGACCGGGAGGCCGGCCTGGCGGAACACGGCTTTCGCGGCCGCCTTGTCCATCGC
>CAXTVZ010000331.1:0-1552 GCA_964247685.1 uncultured Acetobacteraceae bacterium
TCGCGCTGATCGTGGTGCATGTGTCGGCGGCGCTGATGCACGCGCTGATCCGGCGTGACGGCGTGTTCGAGGCGATGGCGGGCGGGCGTCCGCGGACGTAAAGGCCAGGGGCTCTGCCCCTGGACCCCGCCAGGAGGGAAGCCCCTCCTGGACCTGCCTATTACAAGGGGGTCTGGGGCCAAGGCCCCAGCGGGTCCAGGGCAGAGCCCTGGATGCTTTCGGCGCTTCAGTCCGCGGCCTGACCGTTGCCAGGGAGCATGATCCTGGCATCCGGCGACGCGAACAGCGCGTGACGCATCATCGCATATTCCGCCTCTTGCCGCGTCGCGAACTCGCCGACGATGCCGCTGATCACATTTCCGCCGACCCGCTTGAGTGCATAATGGCCGTTGTCGAGGGCGGAAACGTGCAAGTAAGTGCTCATGAATTCTTCCAGTAATTACGGGAGGCGAGGGGCTACGCTCAATGCCAGGCCAACAACATGGCCGGCGGCATTAAAAAAACTTCAGAATAGGAGCGCTTGTCTGCTCCTGCTCGCATCTCAGGTCCCCGGGGGGAATCCGCTGAACAGGGTGACGATTCCGGTAGCGATCCGAAAGGCACTGTATCTATGCTCACCCGAAACGAGGCGAGGTCCGCATGTTCCGACACGCGTGTGCGTTGCTTGTGGGCGCAGCCCTGCTGGCACCTGGGATTGCGATCGCGGCCGACACCGCGTCCGCCAACAGGGAAGTCGTGGAGACGCAGCTCGCGGAGATGAATCGCGGCGACTGGCGGGCCGCACTCGATGTCTACACCCGCGACACGCGCAACTTCGGCCGTGTCGTGGGACGCGCCGTAATGGAGCGCATCTTCCAGGACATCTACACCACCTTCCCCGACTTCACGCAGCAGATCGTGGAGATCGTGGCGGTTGGCGACAACGTCATTGTGCGCGAGAAGATGAGCGGCACGCATGACGGTGTGGGCCAGATCCCGGTCAATGGCGGGATGCTCGTGGGCGTCGCACCCACGAAGCGCCACTACGTAATCGACGCGATCCACTGGTATAAGCTGCGCGACGGCAAGATCGTCGACCATTACGCCGTCCGCGACGACCTCGCGATGATGCAGGATCTCGGTCTCTCCCCCAAGCCTGCGCCGTTCGACTGGGCGAAGTTCGCGCAAGCGGCGAACGCGCACTGAAGAACGGCGGCGCGCGCTGACGACGTCCACCTGGCGATCGCGTCATGTATGATCATGTCGAGCTCGACCGGCACGACGTGCTGTTCGCCGCGGGTTTGGCCGCCGAGAGCTATCTCGACACCGGCAACAGCTCGCAATCTGCCAACGCGCCGCTGGCCAGCCTCCATCCGGAACTTTCCGCGCGCGACGCGAGGCGACCCGCAATGCGTGCGCGCCGATCGTGCTGGAAGGTGCGCACCTCGCGACACTCCGTGTGCTGCGGCAGGCGCTGAGCCTGCAGGCCCCGCTGCCGCGCCGGCTTATGGCGTCTTGGGGTAGCTCTTCGGATAGATGACCTGGCTCGGCGGACCGGGTGGTGACGGTTCGC
>CAXTVZ010000331.1:1652-3660 GCA_964247685.1 uncultured Acetobacteraceae bacterium
GGGTAGCTCTTCGGATAGATGACCTGGCTCGGCGGACCGGGTGGTGACGGTTCGCCCTTCTTGCCGCAGCCGGCCAGCGTGAGACCGAGCGTCGCTGCCGTGAGCAGAAGTGCCAGAAATCTCATGCAGCTTCTCCATCGAGGCGCGCGAGCCACTCGGCGGCCTGCACCTTTACGTTCGGGGGGGCCGTTCCGCCCGCACTCGTGCGCGATGCGATCGAGGCCTCCACGCCGAGCACGGCGAACACGTCCGCGGTGATGCGCGGCTCGATCTCCTGCATGGCAGCGAGTGGGTAGTTCTCGAGCGTCACGCCGCGCGCCTCGGCGCCAGCCACGATGCGGCCGGTCACGTGGTGCGCGTCGCGGAAGGGCAGGCCCGCCACGCGCACGAGCCAGTCGGCGAGGTCGGTCGCGGTGGAAAAACCGTCGCCCGCCATCGCGCGCATGCGCGCGGTGTCGGGACGGAGGTCGCGCACCATGCCGGCTGTCGCGGCCAGCGCCAGAAGTGCGGCGTCGGCGGATTCGAATACTGGCGGCTTGTCCTCCTGCATGTCCTTCGCGTAGGCGAGCGGCAGGCCCTTCATCACGGTCAGCAGCGCCACCAGCGAGCCGGTGATGCGTCCGGTCTTGGCGCGCACGAGTTCGGCCGCGTCCGGGTTGCGCTTCTGCGGCATGATCGAGCTGCCGGTGGACCAGGCGTCCGACAGGCGAACGAAGCCGAACGGGGCCGAGCACCAGATCACGATCTCCTCGGCGAAACGCGAGAGGTGGCCTGCCAGGATCGCGAGTGCGGCGATGAATTCCAGTGCGAAGTCCCGGTCCGACACCGCGTCGAGCGAGTTGCGCATGGGACGCGCGAAGCCGAGGGCGGCGGCGGTTGCGTGCCGGTCGATCGGGAACGACGTGCCGGCCAGCGCCGCCGCACCCAGCGGGCTCTCGTTCAACCGCGCGCGCGCATCGAGCAACCGCGAGCGGTCGCGGCCGAGCATCTCGACATAGGCCAGCAGATGGTGCCCGAACGTCACCGGCTGGGCCGCCTGCAGATGGGTGAAGCCGGGCATGGGGTCGGCCGCGTGCTCGGCGGCGCGTTCGGCGAAAGCGCGCTGCAGGCCGGCGATCTCGCGGGCGATCGCGTCGGCCGCGTCGCGCACGAACAGGCGGAAGTCGGTCGCCACCTGGTCGTTGCGGCTGCGCGCGGTGTGCAGCCTGCGACCCGCCTCGCCGATGCGCTCGGCGAGACGGGCCTCGACGTTCATGTGGATGTCTTCGAGCGCTGTCGAGAAGGGGAACGTGCCGGCCTCGATCTCGGCGGCGATCGCGTCGAGCCCGGCCGAGATCGCGCCTGCGTCGCCGGCGGGGATGATGCCCTGCGCCTCGAGCATGGCCGCATGCGCCTTGGAGCCCGCGATGTCCTGGCGCCAGAGCCTCCGGTCCACGTCGATCGAGGCGTTGATGCGGGTCATCGCTTCGTCGGGGCCGACGGCGAAGCGGCCGCCCCATTGCGCGTTCGCGCCGACGTCCCGATCCTGCTCAGCCATGGACCGACACTCCCCCACGCGGCGCGCCGCACTCAGCCTCGGCGCCTTCCTACTGGCGGGCGGGGGCGTGAGCAAATCGCGCGCGGCCGCCCCGCTTCTGGCTGATCTGGCGGAGCTCAAGCCACTGGTGCCGCCGGTCGCGGTGCCGGGCACGATCGGCTGGCGGGAATTCGCGGCAGACGGCAGCGGCGGGACGTTGCGGACGATGGCGGGAGAGCGCGGCCACGCGGTGCTGCTGAACGTCTGGGCCACCTGGTGCGGGCCGTGTGTGTACGAGATGCCGGCGCTCGCGGCGCTCGCGCCGCGGGCCGCGGCGGCGGGGATCGTGGTGCGGCCGGTGTCGATCGACTTCGGGGGCGTGGCCGCCGTGCGGGCGTTCTACGAACGGGCGCATATTACGGGATTGCCGATCCTGGTGGATGCCGACAGCAGCGTGCGAACGGGGTTCGGGGTCGCGGCAGTGCCGGTGAG
>CAXTVZ010000332.1:0-3640 GCA_964247685.1 uncultured Acetobacteraceae bacterium
TTGTAAAGGGGTCTGGGGTTAAGACCCCAGCGGGGTCCAGGGGCAGAGCCCCTGGAAACCTTCGCCGCGTCGCGCCTGTTGTCCCGACCCGACAGGAGACCCGCGATGACCACCGAGAACAAGGGCGCCACCAGCGAGGAAGACCGGCGCTCGCACGCCCGCTCATTGATCCTGGACGCCGAGGCCGCGCGCGCCGCCGGCGACGACGAGGAGGCCGACCGGCTGCTCGCGGAAGCCACCCGCATCGACCCTCAGGCCACCGAGGACGCGATCGCCGAAGAGCCCGCGCCACGCTCGTCGGCAGCCCCCGCCACCGACGAGGAAGTGCGCCTGGTCACCGCGACCGTGGAGCCTCACAGCGACGCGCCGTCGCGCGCCGGGATCACCGGCTCGGGCAGCGGCGCGGACGATATGTGAGCGGCTACCGGTCCTCCTCCGGCGTGCGCAGCGTGAGTGCCAGCGCATGCAGCCCCGTCGCGAATTCGGGTCCCAGCGCCTCGTGCACCGCACGCGCGCGGGCCACCCGGTTCATGCCGCGGAAGCGCGCGCTGACCAGCGTGACGTTGAAATGCGTCTCGCCCGCGGCGGTGGCACCCGCGTGACCCGCGTGACGCGCGCTGTCGTCGACCACCGTTAGTGCCACGGGTGCGAATTCGCGCTCGATCGCGCTGCGCAGACGCGTCGCACGATCATCATGGCTCATGTTTGGCATCGCCCCACTTCCCCCTTGTCTCCGGGTCCTGCTTCCGCACATCTACCCGCGTGATCAATCGAAGAACCCAGCGATCCCGGGCCTTCGCTCCCGACCCGGATGCGCGCGGGCGGGCCTGCGACATCCCCGGCTGCGGCGAACTCGCCGGCTACCGCGCGCCCAAGTCGCGCACGACGCTCAACGAGTATTTCTGGTTCTGCCTGGAGCATGTGCGCGCCTACAACGGCTCGTGGGATTTCTACAAGGGCATGACCCCCGGCCAGATCGAGGCGCAGATCCGCGCCGACACGGCCTGGCAGCGCCCGTCCTGGCCGCTCGGCCGCCTGGGCGCGGGGATGGTGGACGAGGACGTGATCCGCGATCCGCTCGGCACGCTCGCCGCCGGGGGGATGCGGGCGGGCAAGCGCGAGGCGGCCCATCCGCGCCAGGAGCCGCCGTCGGGCCTGCGCGAGCCGCTGACCACCCTCGGCCTGGTCTGGCCGGTGTCGCTCGGCGAGGTGAAGTCGCGCTACAAGGACCTGGCCAAGCTCCACCACCCCGACGCGAACGGCGGCTCGCGCGATGCCGAGGAGCGGCTCAAGACGATCAACCTTGCGTACTCCGCGCTGCGCCGTCATCTCGGCAGTGGCGAAGGTGCGGCGTCCAGCATGGCTCGCGCCGGGTGAGACTTCACGGAACAGATCTGTAGATGAGCAAAATTGCCGCATTGAACGACGAGACCGGGCGCGAGGACGTGACGGACGACTCCGCTCCGCCCACCAGCGCGATCGATCGCCCCGATCGCGACGTGTCGGTGCGCGAGATGTTCGGGATCGACAGCGACATGCGCGTGCCGGCGTTCTCGCTGCGGACCGAGCACGTGCCCGAGATCGACACGACCTACCGGTTCGACCGCGACACCACGCTCGCGATCCTGGCGGGCTTCGCCTTCAATCGCCGCGTGATGATCCAGGGCTATCACGGCACGGGCAAGTCGACCCATGTCGAGCAGGTGGCGGCACGCCTGAACTGGCCGTGTATCCGCATCAATCTCGACAGCCATATCAGCCGCATCGACCTGGTCGGCAAGGACGCGATCGTGCTGCGCGACGGCAAGCAGGTGACCGAGTTCCGCGAGGGGCTGCTGCCCTGGGCGCTGCAGCGTCCGGTGGCGCTGGTGTTCGACGAGTACGACGCGGGCAGGCCCGACGTGATGTTCGTGATCCAGCGCGTGCTCGAGGTCGAGGGCAAGTTCACGCTGCTCGACCAGAACCGGGTGATCGACCCCCATCCGGGATTCCGGCTGTTCGCCACCGCCAACACGGTGGGTCTCGGCGACACGACCGGTCTGTATCACGGCGTGCAGCAGATCAATCAGGGCCAGATGGATCGCTGGAGCATCGTCGCCACGCTGAACTACCTGCCGCACGCGCAGGAGACGGCGATCGTTATGGCGAAGATGGGGATCGAGGCCGGCGACCGTGCGGCCAAGAGCCGTGTCGAGAGCATGGTGTCGCTGGCCGATCTCACCCGCGCGGGCTTCATCGCGGGCGACATCTCGACGGTGATGTCGCCGCGCACCGTGCTGACCTGGGCCGAGAACACGCGCATCTTCGGCGACGTGGCGTTCGCGTTCCGGCTGACCTTCCTCAACAAATGCGACGAGGCCGAGCGTCCGATCGTCGCCGAATACTACCAGCGGTGCTTCAACGCGGACGTGCCGACCGGCAACTACGTGCCGGCCCGGGCGCGCTGAGAGTCCGCGATGGCGGACGGCAGGAAGCCTGACGGGCGCACCGAGGAGTTCAAGCGTGCGACCGCGGGTGCGATGCGCGCGATCTCGCGCGATGGCGATGTGCAGGTCGCGTTCCAGGCTGGCCGCGAAAGCCTCGCCGGCAAGCGCGCGCGGCTTCCCATCCCGACCCGCGCGCTGCCGCCGGCCGAGATGGCGAAGCTGCGCGGGGCGGCCGACAGCCTCGCGCTGAAGCTCCGCCACCATGACGCGTCGCTGCACGCGGAACGCAACATCGGCGCCCGCGATGCGCGCGAGGCGTTCGACGCGATCGAGCAGGCCCGGATCGAGACCGTCGGCGCCCGCCACATGAGCGGGGTCGCGGCCAACCTCCAGGCGCGGCTGCTGCAGGAATGCGAGGCGGAAGGCTTCGACCGCATGACCCGGCGCGAGCAGCTGCCGGTGGCGACTGCGCTCGGCCTGCTCGCGCGCGAGGCGCTGTCGGGCGAGACCTCGCCGCCGCAGGTCGAGCGCGTGCTCAGGATGTGGCGGGCCGGGCTCGACGAGCGGGGCCTCGCCGCTCTCGCCGACATGCGCCGCGTGCAGGACGACCAGGGCGAATATGCACGCGCCTCGCGCCGGCTGCTGGCGAGCTTCAACCTGGTCGAGGGCGAGACGGAGAGCTCGGCCGACGATGACGGCCAGGACGAAGGCGACCAGTCCGGTGGCGAACAGGCGCCCTCGCCCGAGGCCAAGCCCGAGAGCGAGGGCAGCGACGGGCAGGACGCTGAGGGCCTGCTGGGCGCGCAGCCGGAGGGCAGCGAGGGACAGGACGCCCAGGCCGACGAAGACGAGGATGACGGGCCGGGCGCCGAGGGCGAGGACCGGCCGGGCGGCCAGCCACCGCGGCCGCGGCCGCGCGAGCTCGTCGACGATCCGAGCCTCTACCGCGCCTACACCAGGCAGTTCGACGAGGAGATCGCGGCCGAGGATCTCTGCGACACCGACGAGCTCACCCGCCTGCGCGGGCAGCTCGACCAGCAGCTCGTGAACCTCTCCGGCGTGGTCTCGCGCCTGGCGAACCGGTTGCAGCGCAAGTTGATGGCGCAGCAGACGCGCGCCTGGGAGTTCGATCTCGAGGAGGGCATGCTCGATGCCGGGCGGCTCGCGCGCGTGGTCGCCAACCCGACTGTGCCGCTCTCGTTCAAGCGCGAGCG
>CAXTVZ010000333.1:0-3633 GCA_964247685.1 uncultured Acetobacteraceae bacterium
AACCGCCGCGGCTTCGCGAGCCCGCTGATCATCATCTGCGTCCCCTCCGGCTCCACCGCGGTCGAGCGCCGCGCGATCCAGGAGAGCGCCGAAGCCGCCGGCGCCCGCCGCGTGCTGCTGATCGAGGAGCCGATGGCCGCTGCCATCGGCGCCGGACTTCCCGTCACCGAGCCCTCCGGTTCGATGATCGTCGACATCGGCGGCGGCACCACCGAGGTCGCGGTGATCTCGCTCGGCGGCATCGTCTACGCGCGCTCGGTGCGCGTCGGCGGCGACAAGATGGACGAGGCGATCATCTCCTACATCCGCCGCAACCATAACCTGCTGATCGGCGAGAGCTCGGCCGAGAAGATCAAGCTCGACATCGGCGCTGCCCGCCCACCCGAGGCCTGGGAGGGCGACGGCCCCACCCGCGAAGTCCGCGGCCGCGACCTGATGAACGGCGTGCCGCGCGAAGTGATCGTGTCACAGCGCCAGATCGCCGAGAGCCTGGCCGAGCCGGTGTTTCAGATCGTCGAGGCGGTCACGGTCGCACTCGAGAACACACCCCCCGAGCTCTCCGCCGACATCGTCGACAAGGGCATCGTGCTGACCGGCGGCGGCGCGCTGCTGTTCCGCATCGCCGACGTGCTGCGGGATGCCACGGGGCTGCCCGTGGTGGTCGCCGAGGACGCGTTGAGCTGTGTCGCTCTCGGAACCGGACGTGCGCTCGAGGAGATGAAACGTCTGCGGAACGTGCTCACCACCATGTACTGAGACTCGCCACGATTTTCTCCGATGCCGGCAGTTTTCAGTCGGTTGTGGCGTGGCAATGCTCGCAAACCACGATCGTTCGGCGCTACATCGTGCTCGCGTCCGATAACCCGACAATGAATGGGCGGGGGACGCCCGGCGCGGACCGTCAACAAGGGGGCTTCGTTCGAACTTGCTCCGGCTGTCGATCCAGGCACGCCAGCTCCTGGCGAAACTCAGCCTGCCCTTTCTGTTCACGGCCAGCATCGCGGCGGTCTTTCTCGGCCGCGTCGATGGCCGCGTGGCATCCGCCGCGCGCATGTGGGTCGCCGACGGCATCGCCCCCATCTACGCGACCGTCGCCGAGCCCGCCGCCCGCCTCCGCCGCATGGGCGCCGACCTGCTCGGGGTGGTCGACCTCGCCGCCGAGAACCGCAAGCTCCGCGCCGAGAACGCGCAGCTCCGCCGCTGGTACACCGTCGCCATGGCGCTCGAGGCCGAGAACGCGACGCTGAAGGAGAACCTCCACTGGATGCCCGACCCGACCCCCTCCTACGTGACCGGGCGCGTCGTGGCCGATGGCGGCGGGGTCTACGCGCGCGCCGTGCTGCTCTATGTCGGGCCGAACACGGCCATCCGCAAAGGCCAGGTGGCGCTCGACGCCGAGGGGCTCGCGGGCCGCGTCACCGAGGTGGGCCGCCGCACCGCGCGGATCCTGCTGATCACCGATCCCAACAGCCGCATCCCCGTGACGCTGCCCGACCTCCATGCGGAGGCGATCATGACCGGCGAGACGACCGGCCTGCCGCACCTGCTCTACCTGACCGACGGCGCGCACCCGCGAGATGGCGAGCGCGTGGTCACCGCGGCCGACGCCAACGCGTTCCCGGCCGGCCTTCCCGTGGGGGTGATCCGGCTCCTGCCCAACGGCGATGCCGAGGTGGTGCCCGCCGCCTCGATCGACGACCTCTCGATGCTGCGCGTGTTCGACTACCGGCTCGACGCCGTGATACCGCCACCGGTGCAGGGCCGGCCGCCGGTCGCCACCGCGGCCTCCGCCTCCCCGGGCACGCCGCACTCATGAACACCCCGATCGCGGCCGGAGAGCGCAGGCTCGAGCGCGTGCCCGGCATCCGGCCGGTCTTCACGCTCTGGCGCCATCTCGACGCGGTCGCCCGTCGCGCCTTTCCCACCGTCACCACGGTGCTGGTGCTGCTCGTCCTCGCTTTTCCACTGCCGCTTCCCGCCGCCCCCGAGCTCCGCCAGGGCTTCGCCCTCGCATCGGTGTTCTTCTGGACCGTCTACCGCCCGAACTCGATGCCGCCCTCGATCTGCTTCGGGCTCGGCATGCTCGCCGACCTGCTCGGGCCGGAGCCGCCGGGCCTGAGCGCGATCGTGCTGCTCGCCGTCCACGGCATCGCCATGCGTCAGCGCATCCGCCTGACCCGCCGCGGCTTCCTCGCCGTCTGGCTCGCCTTCGCGGGCGTGGCGCTCGTGGCGAGCGTCGTGCAGTGGGTGCTGACGGCCGCGCTCGACTTCCGGCTGCTGCCTGGCCTGCCGGCGCTGCTGACCGCGACGCTGGCGATCGGGCTCTACCCGTTCCTGTCCGTGCTGCTGGCCGAAGCGCATCACAGCGTCGCGGCGCCCGAGCAGGCGTAGCCCACGCGTGACGCTGCCTCCTTCCAAGCACAAGCGGCGGACCAAGCCGCAGGTCGACGCCCTCGATCGCCGCCGCGGCGTGTTCACGCGCCGCGCATTGCTGATCATGGCCGCCCAGGCCGGCATTCTCGGCACGCTCGGCGAGCGGCTCTACCGGCTGCAGGTTGTCGACGGCGGCAAATACCGGCTGCTGGCCGACCAGAACCGCATCAGCACTCGCCTTCTCTCGCCCCCGCGCGGGCGCGTGACCGACCGGTTCGGCGAGGTGCTCGCCGGCAACAAGCTCTCCTGGCGCGCCTTGCTGCTCGCCGAGGAAACCACCGACATCCAGGGCACGCTCGCCCGTTTCGAGACGATCATCCCGCTCGATGAT
This sequence comes from uncultured Acetobacteraceae bacterium, assembly GCA_964247685.1. GTDB lineage: Bacteria > Pseudomonadota > Alphaproteobacteria > Acetobacterales > Acetobacteraceae > CAXTPV01. The sequence goes on from CAXTVZ010000333.1 coordinate 2,765, forward strand.
CGCGAGCGCGGCCGCATCCTGCGCGAGGTCGCCCACCGCCGCCGCTTCATCCCGGTGCTGCTGCGCGACTTCCTGTCATGGAACGACATGGCCAGACTCGAGGTCGCGGCCCCGGATCTCGCCGGCGTGGTGATCGATGCCGGCACCACCCGCGTCTACCCGCAGGTGGAGAAACTCGCGCACGTGGTGGGCTACGTCGCTCCCCCAAACGAGGCCGACGAGAAGGGCGTTCCCCTGCTGGCCCTGCCCGGCATGCGCGTCGGCCGCGCCGGCATCGAGCGGACCCAGGAGGAAACGCTCCGCGGCGACCCCGGCACGGTGCAGATGGAGATCAACGCTGCGGGCCGCCTGATCCGCGAGCTCGACCGCTCCGACGGCACCGCCGGGAACGAGATCGGCCTGACCATCGATGCCGGCCTGCAGCGCGCCGTGATCGACCGCCTGGCCGACCAGAGTGCGTCCGCCGTGGTGATGGACTGTCGCAACGGCGAGGTGCTCGCCATGGTGAGCAATCCGAGCTTCGACCCGAGCCTGTTCGACAGCGGCATCTCGGCCGCCCAATGGGCCGAGTGGAACTCGCCCGACAACCAGGCCAAGCGTCCGCTGATCAACAAGGCGGTGGCCGGCCTCTACCCGCCCGGCTCCACCTTCAAGCCCGCGGTCGCGATCGCCGCCCTGCAATCGGGCGCGCTCTCGCCGACCGACCGGATCAACTGCCCCGGCTACATCGATGTCGGTGGCGTGCGCTTCCACTGCTGGAAGAAGGGCGGCCACGGCCCCGTCGACCTCCATCTCGGCATCAAATACTCCTGCGACGTCTACTTCTTCGAGACCGCCCGCCGCACCGGCATGGAGCAGGTGGCGCTCTA
>CAXTVZ010000334.1:0-3619 GCA_964247685.1 uncultured Acetobacteraceae bacterium
CAGCGCGTGCGCGAATACGAGCGCAAGAAGCAGTTCGACGAGTTCAAGGACCGCGTGGGCGAGATCATCAACGGCACGGTCAAGCGCACCGAATACGGGAACCTGATGGTCGAGCTCGGCCGCGCTGAAGCTCTCCTCCGGAGAGATGAGCTGATCCCGCGCGAGGCGTTCCGCAACGGCGACCGCGTGCGCGCCTATATCTACGACGTGCGCGAGGAGCCGCGCGGGCCCCAGATCTTCCTGTCCCGCACGCATCCGGCGTTCCTCGCCAAGCTGTTCGCGCAGGAAGTGCCGGAGATCTACGACGGCATCATCGAGATCAAGGCGGTGGCCCGCGATCCGGGCTCTCGCGCCAAGATGGCGGTGATCTCGCGCGACAGCTCGATCGACCCTGTCGGCGCCTGCGTCGGCATGCGCGGCTCGCGCGTGCAAGCCGTGGTGCAGGAGCTGCAGGGCGAGAAGATCGACATCATTCCCTGGTCGAGCCAGGAGGCGACGTTCGTGGTGAACGCGCTCGCACCTGCCGAGGTCACCAAGGTGGTGATGGACGAGGAGCAGGGCCGCGTCGAGGTGGTGGTGCCCGACGAGCAGCTCAGCCTCGCCATCGGCCGTCGCGGCCAGAACGTGCGGCTCGCCTCGCAGCTGACCCGCTGGGACATCGACATCCTCACCGAGGCCGAGGAGAGCGAGCGCCGGCAGGAGGAATTCCGCCGCCGCACCGGGCTGTTCGTCGAGGCGCTGGACGTCGACGACGTGATCGCCGGCCTGCTGGTGACCGAGGGCTTCAACACGGTGGAAGAGCTCGCCGACGTGCCGCCCGAGGAGCTCGCCGACATCGAGGGCTTCGACGAGACGGTGGCCGAAGAGCTGATCCGCCGCGCCGAGGGGTTCCTGGCGCGCCGCTACGAGGAGCTGAACGAGAAGCGCGTCGAGCTCGGCGTGTCGGACGAGGTCGCCTCGTTCGAGATATTCTCGCCGCAGATGCTGATCGCGCTGGGCGAGAAGGGCATCAAGACGCTCGACGACCTGGCCGACCTCGCGGGCGACGAGCTCGTGGAAATCCTCGGCAAGGACGCGATGGACGAGGAGCAGGCCAACGAGGTCATCATGGCCGCGCGCGCCCACTGGTTCGAGGGCGAGGACGGAGCCGTGGCGTCCGGGTCGGACGCGGACGTGGCCGAGACGATCGACCCGGACGCGGAGGCCGAGAGCGAGGAAGCGGACGAGGCCGAGACGATCGATCCGGACGAGGCCGCCACCGACGACGACGTTGAACTGGTGGAGCCGGAAGCCGACGGCGAGGAGCCCTCTCACGCCTGACGCCGTATCGATCGACGACCACGCGCCCGGGCCGGACGACGACCCGGACGACCAGCCCGAGCGCGGACCGACCCGGCGCTGCATCGTCACGCGCGGGACCGGTTCGCGGGAGGCGATGCTGCGTTTCGTGGTGGGTCCGGGCGACGTCGTCGTGCCCGACCTGCTCGCGAAGCTTCCCGGGCGGGGAATCTGGTTGAGCGCGTCCAGCGATGTGCTAGAAACCGCCCGAGCCAAGGGAGCCTTCGCGCGCGCCGCACGTCGCAAGGTGTCCGTACCACCCGACCTCACCGCGATCGTCGAGACCGCTCTGACCCGTCGGGTGGGCGAACTCGTCGGTCTTGCACGTCGTGCGGGGCAGGCAGCCTTCGGTTTCGTCCGCGCCCGCGAGATGATCGCGGCCGGGCGGTGCGGCCTCGTGGTGCAGGCGTCGGACGGAAGTGCGGACGAGCGCGCCCGGCTTCTGTCGGGAGCGGGGGAGTTGAAAGTCGTCACGCCGCTCGATGCGGCGGCGCTGGGCGTGGCCTGTGGCCATGACCATATAGTGCATGTGGCCATCACGCCGGGCCGGCTGGCAGGCGTGATCGCGGTCGAAGCGGAACGTCTCCTCGGCGTCAGGTCGGGCGGGACATTGCGCGAACAGGTTTCTAGACGGGCGGGTGTATGAGCGACAGCAAGGACCAGGATCAGGGCAAAGGGCGCCTTTCGCTTCGGCCGGGACGGCTTGAGCTGGGGCGGACCGTGAATGCCGGATCCGTGCGGCAGAGCTTCAGCCATGGCCGCTCGAAGGTGGTCGAGGTCGAGGTTCGCAAGAAGCGCGGGCCGGTGCCGGGTGCGCCCGGGACGCCGGCGCCTTCGGGTGGTGCGCGTTCTCCGGCGGCGGGTCGTCCCGCCGGTGCCGGACGTGCGCTCACCGCGAGCGAGCTCGCGACCCGCCAGCGCGTGCTCGAGCAGGAGCGGATCGAGGCTGCCAAGCGCGAGATCGAGCGCCGCGAGCAGGAGAAGATCTCGATCCTTTCGGCCGCCGAAGAGGCGCGCCGCCGCGAGGAGGAGCAGCGCCGCGCCGCCGAGGAAGAGGCCCGCGAGGCCGCCGCGGCCGAGAGGCGCGCGCGCGACGAAGAGACGGTCGGCACGGCGGATGCCGCGATCCAGGCGGCAGCGCCGGGTCTGCGCATCGTCGAGCAGCCGAAGAAGCCGGTGGTTCGCACACCGCCCGCGGCTGCGGGTGCGCCCGCCGCGGCGACGCCGGCGAACGCCGAGACGCTGCGTCTGCGTGCGCGCACCGACGAAGAGGAGAGCGCGCGCCGCCCCGGGGCCGTCGTTCGTCGTCCGGGTGGGGCCGCTCTTCCCGCGCGCCGCCCGGCCGCCGTGGTGCCGAAGAAGGGCCTCGACGCGCGTCGCGGCGGCCGCATCGACGTGCAGGCCGCGATCGAGGGCGACGACGACAAGACGCGTTCGCTCGCGTCCGTCCGTCGCCAGCGCGAGCGCGAGCGCCGGCAGCAGGAGCTCGAGCGGCTGCGTGCCGACGGCGTGCGCCATGTGCGCGACGTGATCCTGCCCGAGACCATCTCGGTGTCGGAGCTCGCCAACCGTATGGCGACCCGTATTCCCGACGTGGTGAAGTCGCTGATGCGCATGGGCGTGATGGCGACGGCGACGCAGATTCTCGATGCCGATACGGCCGAGCTGGTGATCCAGGAGTTCGGCCACCGGGTGCGCCGCGTCTCCGAGAGCGACGTGGAGCTCGGGATCGTGGGCGAGATCGACGAGGAGGTCGACCTCCTCACCCGGCCGCCGGTGGTCACCGTCATGGGCCATGTCGATCACGGCAAGACCAGCCTGCTCGACGCGCTCCGCTCGGCCGATGTCGCGCGCGGCGAGGCGGGCGGCATCACCCAGCATATCGGCGCCTACCAGGTCGAGATGGCGACGGGCGAGCGCATCACCTTCATCGACACGCCGGGCCACGAGGCGTTCACCGCCATGCGCTCGCGCGGCGCCTCGGTGACCGACGTGGTGATCCTGGTGGTGGCGGCCGACGACGGCGTCATGCCGCAGACGGTCGAGGCGATCCGGCACGCCAAGGCGGCAGAGGCGCCGATCATCGTCGCCATCAACAAGTGCGACAAGCCGGGCGCCAACCCGAACCGGGTGCGCCAGGAGCTGCTGCAGCACGACATCGTGGTGGAGGAGCTGGGCGGCGACACCCAGGACGTGGAGGTGTCGGCGACCAAGCGCACCGGCCTAGACAAGCTGGAGGAGGCGATCCTGCTGCAGGCCGAGATCCTCGACCTGCGCGCCA
>CAXTVZ010000335.1:0-3613 GCA_964247685.1 uncultured Acetobacteraceae bacterium
GGGTTCCAAGGGACGACTGTCCCTTGGCGGGTCCAGGGCAGAGCCCTGGCCTTACAGCAGAACACCCCGCTCGGGTGCCGCCGGCGGTGGCACGGCATCCCCGATCGACTGAAGCACATCAATCTCGATCGTGGTGGCGACCGCGCGCATGGGCAACGCATGAACGGTGGGGGCGAACGGGTCCTCGAGGTCGGCGCCGACATCGTCCAGCGCCAGCAGCAGGAAGCCCACCAGCGTCGAGCCCGCCGGCGTGATCCAGCCGAGCTCCTGGACCATCGACAGCGGCAGGACCAGGCAGAACAGGCGGACGAGCAGGCGCGGCAGCACCGCGAACTGCACGGCGAGCGGGGTGTTGCGGATGCGCTCGAGCCCGCCCTGGGCGGCCGTGAGTTCCGAGAGCGTGCGGTCGATCGCCGCGTGGAGGGCGCCGTCGACGCCGCGGACGGCGCATTCCTCGGCGATGGCGGCCGCGACCGCCTCGATGAGGGCCGCCGGCCGGTTCGTGCGGGGCGCGATCCGGGTGCGCAACTCGGGCGTGAGGAGTGCGTCGGCGCGATCGTCCGTCACGGGCACGCGGCTAAGCGCGATGCGGAGAAGGTGCGGGTAGGCCGCGATCGCGCGGACGAGGTCGGGACGCGCGCCGCCCAGCAGGGTCTCGCATTGCCGGGCCAGGCTGCGCGCCCCGCTCACGACGCCGCCCAGGAGCGTGCGGGCCTCCCACCAGCGGGCACTCGCCCCGGTGTTGCGCGCGCCGAGGAAGAGGGCGAGCGCCGATCCGATCAGCGCGTAGGGGAGCGTCGGCTGCTCCATCCAGGGGCGGTGGAGCAGCTGGAAGGCGAGCACCACCACGATGTCCCACGCAATGAGCCCGGCCAGCGTGGGCAGGCTTTCGCCCAGGAGCTGGCGCACGCCGCGGCGGCGATCGACGATCATCCCACACCTCTCCCCTCGCGAGACCGGTCGGCACTTGCTACGTGACCGCGTATGGATGCGTATCTGGAGCGGCTCAACCCCGAGCAGCGTGAGGCGGTCGAGACGATCGAGGGGCCGCTGCTGGTGCTGGCCGGTGCCGGCACCGGCAAGACACGCGTGCTGACCACGCGATTCGCCCATATTCTGCTGACCGGGCGGGCCTTCCCGAACCAGGTGCTGGCGGTGACCTTCACCAACAAGGCGGCGCGCGAGATGCGCGAGCGGGTGGCGCATCTGCTGGGCCGACCGGTCGAGGGGCTGTGGCTGGGCACATTCCACGCGCTGTGCGCGCGCATGCTGCGGCGGCATCCGGAATATGTCGGGCTGACGTCGTCGTTCACGATCCTCGACACGGACGACCAGCTCCGGCTGCTCAAGCAGATCATGGCGGTGGAACGGGTGGACGCGAAGCGGTGGCCCGCGCCGCAGATGCTGGGCGTGATCCAGCGCTGGAAGGATCGCGGGCTGACGCCGGAGCGGGTGACGGACCCGGAGGACACGGAGTTCGGCGGGGGCGCGGCGCGGCGGGTGTACCGCGAGTACCAGGCGCGGCTGGCCGCCCTGAACGCGTGCGATTTCGGCGATCTGCCGCTGCATGTGACCGAGATCCTACGCACCAGGCCGGACGTGCTGGCGCAGTATCACCGCATCTTCCGCTTCATCCTGGTGGACGAGTATCAGGACACCAACCTGGTGCAGTATCTGTGGCTGCGACTGCTGGCACAGCGCACGGATGGGTCGGTTCCGAATATCTGCTGCGTGGGCGATGACGACCAGTCGATCTATTCCTGGCGTGGTGCCGAGGTGGAGAACATCCTCCGCTTCGAAAAGGACTTCTCCCACGCACGCGTGGTGCGGCTGGAAAGCAACTATCGTTCGACCGCGCCGATCCTGGCGGCCGCGTCCGCGCTGATCGCGCATAATGGTGGTCGTCTTGGCAAGACGCTCCGTTCGGGCCGCGACGATTCGGCGGGGGAGAAAGTGCGGGTCGCTTCCGTGTGGGACAGCGAGGAGGAGGCGCGACTCGTCGGCGAGCGCATCGAGGAGCTGCAGCGCGAGGGCGACAGCCTGGCGCAGATGGCGGTGCTGGTGCGCGCGGGCTTCCAGACGCGGGCGTTCGAGGAGCGGCTGATCCAGCTGGGCCTGCCCTATCGCGTGGTGGGCGGGTTGCGCTTCTACGAACGCGCCGAGATCCGCGACGCGATCGCCTATATGCGCGTGCTCAATTCGCCGAGCGACGACCTTGCCTTCGAGCGCATCGTCAACCTTCCGCGTCGCGGCGTGGGCGATGCGGCGCTGGCAAACATCCACGGTCGCGCGAGGGCGGACGGCGTGCCGATGACGGCGGCGGTCGAGCGGCTGCTCGCGGCGGGCGCGATCAAGGGCCGCATGCGCGAGCAGCTGACCGCGTTGATGGCGCTGTTCGGCCGCATGCGGGCGTTGCTGACGCAGACCTCGCATGTCGACCTGGTGGCCGGCCTGCTCGAGGACAGTGGCTATCTCGCGATGTGGCGCGACGACAAATCGGCGGAGGCGCCGGGCCGGCTCGAGAACCTCAAGGAGCTGATCCGCGCACTCGCCGATTTCGAGAGCCTGGGCGGTTTCCTCGAACACATCGCGCTGGTAATGGAAGTCGACGAGACGAGCAACGACCGCATCTCGCTGATGACGCTGCATGGCGCCAAAGGACTCGAATTCGACAATGTGTTCCTGCCCGGCTGGGAGGAAGGCCTGTTCCCGAGCCAGCGCTCGCTCGACGAGGGCGGCAACGCGGCGCTGGAGGAAGAGCGACGGCTCGCCTATGTCGGCATCACGCGCGCGCGCCGCCGGGCGATGATCAGCCATGCCGCCAACCGGCGCGTGTACGCGAACTGGCAATCCTGCATTCCGTCGCGCTTCATCGACGAACTTCCCGAGAGCGAGATCGAGACCGTGGGGTCGGCGGCCCTCGACCGGCTCGCACGCATGACGGCCCAGCCCGTGTTCGGCGGCCAGTTTCCGCTGGTCGCTGCCCGCGCGCGCACCGTGGAAGCCTGGGAGGTCGACGCACGTCCCGCGCGGCGGGAGGCGATCGCCGTCGGCGCGCGCGTGTTCCACGACAAGTTCGGCTACGGCCGCGTCACGTCGTCCGAGGACGGGCGGCTCGAGATCGAGTTCGAGAAGGCGGGTCCCAAACGCGTGAAAGACAGTTTCGTCGAGCTCGTGCCGGAATGACGGCGCATGCCATCCCGCTCGAGACCGTTTCTGTCAGCGTGCCGGAAGCGGCGGTCGAGGCCTACGAGCAGGCGCTGGCCGTCGCGTGCGATACGATCGGCTTGTTCCTCTTCGACGAGGCGCGCGGCATCTGGCGCGTGGAAGGTGTCCGGCCCGCGGGCCATGCGGACGAAGCACTCGCCGGCGCACTCCTGATCGCGGCCGCCATCACGGGACACGCGGCCCCGCTCGAACGCGCCGAGACCGAGGCGGAAGGCTGGCTCGCGCGCACGGCGAGTGCCTTTCCCGAGCAGCTGGTGGGCCGGCGCTTCGCGATCCGCGGCACGCATCTGCCGCCAGGCACACAGCCGGGCCGCATCACGCTCGCACTCGACGCCGGCATCGCCTTCGGCTCGGGCGAGCACAATTCCACGCGCGGCTGCCTGGT
>CAXTVZ010000336.1:0-3608 GCA_964247685.1 uncultured Acetobacteraceae bacterium
GCCGCCGTCTACATCGTTGCCAGCGTCGCATGCTGGTTATGAGTCCGGAGCCTAGCTCGGCAACGACGCTGCCTGACAAGTGGGGTCTGGGGCCAAGGCCCCAGCGGGTCCAGGGCAGCGGCCTGGCCTTCTTCCTTCACTCTGTCGCTCCACGCTGCAAGGGTGCAGCGTGTTTGGAGTGGATGAGAGGCGGCCGCTGAGCCTGCGGCGCTACCTGCCGCCCAGGTGCTTGGAAATCACCCACACATCCACCGCCGACATCGAGCACTCCTCGTTCGAGGCTTCGCTCGCGGTGAGAACCTCGACGGTTCGGCCTCCCTTCTCGCGGTAGGTGATGTCGTAGATCTCCTTGTAGACGCCGCGGCCCGCGGGTTGGGCGGCGAGCAATGTGGCCTTGGCGGCGGTCTGGTCGAGCGTCGCCGGGTCGAGGGCGCCGTCGTTCTTCAGCTGGACCAGGGCCATGGTCGTGGGCCAGTGCGCGCAGGCTGGCGGCTGTGCGTGGGCGGCGCCGGCGATGATGGTGGCGAATGCCAGGACGACGAACTTCATGGTGTCACCACGAGAATATGATCGTTGCTGTTCCAGACGCGCTCGCGCGCGGGCAGGCTTTCGATGATGCAGCCGTTGGAGGCATCGCCGGGATGCGCCCGGCTGTCGCCGTGCATCATGAGGCCGGTGCGGCCGTGGACATCCGTGCCGTCTAGGGGGGTCAGGCGCATGGTGTAGGCGCCCGCGTGAGGATGATGGAAGGGCGCGCCGACCGTGCAGGTCCCGCGCGGGGTCGGGCCGATGTTGTGCGAGGCTTCCATCGCCGGATTGTTCAGGCCGGCGCCAATTCCTGAGTAGCCGGTGCCGACCAGCTGGCCGTCGTGCTTCAGCTCGCCGGTCGACTGGCTGTAGGTCCGGGGCATCTGCTGAGAGCCTCGTTCGACCGGGCTGGGGGTGGCGTTCGGCGGCTGCGGGGTCGTTATTCTGGTTCGTTCGTGGGCGGGACGTCAGGACGAAAAGGCGGATCGCTGTCATGGAAGGGGTGGTACGTGCCTCTCGCGCTGGTCCGGACTCCGGGCTTTTCGGGGTGGGTGCGTGAGGCGAGTGCGGCCGCTCTCGCGTAACCCGATGTTAAGCCTGGCTCGTCATTGTGGGAGCGAGCACGAGGAAGCCGACACGATGCCGACCGAGAAATACCGTTTGATCACCCGTAGCGACTTCGACGGGCTCGTCTGCGGGATGCTGCTTCGCGAGATGGACCTGATCGACGACATCAAGTTCGTGCATCCGAAGGATATGCAGGACGGGTTGGTCGCCATCGGCGCGCGCGACATCATCACGAACCTGCCGTATGTGGCCGGCTGCCACATCGCGTTCGATCATCACGCGAGCGAGGTCACCCGGAATGGCGATCAGGTGTTTTCCAACCTGGTCATCGATCCGACGGCGCCATCCGCGGCGCGCGTCGTCTACAGGCATTTCGGCGGCCGTGAGGCGTTTCCGCGGATCAGCGAGGAGCTGATGGCGGCGGTCGATCAGGCGGACTCGGCGGCCTTCGCGATCGACGAGATCCTCGCGCCACGGGGCTGGGTGCTGCTGAACTTCCTGATGGATTCGCGCACGGGTCTCGGGCGCTTCCGCGAGTTCCGGATCTCGAACTATGAGCTGATGATGACGCTGATCGAGCATTGCAGGGATCTGCCGGTCGAAGAGGTTCTTGCGCTGCCGGATGTCGCCGAACGCGTGAACCTTTACATGGCGCACCGTGAGAAGTTCGAGGCGCAGCTTCGCCGCTGCACGTCGGTTCACGGCAAGCTCGCGATCATCGATCTGAGGGACGAAGAGACGATCTACGCCGGCAATCGCTTCCTCATCTACGCGCTCTTTCCCGGCTGCGACATATCGGCGCATGTTATGTGGGGCCTCCGGCAGCAGAACACCGTGTTCGCCATTGGAAAATCCGTCCTCGACAGGGGGTCGGCGGTCGATGTCGGCGCGGTTTGCCTGGGCTATGGCGGAGGCGGCCATCGGGCGGCAGGAACGTGCCAGATCGCGAATGATCGGGCTGATGCGGTCAGGCAGGAGCTGGTCGAAAAGCTGAACGTTGCGGACATGGAAGTCGCCGCCTAACCAGGTCGATGGCGCAAGAGGCCTGACAAACGGGGTCTGGGGCCAAGGCCCCAGCGGGTCCAGGGCAGCGACCTGGCCTTCCGCTTCGCCCTGTCGCTACACGCCGCCCTGTGGCACGTTCGTCCGATGTCACAAGCCGGCGAAGTCCCCATCATTCTCGGCTGCCCGGACTACGACGTCCCGCTCGGCAAGCCGGTCGTGCGCGATGACGGCCTGGCGGTCACCGGACGTGACAGTCTCGGCTACCTGTGGCGGTTCGCCGGGCGGCGCGCGTCGCTGTGGGCGCGGCGGGACGGAGCAGTGGGCGCGTATCGGGGCGAGATCCCGCTCGAACGTGAGGCGCCGGAGGATGCGGAGGGGCAGTGCGACCTGCTGCGGGACGCGCAGGTGCTGCGACGTGAGGTGCAGGCGGCCTACGTGAATGTCGTGGAGACACTGCTGGCGATGGCGGGGCCGACGCCGCGTCCGCAGCTGCAGATGCGGCTGCGCGCAATGCGGGCGTATTGCGGGGACGCGCTGCTGATGTTCACCGATCCGCCGGATGACGCGGCGCATGCGGCGTTCCGGATGATGCCGGAGATCACGTCGGTCGGCGACGTGGCGGCGGAGGATCGCGCGCGCCTGTGGCCGCTGGCGGTCAGCCTGCTCCGGATGAACGCGAGGCTGCTCGGGATCGAGGATCCGGCGGGAATGATGGGGCTGGTGGGGTGAGGCCCGTCGGCAGGAGCAGGGCTGCTCCTGCCTTCGGGCGTGGCGCTGGGTCAGGCGGTCATCGAGGCCGGAAGTTTGCCGCCGTTCTCGGCGAGCTTGGCGACCACGGCCTTGTGCAGGGCCTCGTTCTCCTCGGCCGTGCCGTCGGCGGCGACGTGGACGTTGAGCTCCTCGGCCAGGGTCTTGCGGGCGGCGAGGCTGCTGTCGAGGTCGAGCAGCTTGAGCAGGTCGACGATCGAGGTCTGGTAGTGTAGCTCGCCGCCCTTCTGTTCGCTCAGCGCCGCGAGCACCGCGCCGACATCGACCGATTGCAGAGGGGAAGCGGCCTGGGGTGCGGTGAGGGTCGGTTCGGTGGAGGTTGCGGCCGCCGGCGTCGGCGGCGAGGACGGTGCCGGGCCTCCGGTCGTGGTCGAGGCGGGAGGCTGGGCGGCGTGAGCGCTAGGGTCCAGCACGCTGCTGGCGTAGTGCACGATCTTGTCCATGATTGACCCGAAGAAGCTCATGGGCGGTCCCTCTTGCTGATGCCGCGATGCGCGGGCTGAGAGAGCAAGTGCGGATCGGGGAGCGGGTTTCGACGGGACGTTACGGTAAGACAAGGGGCTCTGCCCTTGACCCCGCCAGGAGGGAAAGGCCCTCCTGGACCTGCCTGTTGAAGAAAGTCTGGGTTTTAGACACTAGAGGGGTCCAGGGGCTTTACGCCGGAGGCGCGCTGCGCACGACGCTTCGGCCTTACCTTCGGGTCCAGTTGCTCTGCGTCGTGCCGAACTGCAGCATGATCG
>CAXTVZ010000337.1:0-3605 GCA_964247685.1 uncultured Acetobacteraceae bacterium
CGCATCAATGCGAAGAACACGGGGCAGTTCGAGCGGACGCTGATCATCGCCGAGGAGGGGGCTTCGGTCTCCTATCTCGAAGGCTGCACCGCGCCGCAGCGCGACGAGAACCAGCTGCATGCGGCGGTGGTCGAGCTCGTGGCGCTGGATGACGCTTCGATCAAGTACTCGACGGTGCAGAACTGGTATCCGGGCGATGCGCAGGGCCGTGGCGGGATCTACAACTTCGTCACCAAGCGCGGCGCCTGCCGCGGTGCGCGCTCGAAGATTTCGTGGACGCAGGTGGAGACGGGTTCGGCGATCACCTGGAAGTATCCGTCCTGCATCCTGCTCGGCGAGGGGTCAGTCGGAGAATTCTACTCGGTGGCGGTGACCAACAACCACCAGCAGGCCGACACCGGCACCAAGATGATCCATATCGGCAAGAACACGCGCAGCACGATCGTCTCGAAGGGGATCTCGGCCGGCAAGTCGTCCAACACCTATCGCGGCCTGGTGCGCATCCAGCCGAAGGCGTCCGGCGCTCGCAATCACACGCAGTGCGACAGCCTCCTGATCGGCGACCTGTGCGGCGCGCATACGGTTCCCTATATCGAGAACCGCAACATGACCGCGACCGTGGAGCACGAGGCGACCACGTCGAAGATCGCGGACGACCAGCTGTTCTATTGTCGCCAGCGCGGGTTGTCGGAAGAGGATGCGGTCGGCCTGATCGTGAACGGCTTCTGCCGTGAGGTTCTGAAGGAATTGCCGATGGAGTTCGCGGTCGAGGCGCAGAAGCTGCTTGCGATCAGCCTCGAGGGGAGTGTGGGTTGAGCGCCGTGAGCGAAGGTCTGCGTATCGAGGACCTCGAAGCCTCGATCGGTGAGACTGCGATCCTGAAGGGCGTTTCCCTCACCGTGCCGCCGGGCGAGGTCCATGCGATCATGGGCCCGAACGGCTCGGGCAAGTCGACGCTCGGCTACGTGCTCGCGGGCCGCGAGGATTACGAGGTGACGGGCGGCACGGTTCGCTTCGGTGGCGCGGACCTGCTCGCCCTCGAGCCCGAGGCGCGGGCGGCGGCCGGCGTCTTTCTCGCCTTCCAGGCGCCGGTCGAGCTGCCGGGCGTGAACAACGCAAACTTCCTGCGCACCGCCGTGAACGCGGTGCGTCGCGCCCGCGGCACGGCCGAGCTCGATGCTGTGCAGTTCTTCAAGACCGCGCGGGCCGCCGCCAAGCGCCTGTCGATGCCCGAGGACATGCTCAAGCGCGCCGTCAATGTCGGCTTCTCGGGTGGCGAGAAGAAGCGCAACGAGATGCTGCAGCTTGCTTTGCTCGAGCCGCGCTTCGCGGTGCTCGACGAGACCGATAGCGGGCTCGACATCGACGCGCTGCGGATCGTGGCCGAGGCCGTGAACGCCTTGCGCGGTCCCGATTTCTCGGCGCTCGTGATCACCCATCACCAGCGTTTGCTCGATCTGGTCGTGCCCGATCGCGTCCATGTCATGGCGCGCGGACGCATCCTGCGCTCGGGCGGTCCCGAATTGGCACTCGAGCTCGAGCGCGAAGGTTATGCGCGCATCCTGGCGGAGGCCGCATGAGCGAGGTTCTCGCCGCACTCCCCGCGCAGAGCGCGGCGCAGCATTTCGTCGCCCGGTTCGATGGGCTGCGGCGCCGTCTGCCCGGCAGCGACAGCGTGCGTGCCGCCGCATCGTCTCGTCTGGCGGCCGCGGGATTTCCGACCGTTCGCGACGAGGAGTGGCGCTACACCCCGTTGCGCGCGTTCGAAGCGATCTCGTTCGAGGAGGCGCTGACGCCGGTGGGCGAGAGTGCCGGGTCGGGCGAGGCGCGCGCCATGATTGCCGCGATGGGCCTGCCCGACGTGCCGCGCCTGGTGTTCGTGGACGGACGCTTCGCCGCCGACCTGTCGATTGTGCCGGGGCAGGGCACCGGGTTCGCAGGGTTGTTCTCGAGGTCGCCGATGTTCGGCACGCTCGCGAAGCCGGAATGCCAGGCTTTCGTGGCGCTGAACACGATGCTTGCCGAGGATGGCGCGGCGTTCGACCTCCCCCCCGGCCTGGATGGCGGCACCGTCGCGATCGTCTCGCTCGGCATCCATGCCCAGGCGCGGCCGATCGCGTTTCATCCGCGTCATCGCATCACGCTCGGGCGCGGTGCGAGGCTGTCGCTGATCGAAGTGGCCGCGGGGCACGGCGTGTATCTGCACAACCCGGTGCACGAGATCACCCTGGGGCCAGGTGCGACACTGGAGCATGTCCGGCTGCAGGACGAGGATCGCGCGGCGTTCCATATGTCCACCTCCTACGTGACGGTGGCCGAAGGTGCGACCTACGACAGTTTCACCCTTGTCCTGGGTGCAGCGATTTCGCGCACCGAGATTCACGCTTCCCTGCGCGGGGCCAACTCGATCGTGCATCTGAATGCGGCCCAGCTTCTGGGTGGCAGGCAGCACGCGGATTTCACCACCGCGGTGGCCCATGACGCGCCGAACTGCGCCTCGCGGCAGACGGTGAAGAACGTGCTGGCCGATGCGAGCCATGGCGTCTTTCAGGGCCGCATCGATGTCGCCCGCGAGGCGCAGAAGACCGACGGCTACCAGATGAACCAGGCGCTGCTGCTGTCCGATCGCGCCGCGATCGACAGCAAGCCGCAGCTGCGCATCAACGCCGACGACGTGAAATGCTCGCATGGTGCCACCGTGGGCGAGCTCGACCACGAGCAGCTGTTCTACCTGCAGAGTCGCGGGATCCCGGTGGCCGAGGCACGCGCGATCCTGGTGCGCGCGTTCCTTGCCGAGGCGATCGACCCGATCCGACTGGCGGAAGGGCGCGCCGTGCTCGAGCGTGCGGTCGAACGGTGGTGGAACCGGGCGGCCATTGCGGAGAGTGCCGCGTGAACGATGTTCCGATGATCGACGCGGGCGTGCTCGACATCGCGCGCATCCGTGCCGACTTCCCAATCCTGGCGGAAAAGGTCCGCGGCAAGCCGCTGGTGTTCCTCGACAGCGCCGCCTCGGCGCAGAAGCCGAACGCCGTGATCGATGCGATGGCCAACGCGATGCGCCACCAGTACGCGAACGTCCATCGCGGCCTGCACTGGATGAGCGAGCGCACCACCGACGCCTATGAGGAAGCGCGCGACCTGGTGGCCACCTTTCTCCACGCCCCGTCGCGCGACGAGATCGTGTTCGTGCGCAACAGCACCGAGGCGATCAACCTCATCGCACGCTGCTATGGCGGCCATGTGCTGCGCGCGGGCCAGGCCGTGGTGATCAGCGAGATGGAGCACCACTCCAACATCGTGCCCTGGCAGATGCTGCGCGATGAGCGCGGCATCGAGCTCCGCGTCGCCCGTATCACCGATGGCGGCGAGCTCGACATGGAGCATCTGGCCGAGCTCCTGTCGGACGGGCGCGTGGGCCTTGTCGCGATCACGCATATGTCGAACGTGCTCGGCACCGTGACACCGGCCGCGCGCATCGCGACGCTCGCGCACGAGGCGGGCGCGGTGGTGATGTTCGACGGCTCGCAGGCCGTGGTACATCGCGAGGTCGACGTCCAGGCGATCGATGCCGATTTCTACGTGTTCACCGGCCACAAGCTCTA
>CAXTVZ010000338.1:0-3601 GCA_964247685.1 uncultured Acetobacteraceae bacterium
CGCGCCGGATGCCGGCGCGGTGAGCCGGCCCGCGTCCCTCATCTGCCGCTTGGTCTGCAGCGATCGCGAGGAGAAATCATCTGGATTTGTTCGACGGTAACGCAGCGCCAAATGCAACACGAAGCCACGGGTGACGTGCAGCCAAGATGTCCGACTCGCAACGACCCGCAGCCGAAGACGGCTACGGTGCGCCCTTGACCTTGCACTTCACTCGACGGTGTCCCGATGTCATCTGGCTCGTACGGCCACGTCGCGGATATGATGTCTTCGGGAAGGTTACGCGTGATCGACCATGCGACCACGATGGTCGCCGAGCTAGTCGCCCGAGCTAATGTCTCCACGCGACGGTTTCATCGGCCGGGCAACGCAGCGCTGCTCCCTGGTGGATTGACCTCCGAACCTTCTTATTGGAGGCGCCTGCGATCGAAGCCGGTAAGCTGGGGTCAGTCGCCCAAGACGCCAGGCTGGCGGAGAGGGTGGGATTCGAACCCACGGTACGCTTGCACGCACAACGGTTTTCGAGACCGCCCCGATCGACCGCTCCGGCACCTCTCCACGCGGCGGAACCCCTATAATGGGGCGCGGAGAAGGCCGCAACAGCCGAAGCCCGATCTTGACGCCGCCCGCTCGCCTGTCCTATACGCCCCGCTCTTCGCTGCCCCTACCTCCGCGGTCCGGGGGCGGCCCATCATAAGAAGCGACTGGATCGGCGTGCATCGTGCACGCCTCCTCACAGATCGGAACAGCAGCTATGTTCGCAGTCATCCGCACCGGCGGAAAACAGTATCGCGTCGTGCCCGACGCCGTGCTCAAGGTCGAGAAGCTCGAGGCCGAGCCGGGTTCGACCTTCACCTTCACCGACGTCCTCGCGGTCGGCGACGAGGCCGGCATCACGCTCGGCGCCCCACTGGTCGAGGGTGCCACCGTCACCGCAACGGTGATCGCGCAGGATCGGCTCGACAAGATCATCATCTTCAAGAAGCGCCGCCGGCAGAACAGCCGCCGCAAGAACGGCCATCGCCAGCACGTCACCGTGCTGCGCATCGCCGGCATCAACGCCGCCTGACGCACCGAACGAAGGAGACAGAAGCATGGCCCACAAGAAAGCCGGCGGTTCGTCCCGCAACGGGCGCGACACGGAAGGCCGGCGCCTCGGCGTCAAGAAGTTCGGCGGCGAGAGCGTGATCGCCGGCAACATCATCATCCGCCAGCGCGGCACCAAGGTGCATCCGGGCCGCGGCGTGGGCCTCGGCCGCGACCACACGATCTTCGCGGTGATCGACGGGCACGTGAAGTTCGAGCGGAAGGCCGAAGGCAAGATGCAGGTCTCGGTGGACGCGCGGCCGGTGGCCGCCGAGTAACCCTTCGGCCCGTCACGTCGCATCACCCCCGAGGGGCCGGCTTGCCGGCCCTTCGCTGTTTCCGGTTCCCCGCCATATGAAGTTCCTCGACCAGGCCAAGATCTACGTGAAGTCGGGCGACGGCGGCGACGGCGTGACCGCGTTCCGGCGCGAGAAATATGTCGAGTTCGGCGGCCCGGACGGCGGCAATGGCGGCCGCGGCGGCGACGTGATCTTCGAGGCGATGGGCGACCTGAACACGCTGATCGACTTCCGCTACGCGCAGCATTTCCGGGCGCGCAAAGGCGGCAACGGCTCGGGCTCCGACCGCACCGGGGCCGCCGCCGACCCGGTGGTCGTCAAGGTGCCCGTCGGCACCCAGATCTTCGACGACGAGCGCGAGGTCCTGCTCGCCGACCTCGACGCGCCCGGCAAGCGGATTCTTCTGTGTCGCGGCGGCGATGGCGGCTTCGGCAACGCGCACTACAAGTCCAGCACCAACCGCGCGCCGCGGCGTGCCGACAAGGGGTTTCCCGGCGAGGAGCGCTGGATCTGGCTCCGGCTCAAGCTGATCGCGGATGCCGGCCTGGTGGGCCTGCCCAACGCCGGCAAGTCGACCTTCCTCGCCGCGGTCTCCGCCGCGCGCCCCAAGATCGCCGACTATCCCTTCACCACGCTCCACCCCCAGCTCGGCGTGATCCGCCTGAGCCACGCCGAGGAGTTCGTGCTGGCCGACATCCCCGGCCTGATCGAGGGCGCGCATGAGGGCACCGGCCTCGGCGACCGGTTCCTGGGTCATGTCGAGCGCTGCGCCGTGCTGCTCCACCTGGTCGACGGGGCGGCCGGCGACGTGGTCGCGGCCTGGCGCACGGTGCGTCACGAGCTTGCCGCCTATGGCGGGGGACTGGTCGACAAGCCCGAGCTCATCGCGCTCAACAAGTCCGACAGCATGACGCCGCGCGAGACCTCCTCGCGCGCGGCCGCGTTGCGGCGGGCGAGCGGCGCGGAGGTCGCCGTGATTTCGGGCGTGACCGGCGCCGGACTTCCCGCTCTCCTCCGCCGCCTGCAGGACGTCATCACCGCGGAGCGCGCTCACCGGCGCGACAGCGCCGCACATCCGGCGGAGCGCGCGGGCGCCGCCTGATGGAGGCGCCACAGCTCGCTGCCGCCAAGCGCCTCGTCATCAAGATCGGCAGCGCGCTGCTGGTCGAGCCCGGTGGCACGCTCCGCACGGCCTGGCTCGAGAGTGTCGCCGCCGACATCGCCCGTCTGCGCGCGCGTGGAACTGAGGTGATCGTCGTCTCCTCGGGCGCGATCGCGCTGGCCCGCATGTCACTCCCCCTGCCCCAGCGCCCGCTGCGTCTCGAGGAGAAGCAGGCCGCAGCCGCGATCGGCCAGATTCGCCTGGCCCAGGCCTGGACCGAGGCGCTGCAGCATCACGGGCTGATCGCCGCCCAGCTCCTTCTCACCATCGAGGACAGCGAGAACCGGCGCCGCTACCTCAACGCGCGCGCGACGCTCGCCACCCTGCTGGCCTTGGGCGCCGTGCCGGTGATCAACGAGAACGACACGGTGGCCACCACCGAGATCCGCTTCGGCGACAACGACCGGCTCGCCGCCCGGGTGGCCGAGATGACGGGTGCGGACCAGCTGATCCTGCTCTCCGACATCGACGGCCTCTACACCGCCGATCCCAAACGCGACGCCGCCGCCCGCCACCTGCCGCTCGTGGCCGCCGTCACCGCCGAGATCGAGGCGATGGGCGGCGCACCTCCGCCCGGCTACTCCTCGGGGGGCATGCGCACCAAGCTCGCGGCCGCCCGCATCGCCACCGGTGCCGGCTGCGCGATGGCGATCGCGCTGGGCGGCCTCCGCAACCCGCTCGCGGCCCTCGAGGCGGGCGCCCGCTGCACCTGGTTCCCCTCCGCGGTCGACGGCCGCTCGGCGCGCAAGCGCTGGATCGCGGGCTCGCTGCTCCCGGCAGGCGCGCTCACGGTGGACGCGGGAGCCGCCCGAGCGCTCCGCGGCGGAAGCTCGCTGCTGCCGGCGGGTCTCGCCGAGGTCGAAGGCGCGTTCGAGCGCGGCGACCCGGTGCTGGTGCGCGATGCCGAAGGCGCGCCGGTCGCCAAGGGATTGTCGGCCTACGGAAGCGAGGATGCGCGGCGCATCGCGGGACGCCGGTCCGACGAGATCGAGACGGTGCTCGGCTGGCGGGGGCGCGACGAGCTGATCCACCGAGACGATCTGGTGCTGTTGTAAGA
>CAXTVZ010000339.1:0-3577 GCA_964247685.1 uncultured Acetobacteraceae bacterium
GTCCCTTGGCGGGTCCAGGGCAGAGCCCTGGCCTTCCTCCCCGGCCGTCCAAGGCCACCTCCGTGTCCGTCCGCAGTTCAGGCGCGCCCGTAACCGAACGTTCCCCGCGGCACGGGGTAGAGCGAGACGCGGAGTGCGTTCGGCGACAGGTCGATCCGTCGCAGATCGAACTGCGGCACGAGAACGTTGTTGGAGGTGAGCACGTAGTCGCCGATCCTCGGGCCCACCAGGTTCTCGAGATGGACGAACTGCATCGGCTGCCCGTTCACGACGACAGTCCGCATCTGCCAGCGGTCGGTCCAGTCGAGACGGCGATTGCCGATATCTGTAAGGGCGCTCTGCGTCAGCGAAACATAATGGTAGGTCCCGCTCCTGGCCCCTGGAGGGCCGTCCAGGATGACCTCGATCTCGAGCCGCTCGCCGATCGACTGGGCCGTGTCCTCGCCACGCCAATCTCCCACCACCGGCCCGGTCGGGCCCGCGCAGGAGGCGGCAACGAGCGAACACAGGAGCACCAGCGTGTGGGATGCCGCACGAGCCGGCCGGGAGGACCGCTCCACTTTTGTCGTCGCGTCCGACGCGGTTACGGCTCGCCGCCCTGCACCGTCGCCGCAAGCATTGCGTTGGCGCCGTTGGCCGGCTGGCCCTGGTAGGTCGAGTAGGTCGAGTCCGCATTGTTGGGCGTCAGCACGGGCGAGTTGACCATCACGGGCGTGCCGAGAACCTCCGCCGTGGGTGCCTGGTTCATGCCCTTGATGCTTTGCTGGTTGCTGCCACCGCTCACCCCGCCGGGCGTGGGTGCCGTGACGTTCGAGGAGATCCCCTGGGCCTGTGCCGCAGTGGCCGCACCGGCGAGTGCCAGCGCGAGGAGGACGGTGCGGGGCGAGATGGTGGTCATGCGAAATCTCCGCTGTGGCGCGACTGGCGATCACAACGTTCGGCGAGGGTCCGGGGTGACAGACGCGCTATCAACATGGCGCGAGAATGCCGACGCGCGCTTCACGGGGGGTCGGGCTTCTCCCCGCGGGCGAGCAGCAATGCGCGTCGGAGCTGCATGATGCCGCTGCGCACATGGCCCTGGTCGCACATGCTCTTCCCCTCCTGCCACAACCGGGCGACCTCCGCGGAAGCCGCCGGCGGCAGGCGATGGGCCAGGGTGTTGCAGTAGTCCACGCTGTCGGTCGTGACCGTGACAGGGAGCCCCTGCGCCAGCGTGACACCCCGCCCGAACACCGGGCACGGGAAGAGGAGCGAGAACAGCGTCAAGACGATGGTCGGGATGCGCACGGCCCTATCCTGGCGCAATCCCGACCATCCGGAAGCGTCGTCGCGGTGACAAGCGCGTCAGGAGGGCCGCATCCGCTCCGTTGGCAGGCAGAGTGTGGCCGATAAGCCCGGGGCGGCGTCGGCCAGGCGAAGCTCGCCGCCATGGAGCTGCATCACCGCCTGCACCAGCGCCAGGCCGAGCCCGGAGCCCGGCGTATTACGGGCGGTTTCGCCGCGGAAGAAGCGCTCGACGGCACGGGGGCGGTCGGCCTCGGGGATGCCGGGGCCGCCGTCGATCACGCGGATCATCACGCGGTTCTCGCGCCTGTGGGCCTCCAGCCGCACGGTCGATCCCGCGGGGGTGAACTTGAGCGCGTTGTCGAGCAGGTTGGCCACCGCCTGCTGCAGCAGCGCCCGGTCGCCGCGCAGCATCAGCGTGGGCGGCCCGGCAACTGCGAGCGTGACGCCGCGATCCTCGGCGAGCGCCGCGTAGAACTCGCCGAGCCCTGCGAGCAGCGGCGCCGCGTCGAACACCGCGAAGGCCGAGCGGCGGGCGCCGGCCTCGATCTCGGAGATCCGCAGCAGCGCCTCGAACACCTTGGTGATGCCGTCGAGGTCGTCGACGCCGCGCTCGATCGCGGCGCGCAGCTCGTCCGGATCGCGGGTGGTGCGCAGCGCGTCTTCGAGCTCGGCGCGCGCCCGGGTGATCGGCGTGCGCAGGTCGTGCGCGATGCTGTTCGAGACCTGACGCACGCCGTCCATCAGGCGCGCGATGCGGTCCAGCATGTCGTTGATGGTGAGTGCGACCTGGTCGAACTCGTCGCCCGAGCCCACCAGCGGCACCCGCTGGCCGAGGTCGCCGGCGGCGATACGGGACGCGGTGCCGGCGACGTTGCTCACCATCCGGTGGAACAGGTTGCGCACCACGATCGCGCCCAACGTCGACAGCGCGCCCACCACCAGCAGCGCGTAGACCAGCGTCTGCCCCAGCAGGCGGCGCAGCATGTCGCGGCCGCGAATGTCGCGCCCGATCAGCAGGAGGTCGCCGCCCGGCAGGCGGTAGGCGTGCAGCTCCGCTAGGCCCTTGTTGCCCGCGCGCGAGATCGGCAGCTCGTACCAAAGCGCGGTCGAGGTGACCGGCTTGGGCCACCGCTCGAGATTGCCGGCGAGCCGCGCGCCGTTGCCGTCGACCAGGAGGTAGATCGCGGCGTCGTCCACGTCCTGGTCCAGGCGCTCGCCGATGGTCAGCGCCAGCGCCGGCAGGCCGCCCTCGCCGAAGCTTTCGGCGAGCGCCTGCGCGTCCGAGTGGATGGCGCTCTCGACCTCCTGCTCGAGCAGGCCGGCCGTGGCCCACCAGAGGAACAGCATGAACACCACCGCCGACAGGCCGAACAGCACGGCGTAGACGGCTGCCAGCCGCACGCTCGCCGAGCGCAGGAGCTCGGCCAGGCGCAGCCGGCGCGGGAAGAACAACCGCCGGCGCGAGGCTGCGACGGCTGCGTCCGGCGGGCTGCTTCGGGCGATCGCCTGGCTCACGGACACGGGCTCAGTCCGCGCGCAGCATGTAGCCGGCGTTGCGCACGGTGTGGATCATCGAGGTGGGAAAGGGCTTGTCGATCTTCTGGCGCAGGCGGGAGACGTGGACGTCGATCACGTTGGTCTGCGGGTCGAAATGATATTCCCACACGCCTTCGAGCAGCATGGTCCGCGTCACCACCTGGCCGCCATGGCGCATCAGGTATTCGAGCAGCCGGAACTCGCGCGGCTGGAGGTCGATCTTCTGGCCCGCGCGCTTCACCGAGCGCGACAGCAGGTCCATCTCGAGGTCGCCCACCACGAGCTTGGTGGTCGGCGCCTCGGTGCGCCCGCGCCGGCTCAGTGCCTCGATGCGCGCGAGCAGCTCGGAAAAGGCGAAGGGCTTGGTGAGGTAGTCGTCGCCGCCCGCCTTGAGACCGGCCACCCGCTCCTCGACCTGGGCCAGGGCCGAGAGCAGCAGCACGGGCGTGGTGTTGTTCTGCGAGCGGAGCATCTCGAGGATCCGGAGGCCGTCGATGCCGCCGGGGAGCATGCGGTCGAGCACGATGGCGTCGAACGCCTCGCTCACGGCGAGGAAAAGCCCGTCCTTGCCGTT
This sequence comes from uncultured Acetobacteraceae bacterium, assembly GCA_964247685.1. Lineage (GTDB taxonomy): Bacteria > Pseudomonadota > Alphaproteobacteria > Acetobacterales > Acetobacteraceae > CAXTPV01. Next base: position 3,398 of record CAXTVZ010000339.1, read on the forward strand.
GTCGGCGCGCTCGACGACGTGGCCCGCTTCGCGAAGGCCTTTGGTGACGAAGCCGGCGACCGTGGGGTCGTCCTCGACCAGGAGAATGCGCATGGAGTCCCCGCTTGTTCGCCCCGATATGTAGTCCTGCGGGGATCATAGGCCCATTGCGGGAAGATGAGCGTGGCGTGAAGTAAGGGG
>CAXTVZ010000340.1:0-3575 GCA_964247685.1 uncultured Acetobacteraceae bacterium
GTCGCGGCCGCACCGCGGAGATCGGTCGCGAGTGCATCGCCGAGTGCGAGGATCCGCTGCCGCTCGACACCGAGAAGCTTGAAGACGGGCTCGTAGACCACCGGATCGGGCTTGCCGATCCGTCGCACCGCGCCGCCATGTTCCTGCTCGTAGACGCGCGCGACGTAGCCCGCGCAGGGGACGCGCGTGTCGCCGCGGATGACGTCGATGTCGGGGTTCGCGCAGATCATCGGCAGGCTGTGGCTGGCGGCTTCGGCGAGCAGCTTGCGCCAGGTGGTCTCGCCCGCCGGGCTCTCGTCGCTGGGGCCGATATTGAGGATGAAATCCGCGTCCGCGAGCGCCGCCGGGACGAGGCCGGTGCCCTCCATGACGTTCTCAGCACCCTCGGGGCCGAACTGGAAGCAGCGCGGCCCGAGGGCCGCGATGAAGGGATCGGTCCGCTCGATCAGCAGCGTGCGGGTGACCTCGCCGGAGGTGACCACGCCGAGATGCCAGCCGTCGGGGATCCCCATCCGACGCAACGTCGCGTGCGTGAAGGCGGCCCGGCGCGGTGCGTTCGACAGGAACACCACCCGCTTGCCGGCCTCCTTCAGGTGCTCGAGGCAATCGAGCACGCCCGGGAGCAGTGCCACCCCGTTATGCACCACGCCCCAGAGGTCGACCACGAACCCGTCGTAATTGGGCGCGAGCGTCCGCAGGCCCTCGAGATGTTCCACGGTCATGCCCCTCGCGGCGGTTGTGAGGCCAGCAGCTGGCGCTCCAGTCGAGCCAGCAGCGCGGGCCCCTCATAGGCCCACGACGTGTAGAGCTGGACGAGATCGGCGCCGGCGTCGAGCCGGGCGGCGATGTCGGCGCCGTCGGCGATGCCCCCGCAGGAGACGATGGCGAGACGGGTGCCGCCGCCGTGCAGGCCGGCGCGAGCCTCGGCGATGCGGTCGAGCACCGCGCGCGCGCGGGCGGCGAGCGGGGCGCCCGAGAGTCCGCCCTGCTCGGCGGCGTGCGGGCTGCGCAGCGTGGACGGCCGGGCGAGCGTGGTGTTGGTGGCGATGATGCCGGACGCGCCCTCGTCCGCGATCATCCGCACCAGGGCGGCGAGGCTCTCGTCGGCGAGGTCGGGGGCGAGCTTGACCAGCAGCCGCGTCGCCGCCGGCGCGCGTGCGCGGACCGCGCGCAGGATCGCGGCGAGCCGCTCCTCGTCCTGCAGCGCGCGCAGGCCGGGCGTGTTGGGCGACGAGACGTTGATCGTGACGTAGTCGGCGACGGCGGCGGCCTGCTCCACCAGCGCCGGATAGTCGCGCAGCGGGTCGGCACCGTCCTTGTTGATGCCGACATTGATCCCGAGTGGGACGCGGATCGTGCCCGCGGCGCGCGCGGCCGCGACCCGGCGCAGGCAGCGTTCGATCCCGCCATTGTTGAAGCCCATGCGGTTGATCACCGCGGCATCGGCCTCGAGGCGGAACAGGCGCGGGCGCGGATTGCCGGGCTGCGGGCGCGGGGTCACGGTGCCGATCTCGGCGAAGCCGAAACCGAGCCGGCCCCAGGCGCCGGGTGCGGCCGCGTCCTTGTCGAAGCCGGCGGCGAGCCCGATTGGGGTCGCAAAGCGCAGCCCCATCACCGTGCGCGCGAGACGCGGGTCATGCGCCTGTGCCCGGACGACGGATGCGGCCGGGCCCGCGAGGCGGAGGGCCAAGCGATGCGCGGTCTCCGGGTCGAGACGGCGCAGGGCAACGGTTCCGAGGCGATGGGTGAAAGCCTGCATGTCCGTCCCTTGCCCGAGAACCGCGCGCCGGGAAACCCGTGGCGTTCCGGACCGAACGATCGCCGCCGCACCTTGCCCTGGCCCGGGCCGCCCGGCATTCTCCGCGGCGATGTGGGACGAGCCCTATCTCGAGACCTGCTGCCGCTCCGCGCTGCACCGCCTGACACTGTGCGGGCTTGCGGGCCGGCCGCCTGGGATGAAGGACGGCCCCTGCCTGCAGCGGCTCTGCGACATGGGGCTGGCCGAGCCACGCACGGACGGGCGCTACGGCATCACCGGCGCGGGCAGGCTTCGCCACGCGTCCGAGATCCGCAAGGCCGCATGAGCGTGGCGATCCGGCACGAGGACCTTTGGCGCGCACTTGATACTCTGGCGGCCGAGAACGGCATGACGCCGTCCGGGCTCGCGCGCGCGGCGGGGCTCGATGCGACCACGTTCAACCGCTCGAAACGGCGCAGCGCGGACGGGCGGCTGCGCTGGCCGAGCACCGAAAGCCTCAGCCGGGCACTGGCAGCGACCGGGGCCACGCTCGAGAGCTTCACCTCGCTGGTGCGCGGCGCACGCACGCTCGGGGCGGCCCGGCGCGAGCGCACGCTGCGAACGTCGCGGCTTGAGGCGGGCGACGCGCGCGCCCTGTTCGACGAGAGCGGCGCCCCTGCCGGGAGCGGGTGGGCGCGGGAGGAAACTCCGGCGATCGCCACCGCCGGCGATTACGCGCTGCGGGTCGAAACCGACGCCCACGAGCCGGTGCTGAGCCGGGGCGACCTCGCGATGGTCTCGCCCGATGCCGCGATCGAGGCCGGCGACCGGGTGCTCGCCTGCCATGAGGGCAGCGTGTTCGCGGCGCGCCTGCTGCCGCAGGACGGTGGGGGAGTGACGCTGGGGCCGGACGAGCACGGCCGCCGCCGGACCTTGCCGCGCGCGGCCCTGGCATGGATGCACCGGATCACATGGATCGGAAGATAGGGGATCGGACGATAGGGGATCGGGCGGTCGAGCTCGGGGTGTTCGACACGCCCGCCTACGGGCGGCTCGACGCGCAGGCGGCCGCGTTCCTAGGCGAGGCGGAGCCTCTGCGATTGTCGGTCGAGGACCGGCGCATTCCGATCTCGGGGGACGACACGATCGCGCTGCGCGTCACGCGCGGCGGCGACGGGCCGGTGGTGGTCTGGGCCCATGGCGGCGGCTTCGTGTCGGGCGGCATCGACGGCCATGACGGGGTGTTGCGCAGGCTCGCCGCGCGCGCCGAATGCACGCTGGTCGCGGTCGACTACCGGCTGGCGCCGCTCTTCCCCTTCCCCGCCGCGATCGAGGACATGGTGGCGGCGCTGCGTTGGGGGGCGACGCTGGGCAAGACCGTGATCGTGGGCGGGGACAGCGCGGGGGGCAATCTCGCGACCGTTGCCGCGATGCGGAGTCGTGGCACGGCGCATGCGCCGGCCCTGCAGCTGCTGGTGTATCCGGACGCGGATGCGCGGCGCGGCTTCAACACCGGCTCCTGGCGGGCGCATGACGGGATCGTTCTCGAGCGCACCGGCAAGGATCGTTCGCTCGATCAGTATCTGCCGGACGGGATCGACCGCGTCGAGCCCGAGGTCTCGCCCGCGCTCGCGCCGGCGGGGTTCCTCACCGGCATGCCGCCCACGCTGATCGTGACCGCGGAGTTCGACCCGCAGCGAGACGAGGGCGAGACCTACGCCGCGCGTCTGCGCGAGGACGGCGTGTCGGTGGCGCTCGAGCGGGTGCCGGGCATGATCCACGGCTTCATGCAGATGGGGCAGCTTGCGGCGTCGGCGGCGCTGACGGAACGGCTGGC
>CAXTVZ010000341.1:0-3571 GCA_964247685.1 uncultured Acetobacteraceae bacterium
GAGCCTCTTGATCCCGGCCACGGTTCAGCCGATCGACCGCCGGTGAACGCCCGCGCCCTCGCCCTCGTCCTCGCCGTCCTCGCCGCCCTCTGGCCCACGGTGCAGCGCCCGCCCCTCAAGGCGTTCGACCAGTCCTTCTATCTCGGCGTCGCCTACGACCTCGTCCATCACGGCCGCTTCACCGACGGCTACCGCTTCTCCCCCGTCCAGCCCGACGGCCGGCGCGCGTCCGGCATGCGCTTCGCCCCGCTCGTGCCCGCCCTGCTCGCCGCCGAGGCGGAGCTCGACCCCATCCTCCGCCGCAACATGGACTGCCTCGTGCTGAGCCGCGGCCACGACCCGGCCTGCGGGGCTGCGGCCCCGCTCCCGCGCGCCGCGCAGTTCGCGATGCTCGCGGCGGCGCTCTGGTTGGTCCTGCCGATCGCGCTCGAGGTGGGGCTCGCACCCCCCGCCGCGCTCACCGCGCTGGTGCTGGCCCTGCTCGCCGCCCCCACCCTGCTGTCGACCGCCGAGTATCTCATGACCGAGATCCCGACCCTGCTGCTGACCACCGCCGGTGCCTGGATGTTCGTGCGCGCGACGGGGCGCGGCACGCGGCGGGACGCGACGCTCGCCGGGCTCCTGTTCGGCCTGGCCGCTCTCTGCCGACCCGCCTTCCTCTATCTGCCGGCGTTTCTCGCGATGCTCCTGGTCGTCGCGCGCGGCGTGCCCCGGACGCGGCGGATCGTGCAGGCGGCGCTGGTGCTCGGCACGTCCATGCTCGCGGTCGCCCCCTGGATCGTCCGCAACGCGCTCGTGCTCGGACGCCCGGGCCTGACCTTCGGCTATGCCGGCCACACGCTGGCCCAGCGCATCTCGTTCGACAGCATGAGCTGGCACGAGTGGGCGCTCTCGTTTCCCTGCTGGCTCCCGGACGGCAACGGGCTCGGCAAGCTGCTCGCGGGTGCGGGCGCCTGCGCGCGCTTCGGCTGGGACGAGCGTCCCGACACGTTCTACGCGATCGGCATGCGCCGGCTCGTGCCCCGCTTCACGCAGGACGCCGGGGGGCCCGACCACCTCGTGCATTTCCTGCTGGTCCGCCACGTGTGGCCGCACCTGCCCTGGCATCTCGCGACCACGCTGTCGCTGGCCTTGCGCGGGCTCTGGATCGCGCACTGGTGGGGTTTCGCACTCGCGCTCGCGATGTCGGCCACGCTGGTGCGGGCGGTGCGCGGGCGCGACGAGCGGATGCTGGCACTCCTGCTGCCGCCGCTCGCGATGCTGGCGCTGAATGCGTTCGTGGCGGTCAACCAGGCGCGCTACAACCTCCAGTTGTTGCCAGCCTACGCCGTCGCGGGTGCCGCCCTCGCCGCACGCTTCATTCCGCGGCTTCGGCTTCGGACGAGCTCCGCATCTGGTCCGCGATCCGCGCCCGGGCAATCGCCACATAGGCCGGATCCATCTCGATCCCGATCCCCCGACCGCCTTCGAGTTCCGCCGCAAGAAGCGTCGTTCCCGTTCCCGCGAAGGGATCGAGCACCACGGCGTCGGCGACGCCATGAAGCCTGATGCACCAGCGCGGCAGATCGACGGGGAAGGTGCCTGGATGGTTGAACTTCTGGGATCGCTTCTGGACCGTCTGGTAGGGGATGAACCAGGTGTTGCCACGGCAGCGCAGGTCGCGCGCGTGGCCGCGGCGCGAGATGTTCGACTTGTCCTTGTAGGGCACGCCGATCGCCAGCCGGTCGAGCTTCACGCGCCCGGTCTTGGTCAGGTGAAAGATGTGCTCGTGGTTGTGGTGCAGGAAGCGCTCGCCCGAGATCGGCTTGAAATGCCCCGTGCTGTCCTCGTGGGTGGTGATCGACTTCACCCAGGTGATGTGGTTCTGCAGCTCGAAGATCGAGCGCAGCCGCACCAGCAGCTCGAACGGGAGCCAGGGCTTGGCGCCCGAGCCCGCGATGTTGAGGAAGAACGACCCGTCCTTGTGCATCACGCGGCGGACGCGCAGCGCCATCTCGGTGAGCCAGTCGAGGTAGTCCCCCTCGCCGACCCGGTCGTCGTAGGCGCCGTATTTCAGCCCGATATTGTAGGGCGGCGAGGTCACCACGACGTCGACCGAGCCCTCCTCGATCGCGGGCAGCACTTTCAGGCAATCGCCGCAGTGCAGGGCGTGCCGGCCGACGGGAAAAGCGGGCGGTCGTGCAGCCCGCGGCCGGGAGACGTCGTCGTCGCCACCAGGGAGGCCCGTCCGCACGATGGGAACGGCGGCGAATCGGTGTCTCATCCCGTGAGGATGGCCAAGCTTACCGGTCCGACAAAGGCCTTTCATCCGACGCGGGCGACCCGGCGCCGGCGGGGCCTGCGACCACCGGACGCGGGAGGAGCAGAACCTCGTGGCCCATCGCCGGGGCCGCGCCCGCGTCGCGCGCCGCCTGGTCGCCCCAGCCGAAGAAGATCGCTGCTGACGTCGCACCTCCCAGATCGCCGCCCGTGTCCTCCGCGAAGCCGAGATGGGCGAGCGGATGACCGGACGTTGGATCTTGCGTCTCGTAAAAGATAGGCAGTCCGAGCGGAAGGGTGGCGCGGTCCACCGCGAGCGAGCGCAGCGGCTCCAACGACACGCCGAGCGTTCCGGGCGCGCCTTCGTCGGGGGCGAGGTCGGGCAGCGTGCGGAAGAACACGTAGTTCGGATCCTCCTCCACGAGCGCCGGGTGGCCGGCGAGTGCCGTGCGGATCGCGGCGGGGTGCTCGTCGTCCGGGTCGAGCAGGCCGTGGCTCACCAGCACCCGGCCGATCGGCACGGCCACCTGGCCGTTGCGTCCCGCATAGCCGAGGCGGACCACGCGGCCGTCGGGCAGGCGGACGCGCCCGGCCCCTTCGAGCTGGAGGAAGAACAGGTCCACGGGGTCGGCGAGCCACAGGAGCTCGAGGCCGCGTCCCGCGAGCGCGCCGTGGTCGATGGCCGCGCGGCTGGCATAGGGCACGACGAGGCCGCCTGCCGCACGCCCGCTGACCACGCGTCCGTCCGGTGCGCGCACGGTCAGCAGGTCGGGCGGCCGAGCGTAGACCGGGACCTGGTAGGGGCCGCCCTGGGTGAGGCTGCCGCGGAACTCGCCCTCGTAGTAGCCGGAGAAATCGTGGTCGCCGGCGTCGACAGGCGTGAACCACGTCTGGAAGAAGCGCCGCGCCGCGCCGGCATCGACGGAGGTCAGCGACCGCGCGGCCAGGCATGCGGCGCGGTAATCGGCAGCCGAGCCCGCGTAGGTGGCGGCCTCGCCCGTGCCGCCGAGCCTGGCATCCGGGGGCAGGGTCGCGAGGCGTGCGCATTGCCGGCGGAACTGCGCGAAGGCGACGTCGGTCGCGTCCGCGGTCCAGCCGGGGATCGCATCGAAGCCGATCGGCGTCAGCGTCGACGTGGTGGGCGGCTCGGCCGTGCAGGCACCGAGGGTGAGCAACAGGAGCAGGGCGGAGCGACCGCTCGGGACACCGCGAAATCGCAACGGGGGCCTCACATCGTCGGGGGGGGGTTGCGTGGGGAGGAGAAGGCCAGGGCTCTGCCCTGGACCCGCCAAGGGACAGTCGTCCCTTGGAA
>CAXTVZ010000342.1:0-3540 GCA_964247685.1 uncultured Acetobacteraceae bacterium
CGCGGCGACATCGACAGCGCGCGCACGCCCAGCGCCCGCAGCGTCAGCGCCTCGAGCGGCCGGGCCGCGAGCTCGCCGCAGAGCGAGACCGGCTTGTCCGCCGCCTCGCCCGCCGCCACGATGTTCTCCACCGCGACCAGGGCGGCGGCCGAGAACAGGTCGTAACGCTGCGCCAGGCGGGCCACGCCGCGATCCGCCGCGAACAGGAACTGGAACAGGTCGTTCGACCCGATCGACACGAAATCGGCGGCCCTGAACAGAGCGGGCAGCGTGTGCAGCAGCGCCGGCACCTCGAGCATCGCACCCACCGAGACGAGTGCCTCCGGCGTGCCCAGCGCCTCCCGCTCCTCGGCCACGAAGGAGCGCGCGCGCTCGAACTCGCTTACGTCGGCGATCATCGGGAACATCACGCACAGTCGCCGGCCGGCGGCGGCCCGCAGCATGGCGCGCAGCTGGCGGCGCAGCACGCCCGGATTGTCGAGCCCGATCCGCAGGGATCGCCAGCCCATGGCGGGGTTCTCCTCCTCGGGCGGCTCGGTGCCGGGCAGCAGCTTGTCGGCGCCGAGGTCGAGTGTGCGGAACACGATCTGCCGGTCGCCGGCGCGCTCGAAGGCGCGGGCGTAGAAGGCGACCTGCTCCTCCTCGACCGGGATCTCGCCCCGGGCCAGCGCGAAGATCTCGGTGCGGAACAGCCCGATCCCGGCAGCCCCCAGCCGGTCCAGCTCCGACAGCTCGGCGGGCAGGCCTGCGTTCAGCAACAACGAAAAATGCGCGCCGTCGCGCGTGCGCGCGGGCGCGTCGCGCAGTGCCGCCCAGGCGCGCCCCTCGGCCGCGATCCGATCGAGCGCCCGCCCGTAATACTCGTTGACCTCCGGCTCGGGACGGATCAGCAGCCGCCCCTCATCGGCGTCGAGCACGGCCTCGACCCCTTCCTCCGTGCCCGACCAGGTGGCGTCCACGCCGCCGATCGCGGGCAGCCCCATCGAGCGCGCCAGGATCGCCGCATGGCCGGCGGGGCTGGCTTCGGCCACCACCAGCCCCGCGATGCCGCGCGCCTGCCAGTGCAGCAGCTTGGCCGGTCCCAGGCGTCGCACCAGCAGGATGGAGCCGGGCGGCAGCTGCTCCCATTGCGAGCCGCGGTTCTCGTCCAGCGCCGCGAGCAGCGCGTAGGCGGTGTCCTCAAGATCCGCGATCCGCTCGCGCAGGTCGGGATCGGCGATCTCGTGCATCCGCGCACGCAGGTCGGCCACCACGGCGTGGATCGCGGCCTCGGCCACCAGCCCCTCGTCGAGCTTCTCGCGCACGCGGCGGAGCCAGCCGGGCGCGCCCACCAGCGCGCGCGTGGTCTCGAGGATGGCGCGCGCGGGCTCGGTGTCCGTGCCGTGGCCGGCGAGCAGCACGTCCAGCCCCTCGTTCATCCGGACCACGGCGCGATCGAGGCGGGCGATCTCGGCCGTGCGGTCGGCCGCGACCGTCACCGACGGCCGCCCGTAGCCCGCACCCAGCACGATCCGGCCGCGCACGATCCCGGGTGCCAGTGTCACGCCGCGGAAATGCCGGGGCGAGGAGGGGGCGAACTCGCCGGCCGGCCGCGAGGCCAGCATCTCGGCCAGCACCAGCGAGACGGTGAGCACCGTCTCGACGTCCTCGACGGAGAAGGTCGCGCGCTCCCGACGCTGCAGCGCCAGCACGCCGAGGGCCGAGGTCGCACGCCGGATCGGCACCGCCAGCAACGAGGAGAAGTTCTCCTCGCCCGTTTCCGGGTGATACGCATAGGCCGGGTGCGAGGCGGCCTCCGCGATGTTGACCGTCTCGCCGGTCGCACCGACGCGGCCGATGATGCCCTCGTCGGGACGCAGCCGCGTGACACCGACCGCCTCGGGTGCCAGGCCGGCATTCGCCGCGAGCTCGAGCAACCCGTCGGGACGAAAGAGATAGACGGAGCAGACCTCGGAGTTCAGCTGGGCCGCGAAATGGCGCGTCAGGGCCGAGAGATCGAGGCGGGCCTCGCCGCCGGAGAGCCGCAGGCGCGTGAGGAGGCGGAGCGCGGACAGGCCCCGTTCGCCAGTCTCCGTGCCGGCATTCGCGGCGCTCAGCTTCGCTCCCCGCCGGTCGCGGCGTTGCGCGCGACGAGAGCCGACACCGCCTGCTCGACGAGCTCGTCGATGATCGCCGCGATCGGCTGCACCGCGGTGACCATGCCGACCGACTGGCCGGCCATGACGGAGCCGTGCTCCACGTCGCCGTCGACCACGGCGCGACGCAGCGCGCCGGCCCAGAAATGCTCGATCTCGAGCTGCGCCTCCTCGCGGGTGACCGCGCCCTCGTTGAAGCGGCGGATCACGCCGAGCTGGTGGGCACGGAAGGTGGCCGCCCCCGCATTCACCAGGCCCCGCACGGGGATCACGGGAAACCGGTCGTCGAGCTGGACCGTGGGCAGCGCGTCGCGCGCGTTCGCCCGCACGAAGGCGCGCTTGAAGTTCTCGTGCGCGATGCTCTCGACGGAGGCCGCGAATCGGGTGCCGAGCTGGGCGCCGGCCGCCCCCATCTCCAGCATGCCGACGATCGCGTCGCCGCGGCCAATCCCGCCCGCCACGAACACCGGCACGGCGTCGACATGAGGAAGGATCTCCTGCGCGAGCACGGTGAGCGACACCGGCCCGATATGGCCGCCCGCCTCGGAGCCCTCGATGATCAGCGCATCGACGCCGGAGCGCACCATGCGGCGGGCCAGCACCAGCGCCGGCGCGAACCCCATCAGCCTGGCACCCCCATCCTTGACCGCGCGGATCGCCGCCGAGGACGGGATGCCGCCCGCGAGCACCACGTGGCCCACGCGCGCCTCGATGCAGACCCGGATGAGGTCGTCGAGCTCCGGGTGCATGGTGATCAGGTTGACGCCGAACGGCCTGGCCGTGAGCGCCTGGGTGGCCGCGATCTCGTCCGCCAGCCGCGCGGGCGACATCGCGCCGCAGGCGATGACGCCGAACCCACCGGCGTTCGAGATGGCGGAGACCAGGTGGCGCTCGGAGACCCAGCTCATGGCGCCGCCGAGGATCGCCGTGGGCGAGCCCAGGAATTCGGTGCCGCGGCGCCACAGCCGGTCGAGCGTCGCCCGCGCCGCGACGCGCGCCGGCTCGACCGGGATCGTGATGGCGGCGGCGGCGATGTCCATGGTCAGGTGGCGTCCAGCCCGTAGGCGCTGTGCAGCGCACGCACGGCGAGCTCGGTGTATTCCGCCGCGACCAGCACGCTCACCTTGATCTCGCTGGTGGAGATGACCTGGATGTTGATCGACTTCTCCGCGAGCGTCCGGAACATGGTGCTGGCCACACCCGCGTGGCTCCGCATGCCCACGCCCACGACGCTGATCTTGGCGACGTTCGGGTCGGTCAGCAGCTCGCCGTAGCGGATCTCGGCAGCACGCCCCTCGAGCAGCGCGCGGGCGCGCGGCAGGTCCGCACCCCCGACCGTGAAGGTCATGTCGGTGGTGCCGTCGGCCCCCGTGCTCTGCACGATCATGTCGACATTGACGCTCGC
>CAXTVZ010000343.1:0-3521 GCA_964247685.1 uncultured Acetobacteraceae bacterium
CGCTATCTCGAGGTGATCCACGGCAAGACCGCCGCCCTGTTCGCCGCCGCCTGCCGCATAGGCGCCGTGCTCGCTGAGCGTCCGGCCGCCGAGGAAGCGGCGCTGGACGGCTTCGGCACCCATCTCGGCATCGCCTTCCAGCTCGCCGACGACGCGCTCGACTACGTGGCCTCCGAGCGCGAGCTCGGCAAAACCGTGGGCGACGATTTCCGCGAGGGCAAGATCACGCTGCCGGTGCTCGCGGCCTACGGGGCGGCGGCCGACGACGAGACCCGCGATTTCTGGCGCCGCACCATCGAGCGGAGCGAGCAGCGCGACGGCGACCTCGATCACGCGCTCGCGCTGATCCGCGCGACCGGCGCGATCGAGACCACGCTCGCGCGCGCCGCGAGCTTCGCCGCTCGTGCGAAGGCGGCGCTCGACGCTTTCCCGGCCTCCGAGCTCCGGGACCTGCTCCGCGCCACCGCCGATTACGCGGTCACGCGCCTGCATTGAGCGGCGACCGGGCGGCCTCGGCCTCGAAGATCTCCAGCCCGTCGAAGCCGTAGGCCCGCAACGCCTCGCCGAAACGCGCCTGCTCGGCGAAAGGCGCCGTGACGAACGCCCGATCGGCGGCCGGCCGCCTGGGCGCGTGGGCGGGAAGGGCGCCTAGCAGCTCGGCCGCCCGTCGCGCCACCGGTCCCGCGGTGTCGAGCCATGCGATGTTCTCGGGTGCTGACCGGCGCAAGGCCGGCAGCAGCAGTCCGAAATGGGTGCAGCCGAGGCAGATCGCGTCGATCGCGTCGCCCCCCTCGTCCGCGAACAGGGGTGCGACCTCGCGCGCCACGGCCGCGTCGGCCACCTCCTCGCCCACGAAGAGCCGCTCGGCGAGCTCCACCAGGCCGGGTGCCGCGTGCGCCACCAGCCGGCAATCGGGGGCGAAACGCTGCTGCAGGTCGCGCAGATACGCCCGTCCCACGGTCGCTTCCGTCGCCAGCAGCCCGATCGTGCGGGTCTGGCTCAACGAGGCCGCCCATTTCACCGGCGGCACGGTGCCCACGAACGGGCGGGGGATCGCATGCCGGAGCTCCGCCAGCGCGATCGTGCTCGCCGTGTTGCAGGCGATCACCACGAGGTCGGGTTCCACCGTGCGCACGAGCCCACCCACGAGCCCCACCAGCCGCGCGGTCAGGACGTCGTCGGGCTTCTTCCCGTAGGGCCGGAACGCGTTGTCGGCGAGATAGGAGATCGCAACGCCGGGGATGGCGTCCCGCAGCGCGCGCACGATGCCGAGGCCGCCGACCCCGGAATCGAGCGCCAGCACATGCCGCCTCACCCCGCGTTGGCCGCGGCCTTGCGGGCGGCCGCCTCCTCGGCGCTCGCGACCCCGCCATGCCGCCCCGACCAGCCGATCGGGTCCTCCAGGAACCGGCGCACCTCGGAGGCCGCCTCGTCGGAGAAGTATGGCCGCTCGTGGCACGCCTCGAGCACGTCCCACCAGGTGCAGAGCGAGTGCAGCTCCACGTCCATCTCCGAGAGCTGCGCGAGGCCGCCCGGGAACACGCCGTAGAAGAACACGACGAAGGCGTGGTGGCAGATCGCGCCGGCATCGCGCAGCGCGCGGGCGAACTGCACCTTCGAGCCGCCATCGGTGGTCAGGTCTTCGACCAGCAACGTGTTCATCCCTTCGGGCACCGCGCCCTCGATCAACGCATTGCGACCGAACCCCTTCGGCTTCTTGCGGACATAGGCCATCGGGACCAGCATCCGGTCGGCCATCCAGGCGGCGAACGGGATGCCGGCGGTCTCGCCGCCCGCCACCGCCTCGATGGTCTCGTAGCCGACATGGCGGCCGATCTTCTCGACCCCCAGCTCCATGATCTTCGAGCGCGCGCGGGGAAAGAAGATGATGCGGCGGCAGTCGATATAGACGGGCGAGCGCCAGCCCGACGTGAGCGTGTATGGATCCTCGGGGCGGAAATTGACGGCCTTGATCTCGAGCAGCAACCGCGCGGTGGTGATCGCCGCATCCCGGTCCCAGTCGGTCGGCCGCGTGGTCTTGCGCCGTTCCGGCATGTGGGGGGACGGCGTCCGGTCTGCGGACGTCTTCGCGATCGACATGGGCGGCTCCCCGCGGGCTGGCATCGGCGCCCGCGAGCATCCGCGCCCCCGCTCGCGAACGCAACTCCGCGCGGCGGCGCACCGATGAGGACGCGGCCCGATCTCCCGTCCTCGTCGATCTGGCCCGCCGCTCCGATCTGGGTGCTCGACGAGCGCGAGGGCCCCGCCGCCGGCCAGGCGCTCGCGCTCGCGGGCCGCCTCGACCTCCCCTATCTGCGCCTGCCGGTGGGAGCACGCCGCCGGTCGGGACAGCTCGCGATGGCCGCCGCTCTCGCCGGGAACCGGCCCAACGATCGCCCCGCGCTCGTGATCTCGGCGGGATGGCGCAGCGGTCTGCAGGCGCTGGCACTCCGCGCCCGCCTGGGCGGGCGGGTGCTCCATTGCTCGCGCCACGCCCACACCCTGCTGCCGTTCGACCTGATGGTGCGGCCGGCGGCGACACCCCTGGTGCCGGCACCTCGCATCATCCCGGCACTCGGGCCGCTCGGCGTCGTCTCGCCCGCACTTCTCGTGCGCGCCCGCACCCTCTGGCAGGAACGCCTCGACCACCTGCCGCACCCGCGCCTGGCCCTGCTCGTGCGCAGCGGACACGGCCGCACGCTCGATCCCGTCGTGGTGCACCGGCTCGGCGCGCGGCTGGCGGCGCTGGCGGCCGCGCAGGGCGGGTCGGTGATCGCGAGCGTCGATGCCGCGGTGGGGATCGCGTCGGTGACGGCGCTGGCCGAGTCGCTGCGTCCTGCCTTCCATCTCCTCTACCGCTCCGACGAGCCCGGCGAGGACCCGACGCTGGGTTTCCTCGCCACCGCCGACGCGGTGGTGGTGGGCGGCGCCTCGACCCACGCGCTGAGCGAGGCCGCCGCCGCCGCGGTCCCCCTGTTCGCCGACCCGCTCGATGACCGCTGCGCCGACGGGCGCCTCCTGCTGCAGACCTTGCGCGCGCAGGGTGACGTCCGCCCCTTCGAGGGGGCGCTCCCGGCCTGGCAGCGGCGCCCGCTCGACGAGGCAGGCCGGGTGGCGTCCGTCCTCCGCCGCATGCTGCTGGCATAACGCGCACCCGCTCCCCAACGCCGCGGCCGTGATTGGTGCGGCGCACGAGGCGTTGCGGGTCGGGGCTCCGGGGTTTAAACTCCGTCATGCGTTGGAGGGGACCGAGTTGGTCAGGGAAACGAGCGTCATAGCGAGGCGATGCGAGCGTGCGGTGGTGACCGCCTATCGCGAGCTGCGCGGGCTCGGGACGCAGGACGTTCAGGCCTTCCATGCCTGCACGACGCTCTATCGCATCCACCATCCGGAGGCCTCGCTCAACGAGGCGCGGCGCCTGGTGTCGGAGTGGATCGATCATCACGTCGTTCGGGGCGCCGAGGGGCCGACGCCCGGCTGCGAGTGCCTGGACGATTGAAGAAGGCCAGGGGCTCTGCCCC
>CAXTVZ010000344.1:0-3514 GCA_964247685.1 uncultured Acetobacteraceae bacterium
CGCGACCTCCGGCGTGACAGGCCGGCGCTCTAACCAACTGAGCTACACCCGCAACCGGGGTGGAGCGCCGTCTAAGGCCTCCCGCCCGACCCGTCAAGCGCCCCGCTTTCTGGGCAGATCGGGTGGCATGGGCGGTGACGGGATCGAACCGCCGACCCTCTCGGTGTAAACGAGACGCTCTACCGCTGAGCTAACCGCCCCCACACGCAGGCAGGGCCCGACCTCCTTGTCGGAGATCGGACCCCGCCACGCAAACAGTCCGACGCCCTCAATGCGTCAGCGAGGCCGCCGTGCCGGTGCCGGTGCCGGCCGCCACCGCCTCGGGCGCCTCTTCCCACTCGATCGGCTCGGGCTCACGCACCAGCGCCTGCCGGATCACGTCGTCCACATGGCTCACGGGGATGAGCTTGAGGTGCTTCTTCACGCCGGCGGGAATGTCGGCGAGGTCCTTCTCGTTGTCCTTCGGGAAGAACACCGTGGTGATCCCCGCCCGCATCGCGGCGAGCAGTTTTTCCTTAAGGCCCCCGATCGGCAGCACCCGTCCTCGCAGCGTGATCTCGCCGGTCATGGCGATGTCGCGGCGGATCGGAATGCCCGTGAGCACCGACACCAGCGACGTCGCCATCGCGATTCCCGCCGACGGGCCGTCCTTCGGGGTCGCCCCTTCCGGCACGTGCACGTGCAGGTCCCGCCGCTCGAACAGCGTGGGCTTCACCCCGAACTGGATCGAGCGCGACCGCACGTAGCTCAACGCCGCGGTGACGCTCTCCTGCATCACGTCGCCGAGCTTGCCGGTGTGCTTGATGTTGCCCTTGCCCGGCACCATCACGCTCTCGATCGTCAGGATCTCGCCGCCGACCTCGGTCCAGGCGAGCCCCGTGACCACGCCCACCATGTCTTCGGCCTCGGTCTCGCCGTAGCGGAACCTCGGAATGCCCGCGTATTTGCCGACATTCTTGATGGTGATCGCGACCCGCTTGCTCTTGCCGGTGACGATCTCCTTGACCGCCTTGCGCGCCAACCCTGCGAGTTCGCGCTCCAGGTTCCGCACGCCCGCTTCGCGCGTGTAGGTGCGGATCAGCTCGAGCAGTGCCTCGTCGGTGATCGACCACTCCTCGGGCTTGAGGCTGTGGGCCTCCGCCTGCTTGGCGATCAGGTGACGCTTGGCGATCTCGACCTTCTCGTCCTCGGTGTAGCCGGGGATGCGGATGATCTCCATGCGGTCCAGCAGCGGCTGCGGCATGTTCAGGCTGTTCGCGGTGGTAACGAACATCACGTCGGACAGGTCGTAGTCGACCTCCAGGTAGTGGTCGGCGAAGGTCGAGTTCTGCTCCGGGTCCAGCACCTCCAGCAGCGCCGAGGACGGGTCGCCGCGCCAGTCGGCGCCGAGCTTGTCGATCTCGTCGAGCAGGAACAGCGGGTTCGAGCTCTTCGCCTTGCGCATGCCTTGCACGATCTTGCCGGGCATCGATCCGATATAGGTCCGCCGGTGGCCGCGGATTTCCGCCTCGTCGCGCACGCCGCCCAGCGACATCCTGACGAAGTTCCGTCCTGTCGCCTTCGCGACCGATTTTCCCAGCGACGTCTTGCCGACACCTGGCGGCCCGACGAGGCACAGGATCGGCCCCTTCAGCTTGTTCGACCGGGACTGCACCGCGAGATACTCGAGGATCCGCTCCTTGACCTTGTCGAGCCCGTAATGGTCGGCATCGAGAACCTTCTCGGCCTCGTCGACGTCGTTGCGGACCTTGGTCCGCTTCTTCCAGGGGATCGACAGGATCCAGTCGAGGTAGTTCCGCACCACCGTGCTCTCGGCGCTCATCGGGCTCATGGTCCGCAGCTTCTTCAGCTCGGCCGTGGCCTTGTCGCGCGCCTCCTTCGACAGCTTGGTGGTCTTGATCTTCTCCTCGAGCTCGGAGGTCTCGTCCTTGCCGTCCTCGCCCTCGCCGAGCTCCTTCTGGATCGCCTTGAGCTGCTCGTTCAGGTAGTACTCGCGCTGCGTCTTCTCCATCTGCCGCTTCACGCGGTTGCGGATGCGCTTCTCGACCTGCAGCACGCCGATCTCGGCTTCCATATGCGCGAACACGCGCTCGAGCCGCTCGGACACGCGCTCGGTCTCCAGCAGCTCCTGCTTCTCCGAGATCTTCAGCGACAGATGGCTCGCGATCGTGTCGGCGAGCTTGCTCGGTTCCTCGATCTGGTTGAGCGAGACCAGCACCTCGGGCGCGATCTTCTTGTTCAGCTTGATGTACTGCTCGAACTGCGCGACCACGGTGCGGCCCAGCGCCTCGATCTCCGGCGCGTCGTCCGCGCCCACTTCCGGCATCGGCTCGATATCGGCCTGGAAATGGCTGTCGACCTCGCGAAACTCGCGAATGCGCGCCCGGCGCTGTCCTTCCACCAGCACCTTCACGGTGCCGTCCGGAAGCTTCAGCAGCTGCAGGATCGTGGACACGGTGCCCGCGCGGTAGATGTCGTCGGCCGCCGGATCGTCCTGAGCGGCGTTCTTCTGCGCCACCAGGAGGATCTGCTTGTCCTCCTTCGTCACCGCCTCGAGTGCGCGGACGGATTTCTCGCGTCCCACGAACAGCGGCACGATCATATGCGGAAAGACGACGATATCGCGGAGCGGGAGCACGGCCATCGTCTCGACGGCGTCTTCGTCGTGGGTGGTCTCGGTCATGTGACCTCCTTTGAGGACAGTCGCGATCCGGGGCACCCGCGATGCGGCATGATCCGAATCGTTGCCTCGCTGACGCGAAGCTGAGGAAGATATCGGCGCCGCATTAAGCCGCTACAAGTCGGCGGCCGGAGGTTCCGCCCGTCAGGCGGAATGCTCGGCTGCCCGCTCCTTGCCGTAGACGAACACCGGCTGCGACCTGCTCTCGGCGACATCGCGGTTGATCACGATCTCCTCGACGCCTTCGAGCCCCGGCAGCTCGAACATGGTCGGCAGCAGGATCGCCTCCATAATCGACCGCAGGCCGCGCGCGCCGGTGCGCCGGGCGATCGCCCGGATCGCCACCGATTTCAGCGAGTCTTCGGTGAAGGTGAGCTTCACCCCCTCCATCTCGAACAACCGCTGATACTGCTTGGACAACGCGTTGCGGGGCTTGGTCAGGATCTCGATCAGCGCCGCCTCGTCGAGATCCTCGAGCGTGGCGACGACCGGCAGACGACCGATGAACTCCGGGATCAGCCCGAACTTCAACAGATCCTCGGGCTCGACCTCGTGCAGGATTGCCCCCGTCCGCCGCTCGTCCGGCCCGCGCACCTCGGCGCCGAAGCCGATTCCCGACCCCTTGCCGCGCGCCGCGATGATCTTTTCCAGCCCGGCAAACGCCCCGCCGCAAATGAACAGGATATTGGTCGTGTCCACCTGCAGAAATTCCTGCTGCGGGTGCTTGCGGCCGCCCTGCGGCGGCACCGACGCGACCGTGCCCTCCATGATCTTGAGAAGCGCCTGCTGCACGCCCTCGCCCGAAACATCCCGGGTGATCGAGGGGTTGTCGGA
>CAXTVZ010000345.1:0-3477 GCA_964247685.1 uncultured Acetobacteraceae bacterium
CGCGGGCGTTCACCGGCGGTCGATCGGCTGAACCGTGGCCGGGATCAAGAGGCTCGGGGTGTTCCGGGGTCGGAAGGCCAGGGCTCTGCCCTGGACCCGCCAAGGGACGGTCGTCCCTTGGAACCCTGGTTGTTGGAGCGAAGACCGGAGTCCCCGGCGCTTGCTGCTGACGGTTCAGGGGCGTCGCGCCGGAGGCTTGCTGCGCGCGACGCCGCTGGCCTTAATCTTCGATCTTCTCGGCGCTGTCGGCCTCGCCAATCCGCCAATAGCCGGCCGCCTTGATCTGCACACGGTCCAGGCCATGCCCGTCGACCAGACGTGACCGCAGCCGGCGCGCCGTCTCGATCTCGCAGGCGATCCATGCATGCACGTCCCGCTCCGCCGGCAGGACCGCATCGAGCGCGTCCACCAGCGCCGTCCCGGTGCCAGGGGCCGCGCCGTGGCGATGCACCCAGGTGATCCGCGCCTCCGCCTGCGTCGCGAGCGGGCGCTCCTCGGCCGCGTCTGCCACCTCGATCAGCACATGCACGCGCGTGCCGGGCCTGGCCTCCTCGAGCCTGCGGGCGATCGCCGGGAGCGCCGTCTCGTCGCCCACGAGGAGGTAGGCGGCATAGTCCTCCGCGATCAGCGTCGAGCCGCGCGGACCGGCGATCCCGACGAACTGGCCCGGCGCGGCCTGCGCCGCCCATGCCGACGCCGGACCATGGTCGTGAATGACGAACTCGATGGTGAGCTCGCCTCGCGCCGGGTCGTAATGCCGTGGCGTGTAGTCGCGCATGGTGGGGCCCGGGCCGCCCCCGCCTTCCCCCGGCATGACCGGCATCACGGGCCTGTCCTGGCCCGGCTCCGGCACGATCAGCTTGACGTGGTCGTCGGCGGCAGCGCTCTCGAAGCCGGCGAGCGCCTCGCCGGTGAGCACGATCCGCCGCATACGTGGCGAGATCTGCTCGACGCGGGCCACCTGCAGCAGGCGACGCTTCGTCACGTGGCGGACGCGGATCGGTTGACGATAGAGGTGGTTCATAGCGGCCTCGTCGTTCGGAACGTATCTTACGATACGCTCTTACGATGGCTTCGCAAGGGGAGGATTTCGGCCAGGTGGTGCGGCGGAAGGCGATCGACCCGGCCGACCGGGAGCTGTGGGTGCGGTTCGTCCGAGACATCGCACCACTGCCCGGCCATGCCCGTCCCCAGGATCCGGTGCCCCCTGAACCGGCGGCTGCCGCCGCCGCGGCGCCCGCGCGTCCCGCCCCTCGCCTGACGCCGGGCGGGCGCCCCGTGGCGGCGCCGGTGGTGGTGGGCGAGCGGAGCGCGGGACTCGACGTCCGGCGCTGGCGCGCGCTGGGCTCCGGACGGATCCGTGCCGAGCGCCGGCTCGACCTGCACGGCCACACGGCGGATGCGGCGCGGGCGGCGCTCGAGCGCTTCCTGCTCCGCGCCGCGGTCGAGGGCGTGCGCTGCGTCGAGATCATCACCGGCCGCGGCTCGGGCGAGACCGGCGGGGTGATCCGGCGCGAGCTCCCGTTCTGGCTCGACCAGCCCGCGCTGCGCGCCCTGGTGCTCGCCGCCCGCCATCCGCACCCGGCCAACACGGGCGCGATCCTGCTGCTGCTGCGGCGCGCGCGGCGCTAGCGCGGCCAACCCGCCAGTGCCGCATCCACGATGGCCAGGAGCGCGTCGCGGCCGGCACCATCGCGGGCCAGAACCGACATGCCCTGGGTCACGGCCATCACCAGGCCGGACAGCGCGGCGGCCACGGTTGCGGCAGGCAGGACTCCGTCGGCGACGTCGCGCTCGATCCGTGCACGCAGCCGGGTCTCGATCGCGCGCCGGATGGCGGCCACCGCGTCCCGGACGTCGGACGAGGCGGCCGAGCCGCTGGCGGTCGCGCTGGCGAGCAGGCAACCCGGTGGGGTGGCGTCGCCGGTGAATGCTGCCGTCGCCGCCGCCAGCATGTCCCGGGCGGCGGCGAGCGCGGTGGGCGCCTGGTCGATCCGCTCGCCGATCGCGTCCGGATCGCCGGCGTAGAGGCGCACGGCGTCGAGGAAGAGGCGCTTCTTGTCGCCGAACGCGGCGTAGAGGCTGGGTGCGGTCACCCCCATCGCCGTGGTCAGGTCGACGATCGACGTGGTTTCGTAGCCGGTGCGCCAGAACTGCAGCATCGCTCGCTCGAGCGCCGCGTCGCGGTCGAACGAGAGCGGGCGGCCGGTCTTCTTCGATGCGGGCAGATCAGAGTGTTTCATAACAGTCACTACGAAATAGATTGACGGCGGTGAGGTCGTGGTGCACGGCTTTCATAGCGAACACTATGAAAGCTGCAGCTGCATGTCACTTACCGATTTCCGCACGCTCGGCCGCTCGGGCCTGGTCGTCAGCCCGCTGGCCCTCGGCACCATGACGTTCGGACAGCCCGCCTGGGGCACCGATGCGGACGGCGCACGGGCGATCTTCGACGCCTATCGCAAGGCGGGCGGCAACTTCATCGACACGGCGGATATCTACGCCGGCGGGATGAGTGAGGAGCTCGTCGGCCGCTTCATCCGCGACAGCGGGTCGCGCGACGAGATCGTGCTGGCCACGAAGTTCGGCTTCAACGCCTCGGCCAGTCCGCTCGCCCCCGGGCAGGCGGGCCGCGGCAATCCCCATGCGGGCGGTGCCGGTGCCAAGAACATCCACCGGGCGCTCGAGGCCTCGCTGCAGCGGCTCGGCACCGACCATGTCGATCTCTACTGGATGCATGTCTGGGACGGCGTAACCCCGGTCGAGGAGATCGTGCAGACGCTGGGCGACCTCGTTCGCGCCGGCCGGATTCGCTACTACGCGTTCTCGGACATGCCCGCCTGGCTGGCGATGAAGGCGGCCACGATCGCCGCCGAACGGCGCGTCCCCGGACCGATTGCGATCCAGGTCGAATACTCGCTGGTCGCCCGCGACGTGGAGAGCGAGCACATGCCGGCAGCGAGGGAGGCCGGAATGGGCGTGGTGCCCTGGAGCCCGCTCGCCGGCGGTTTCCTCAGCGGCAAGTACGTGCGGGACAACACCGGCGGCACGGGGCGGCTGAGCGGCGCCAACCCGTTCGGAGACAGCAAGTTCTCCGACCGGAACTGGGCCACGCTGGACGTGCTGCAGGACGTGGCGTCCGAGATCGGCCGGCCGGCGGCGCAGGTGGCGCTGGCCTGGACGATGGCGCGTCCGGGGGTCGCCTCGACGCTCGTCGGCGCACGCACGGTGGCGCAGCTCGAGAGCAACATCGCCGCGGCAGGCCTCGATCTCACGACGCGCCAGATGGAACGCCTCGACGAGGCGAGCGCGCCTGCGCCCGGGTTCAGTGCGGCGCTCGGGGCTCCGATGATCCGCCGCATGGTGTTCGGTGGTCAGGAGGTCGTCGGCTGGGGCGAGTAGGGAAGAAAGCCCTTGCAAGCTCAGTCGTACGATAGCTATCGTAAGACATGTTTTACGATAGCATCGCCGGCAAGG
>CAXTVZ010000346.1:0-3439 GCA_964247685.1 uncultured Acetobacteraceae bacterium
TCTTCTTCTGAAGCGCCCGGCCGCGTAGCACACAGCGCCGAGCACACCCACGAAGAACCCGATCGGCCAGTCCGTCCAGAACGACAGCGCCAGCGACGCCCACACGGTGAGCAGCGCCAGCGCCGCCGACCATCCCAGCGCCACGACCGGCCGGTTCGTGAGCGCGCGCGCAGCCGACGGCGGCCCGACCATCAGCGTGAACACCAGCAGCGCCCCCACCACCGGCAATGCGGCCGCGGACACCACCGCCATGTTCAGAAGAAACAGCGCGCGCAGCAGGGGCCGGCCGTGTGGCTCCAGCGACAACGTGTCGAGCAGCAGCGGACGGAACAGCGCGAGCGTGACGCCGATCGAGAGCGCCCCGATCACGGCGATCGGCGCGATGGTTCCGGCGCCGACCCCGAGCAGCTCGCCGAACAGCAGCGCGAACACCGACGGGGCGTAGGCGCGGGTCAGGCTCAGCAGCAATGCGCCGAGCCCGAGCAGCATCACGAGCGAGAGCGCGGTTGCGACCTGGCGGTCGTCGCGGCGCGACAGGAGAGCAATCCCGCCCACGGCGGCGAGCGAAAAGGCGAGCAGGCCGATCAGGGGATCGATGCCGAGCAGGCTGGCTGCGGCGGCTCCCGGGAACGCGCCGAGCGGCAGCGTGTGCGCCTCGAAGGTGTTGCCGCGCAGCACGACGAAGAAGCCGACCGTGCCGGCCATCAGCGCCACGATCGTGGCGGTGATCCAGGCATCCGCGAGGTAGGGCGCGAACATCTCCGTCAGCGCGCGGCGCGGCGCCGGCGGCCGGGTGCGGCGAGATAGGCCGCGAACAGCACGAGCACGATGCAGAAGCTCGCGGGCCAGCTGCGCCCGGTCCAGTATTGGCTGTCATAGGCGAGCAGGATCCCGCCGGCCGTGATCGCGAGGCCGAGCACGGACGCGAGCAGGATCGCGCCGAGCGGGCGTCGCGCCACGCGGAGGGCGATCGCGGCGGGTCCAATCAGCAGCGCCGTCGACAGGATCGCGCCCACGGTCAGCGCCGAGAGCGACACGGCGAGGCTCAGCGCCACCAGGTGCAGCAGTCCCACGAGGCGCACGGGCACGCCGGCCACCGCCGCCAGCGAAGGGTCGATCGAGCTCAGCAGCAGCGGGCGGAACAGGACCGCGAGGGTCGCGAGTGCGGCGATCCCCACGGTCACCGCGAGCGGCACGATCGCCGGATCGATCGCGAACAGCGAGCCGAACATCACCGTCACGGCGGCCCCGGTGGTGGTGTGGCGGGTCACGTCGAGCTGGAGCAGGAGGGCGGCGAGACCGAGCCCGGCGCCGAGCACGACGCCGGTCGCGAGGTCGCGCTCGCGCGTGTTCTCCGCGGCCGACAACTCCATGCCGGCGGCCGCCAGCACGCCCATCACGAGGAAGCCCGCCAGCGGGTTGACCCCGAGCAGGAACGAGGCGGCCCCGCCCGCGCTGCTGACATCGGCGAGCGCGTGGCCCGCGAAGGCCTGGCCGCGCATCACGGTGAACACGCCCACCGCGCCCGACACCAGCGCGGCGCTCCCGCCCACCAGCAGCGCCGTGCCGACCGGGGCGCTCGCGAACAGGCCGGGTGCGAAAATCGCGTTGAACGGGCTCACGGGATCGGCTCGGCGTGGATCGTGGCGTCGGCGTGGTGGTCGTGCGGCGTGCCGTCGCCGGCCACCACCACCACGCGGCCATGCACGCGCAGCACGTCCACGTGGTGGCCGTAGAGCGCGCTCAGCACGGAGGTGCGGATGACCTCGGCGGCGGCCCCGCTCGCGGCACGCCCGCGGGCGAGATAGACGAGCCGGTCCATTGCCCCCATCAGCGGGTTCACGTCATGCGTCGAGAGCAGCACCGCCACGCGCTGCGCGGTGGCGATGCGCTGGAGCAGCGCCACGATCACGGCGACCGAGCCGATGTCGAGATTGGCGAGCGGCTCGTCGAGCAGCAGCAGCGGCGGGCGGCGGATCAGCGCATGCGCGATCAGGATCCGTTGTTGTTCGCCGCCCGAGAGCTCGCCCACCCGCGCGTCCGCGAACGCGCGCGCCTCGACCGCGTCCAGCATCGCCTCGACCGCCAGGCGGCGCGCGCGGGAGGGCAGCGGCAGGCCCCAGCGATGCCCGTCCAGCCCGAGTGCGACCACGTCGCGGGCGCGGACCGGAAGGTTGGGGTCGAGCACCGAGCGCTGCGGCACGTAGCCGATCGCGGCGCCGCGCGAGATCGTGCCAGCCGACGGCTTGAGGAAGCCCGCGATCGTGCGCAGCAGCGTGGTCTTGCCCGAGCCGTTGGCACCCACCAGGCCGCAGAGCTCCCCCTGTGCCACCGCGAACGACACCTCGCGAAGGATCGACCTGCCGCCGAGCTCGATTGCGACGCCGTCGAGTGCGAGGACCGGGGGTTCCGCCAACGGGCTCACTGTCGGGCGGGCTCGACCGCGCGCGCGAGCGCGGCCGTCTCGGCGAGCATCCAGGACTGGTAGGTGTCGCCCGACGGCATCGTCTCGTAGACGCCGACCACGGGCACGCCGGCGGTGCGCGCACGCGCGAGGAAGGACTGGGTCAGCTGGTCGGTCACCTGCTGGTTGTAGACCAGGACGCGCACCTGTCGTCCGGAGAGCAGCGCGTTCTGCCGCGACACGTCCTGCGGCGAGGGGTCGGTGCCGTTCATGATCGCGAGCCGCAACGCCTCGGGGGTGGCGATCGTGCAGCCGGCCGCCTCCAGCATGTCGTCGGCGACCGGCTCGGTGCCTGCGACCACCGTGCCGGGATGGGCGGTCCTGAACGCGGCCAGTGCCGCGAGCCATGGCTGCAGCGATGCGGTGAACCGCGCGGCGTTCGCGTGCAAGAGGTTCGCGTGCGCCGGATCGAGCCTGGCGAGCGCGGTCGCCACCGCATCGGCGACGCGGGGCATGGTCGCCGGGTCATACCAGAGATGCGGGTTGGGCGTGCTGTCGGGCAGGCCGAGCAGGTGCTGCACGTTGATCACCTGGCGACCGGGCGCGCGGGTGGCGGCCAGGATCCGGTCGGCCCAGCCGTCGTAGCCGAGCCCGTTCTCCACCACGAGCGAGGCGCCCGCCAGCGCCGCCGCAACGCTGGGACTCGCCTCGAAGCTGTGCGGATCGGTGTTCGGGTCACTCTCGATCGCGCGCACCGCGACAAAAGGCGCGCCCACCTGGCGGATGACGTCGGCATACTGGTTCTCGATGCCGATCGCGTGGGGCGCTGCCACGGCGTGGTTGGTGGCGAGCGCCGCGAGGAGTGCCATAGCGGCGGACGGGGAACGAAACATCGAGGCCATCCGGACGGGTTGTGCTGCTACGGTATAACGTAGCGTTGGACTCGTCCATGTGGCGGATCGTCATGAATGGGTTGGAGGAAGAAAGGCCAGGGCTCTGCCCTGGACCCGCCAAGGGACGGTCGTCCCTTGGAAC
>CAXTVZ010000347.1:0-3433 GCA_964247685.1 uncultured Acetobacteraceae bacterium
GGTTTTAAGGGCTCGCCCTTAACGGGGTCCAGGGGCAGCGCCCCTGGCCTTCTTCACCGCGCCTCAGACACGGAACACGTAGGCCTTCTGACCATCGCGCTCGACATCGGGAGGAAACGCCTCGCGTTTCTCCACGAAATACTGTGCGCGGTGGTCGCCGTCGCTGGCGCGATTGTAGGTGAAATAGAGGATCCGCCGAGGCTCCGCCGTGTGGTTCGGCTTGGATGCGTGCGGCACGAAACTGTCGAAGAAGATCACATCCCCCGGCTCCGTCTCCACCGGCTGCAGGCCGAGCCCGCTGTCGTCGAGCGGCGCCCATTCCTCGCCCATCAGCCCCTCGCGATGCCGGCCTCCGACCAGCTCGAGGCAGCCGTTGGCGATCGTGGCCGGGTCGATGCTCACCAGCGCGGTCACGAACAGCGGCGCATAGCGCGTCCACCCCGCCGCCTGGTCCTGATGCGCCTTGAACCCGTCGGCCCCCGGCAGCTTGAAGTTGATCTTCTCCTTGAACAGCACGCTCGGGGCGCCCATCAGCGCATCCGTCCAGGCCGACAACCGCCCGAACCGCGCCAGCCGGTCGAACTCGACATGAAAGCGGCAGAAATCCTCGATCCGCTGCATCACGCGCTGGCCTGGATCGGTCAGGCTGGGCTCGTAATAGACCGCGTGCCGGCCCGGGATCTCGGGCGCGCCCGCGAGCTCCTCCGTCCAGCGCAGGATCGCCGCCACCTCGTCCGCGTCGAACAGTCCGCGCCTGACCAGGAAGCCATCGCGCGCGAACGCGCTTACGTCGGACCGGTCGAGCAACGGCTCGGTGGCCCCGGCGCGCAAGGCCTCCATCACATCACTCGTCATGCGTTCATCTCCTCCGCATCCACCCGATCGAGGAGCCGCTGCGCGCGCTCGACATCGGCGGGAAAATCGATTTCGGTCCAGGCCAGCCCGGTGATGTCTTCCACGCCCGACCATTCCGCCCCGCGCTCGACCATCAGGTCGCGGATCACCGGCTCGTATTCAAGCTCGCGTCGTCCGGCCTGCACCGTGCGCCGCGCCGCCTGCGCCAGCGCACGCGCGCCGGCGGGCGAAAACCGGAAGAACCCGACCGACTCGCCCTGCCAGTCATGCGCCACCGTCGGCCGCTTCGCGAAATCGACGATCCGGCCATCGCGGATGCAGAGCTTCACGGGCTCGTCGCCCGGCTCGAACGCGCGGTCGACCAGCGCCACGCACGCGGCGTCTTCGCGCCGCAGCAACCGCGCGAGAATGTCCCGCTCGTAGATCACGTCCGCGTCCATCAGCACCACGGGCTGCCCCGAGACGAGCACCTCGTAGGCGCAGTCGAGCGACACCAGGCTGCCCTCGGTGAAATGGGGGTTGCCGACGAACCGGACCGCCGCGTCGAACGAGGCGACATGGTCGCGCAGGCGCGCCTCCTCGTAGCCGGTGACCACGGTGATGTCGGCGACCCCGCAGGCGCGCAAGCCGTCCAAGTGGCGCTGCATGAGGCTGCGGCCGCCGAATCGGAGCATCGCCTTCGGACCGTCATGCGTGGCGCCGAGTCGCTTGCCCCGCCCGGCCGCCAGGATGACGGCGCGCGGAGGCGAGACCCCGCCCTGCGTCATCGAGCAGCCGCCGTAATGTCACCTGATTGAAGCATTCGCAACATGCTGTTACCGTTGAAGTCTGCGGGTCAAATTCGGCCCGGCACCCCGGGACCATCCGCCTTGCAGCTCAACAGCGTCAAGCCTGCCACCCACGCCGTCCCCGAGTCTCGAACACTCCAGACGCTACCTCGAACCGCCAGGACCGGTCAGTCCCGATCCTCGGCGCTCAAGCAGCTGATCGGCAGCCGCAAGCTCTCCTTCCTGATGGAAGCGCACAACGCGCTCGCCGCGCGCATCGTCGAGGAGGCGGGCTTCGCCGGCATCTGGGCGTCGGGCCTCTCGATCTCGGCCTCGCTCGGACTGCGCGACAGCAACGAAGCGTCCTGGACGCAGCTGCTCGAAGTGCTCGAATACATGGCGGATGCGACCACGATCCCGATCCTGGTCGATGGCGACACAGGCTACGGAAATTTCAACAACATGCGCCGCCTGGTGCGCAAGCTCGAGCAGCGCGGCATGGGCGGCGTGTGCATCGAGGATAAGCTGTTCCCGAAAACCAATTCCTTCGTGGGCGAAAATCAGCCTCTCGCCTCGGTCGACGAATTCTGCGGCAAGATCAGGGCCGGTTGCGACCATCGCGACGACCCCGACTTCCAGATCGTTGCACGCTGCGAGGCGCTGATTTCCGGCCACAGCATGGAGGAGGCGCTCGCCCGCTGCGCCGCCTACGAGGCGGCCGGCGCGGACGCGATCCTGATCCATTCGAAGAAGCGGGACGCGGCCGAGATCGCGGAGTTCATGGGCCGCTGGAACGGCAACACCCCGGTGGTGATCGTGCCGACCACGTACCATGCAACACCCACCGAAACGTTCCGCCAGCTCGGCGTGTCCACCGTGATCTGGGCCAACCATCTCGTGCGCGCCTCGATCACTGCAATGCGCGAGACCGCGAACCGCATCCTGGTCGACGAAAGCCTGGTGGAGGTCGAGGGGCGCGTGGCTTCGGTGGCCGACATCTTCCGGCTCACCGGCAACCAGGAGCTCGAGGAGGCGCAGAAGCGCTATCTTCCCGCCATCGAGTCCACCGGCGCGATCGTGCTCGCCGCCTCGCGCGGCGACGAGCTCGCCGATGCTACCGCCGAACTTCCGAAATGCATGCTCGACGTGCGCGGCGAGCCGCTGCTCCGGCGCCTGGTCCGCACCTTGCGCGAGAGCGGCGTGCACGACGTGGCCGTCGTGCGCGGCTGGCGCAAGGAGGCGGTGTCGCTGTCCGACATCGCGACCGTCGACAACGATGCGTTCGCCACCACCGGCGAGGTCGCATCGCTCGCCTGCGCACGCGACCGGCTGCACGGCGAGACGCTGATCGTGTATGGCGACATCCTGTTCCGCCGCTACATCCTGGACGGATTGCTGGCGACCAAGGGCGACGTCGTGATCGTGGTCGACCAGCTCGGCGTCACGCATGGAAACCGAACGATCCATCCGCGCGACCTGGTCTGGGCGAGCCATCCGCCGTCCACGCATTATCTCGATGATGCACCGTCCCGCCTGCGCGGGATCGGCGCGCCGTTCGCCGACGCGGACGCGGCAAAGCCCGCGGGCGAGTGGATCGGCCTGCTGCGCCTGAGTGCGGGCGGCGCCGACATCGTCGGGCGCGAGCTCGACGCGATGGCAGCCGATGGCAGCATCGCGCACGCCGACATGTCGGCGCTGCTCGCGCGCGTGGCCCGGCACACCGAGATCGCGATCCACTACGTGGCCGGCCACTGGCTCGATGTCGACACGCTGCACGACCTCGCCGATGCGCGGAATTTCTCCTGAGGTGC
>CAXTVZ010000348.1:0-3432 GCA_964247685.1 uncultured Acetobacteraceae bacterium
TTCCGGATGGCCCAGAGCGACTCGCCATCCATCCGCAGGCCCCAGGGGACCGGGTAGTCCGGCACGATCGGCTCCGCACCCATCACGACCTTGCCGCCCGGCTTCACCAGGCGACGCAACGATCGCAGAAGACGCAGATGGTCGGAGCAGTGGTGGAAGCACTCGAAGAACAGGACGGCGTCGAATTCCTGCCCGAACCGCTCCGCCTCGAAGAAATCCCCCTCGATGACCTGCACGGCGACGTCGTTCTGATCCGCGCGGGCACGGATCACCTGGCAGAAGTTCGGCTCGATCTCGATCGCCGTCACATCCATCCCGAGCTGCGCGAGCGCGATCGTGGTGATGCCCCAGCCGGGCCCGAATTCGAGAACACGGGCGCCGGCGGGAAGATCGAGGTTCCTGATGAGGAAGCCGACCGCATTGAGGTAATTTCCCGCGGTCGTCGTGCTCTCCGTGTAATACGGGAACGGCCGCTTCCACCGGCCGGGATCGAACACGGTCGCCTCGTTCTGAACGCGGTAGGTCTTGCCGGCCACCTTCTCGTAGAGCGCGAGCTGGAAGTCCCGATACGCGTCGCTGAACGGGTCCGGCGGCATGCTGGCCGAGAAATCCATCCGGAAGGTCCCGAACACCGCACGCAGCGCGTCGTCCGAGCCGCCCGGCCCGTTGAGCGCGTCGGCGCATTCCTGAAGCTTCCTGTCCAGCTCGTCGACCGTGGTGACGACATCCATCATGGTTTCCTCGAGAACGGTTCGGTCGTCAGTACGCGGACGGAGAAGCTGGCCTCCTCCGGCCAGCCCAGCTGCTCGATCTCGTGGACGAGTGCGGGAGGGCTGCCCGGTCCGATCAACACGAACGACACGTCATTGCTCCTGCAGAACGCCCGGAAATCAGCCGCGAACTGCGCATAGGTGGTTCCTTTTTCGAGCGCGAGAACGACGGGCGACTGGAACCTGAGCGGGATGAAGCTGAGCGCGCCTCCGGCCTGACTGAAGCGCATGCCGGATTGCCATTGCCAGGCCATGCCCGGACCGGTGGACCCGAACGGAAGCATGACGACGTTGGCATGCGGTCCCAGTTTCTTCCTGATGTGGTCGGGTGCGAAGAACGGAAGCGTCGGCATGCGCGACCACGCGACATATCGCGGATCGGGCAGGAGCGAGAGGCTAGCGCACGCGGCCACGAGGAGGCGCGAACTCTGCGGGCGGCGCGAGATCCACAACGCGACGCTCATGGCGATGCCGAGCCACGCATACTCCATGAAGCGGCAGGGCAGCATGCCGTCGAGGAACGGGAGTGACGTCGCGGCCCGCCATGGAAGGATGATCCCGGTCCGGACACCCGCCACCCAGAGCGTCGGGCCGAGGCTCGCCGCGATCAGCATCAGAGTGCTCAGGCTCAGCGCGCGCATCGTCCACTCGCGACGCGTTGCCGCACCCAAGACACCGAGGATGAGCAGAAGCGGCAGTCCGATATAGGCCCCCTGCTCGCTGGCATTGCCGGTGAACCGGCCTGCCACCGGGAAGACTTGGGGAAAGAGCAGCGTCAGAGGCGTGGGAATGACGAGGTTGAGGAGATCGGTGGAGTAGGACGCCGGTGAATTGACAAAGCTCGGCATCTGGGCCGCACTTCGCCACATCGCCAGCAGCCAGGGCGAGACGACCGCAATGGCGATGCAGCCGCCAATCATGATGTCGATCGAGAGACCGCGCAGCCGGCCGGACCAGAACGGCGGCGCGCCGAGCGCGAAGATGCCGATCACGGCGAAACCGAGGACCACGAAGCTGAGCGTCATCTCCGTCGAGATCCCGAATTCCATCACCAGCCCTGCCGCAAACAGCAGCACGAAGTGCGGCCTGGCGATCGCGTTGCGCGTCCGCCCGACGCAGAGGGCGACCAGCAGCGGTACGAGCCAGGTGCAGACCAGGTTCAGGTGCCCCAGCATCTGGCCGTTTTCGTAGGACGAGAAGCCGAACAGAAAGCCCGCCAGGACGGAGGCGCGCTCGTGGCCGGTCAGCATCCGTGCCAGGAGGTAGCACGACCACGCGGACAGCGCCGGCGCGGTGGCGGTCAGGACGTTGTAGGACGCCACC
This sequence comes from uncultured Acetobacteraceae bacterium, assembly GCA_964247685.1. Classification (GTDB taxonomy): domain Bacteria; phylum Pseudomonadota; class Alphaproteobacteria; order Acetobacterales; family Acetobacteraceae; genus CAXTPV01. The sequence continues at coordinate 2,094 of CAXTVZ010000348.1, forward strand.
GCGTTCGCGAGCAGCGTGACCGGAAGTGCGAGGAGCGACAGGGTGGGGATCGACGTGGCCCAGGTCAGCGGGTAGCCGGAGGGCGCCCAGTCCAGCCGGGTGAACAGCGGGTCGGCGCCATGCGCGATCGCCCAGGGCCACCACGCCAGGAACCAGACTGCGGTCAGGGGATCGGCGCCGCTGTCGCCGATGTGGTCGCGCAACCAGTGGAGATCGCGTCCGTACAGCAGGACTGCGGCGGCAAGGTAGAGAACCAGCCATGAACCAGGCGCGTATCGCCGCAACTCGTCGATCCTTCGCACGCGCCCCGCGAGGCTTCGCCCGGACCAGGCGGGACGGTCAAGACCCGCCCTTGACCCGCAGCTTCCGGGCGCCCCAGACCCGGCGGATGCCAAACCTGACGGATTGCAGTCCAGGGGCGTCACGCCGAAGGCGCGCGTTGCACGGCGCCCCAAGAGGAGATCGCCCGATGCTCAAACGCCGCCAGCTGATCGCCGGCCTCGCCGCCGCCGCTGCCCGCGCGCACGCGGCGGCCCTCGCCCCCTTCACGGTGATCCTCGACTGGCTGCTGAACGCCGACCATGCCGGCCTGTTCGGTGCGGCCGCGAGCGGTGCCTTCGCGCGCGCGGGCCTGGACGTGCGGCTGATCGCGCCGTCGGACCCGAGCTCGCCGCCCCGGCTGCTCGCCGCGGGCCAGGCGGATCTCGCGATCGGCTACGGCTCGCAGATCAACATCATCACCGCGGCGGGGCTGCCGGTGGTGCGGGTCGCCACCGTGATCGCGGCCCCGCTCGACGTGATGATGGCGCTCGCCGGCACCGGCATCCGGACGCTGGCCGACCTGCGCGGGCGCACGATCGGCTACTCGGTGCCCGGGCTCGATCAGGCGATGCTCGCCGCCATGCTGGGCTCCGCGGGGCTGCGGCCGGAGGACGTGCACATGGTGGACGTGAACTACGACCTGGTGACGTCGCTGCTGACGCATCGGGTCGACGCGGTGGTGGGCGTCTATCGGAACGCCGAGGTGCTGCAGGTCGAGGAGATGCACGCGACACCGGTGGTGTTCGCGCCGGGAGACCACGGGGTTCCGCCAGCGGACGAGCTCATTCTGCTAGCGCGCCGCGACCGGGTGGGCGACCCGCGGATCGCCGGCTTCATCCGCGCGCTGGCGGAGGGCGTGGCCGCCGTGCAGCGCGATCCGGACGGCATGTGGCACCGGTTCGTGGCTGCCCATCCCGAGCTCGACAGCACGTTCAACCGGGCGAGCTGGGTGGCCACGGTGCCGCTGCTCGAGCGTGATCCGGGCCGGCTCAATGCGGCGCGCTACGAGCGTTTCGCG
>CAXTVZ010000349.1:0-3429 GCA_964247685.1 uncultured Acetobacteraceae bacterium
CTTAGCCTCCGCGCCGGAACCGGAGCGTTGGCCCGCAATGCGCTCACGACCAACGCCGCTGACTGACCTCAGAGCGCAGGCGGACTGAAGCGGTCAGGCGACGACGCTCAACACAGGTCACGTTCCGTGTGATGACTGGATTTCAGGTCGGACGACGGGAGCCAGAACAACGCAGGCACAGTGCTTTGCAGCGTCTCTCTGAGTCCGTCAGGTAGTGCGCCGCGCGCATTGATCGCGATCACCTTGTCGAAGACGGCGACGTCGGTCTCCATCGGCGTCGCGATCTCGCCCCGAAGCCGCCGCAGTTCACCACGCCCCAGAGGTTGAGATCCGTGAGCGCGTCACGGAGCTCTCCTCGCGCTCGAGGTCGAACGGCAGTGTCCGGCACCCTGTCGTATCTGCCAGTGCGTCGAGTGCGGCCGTGGACCGCCCGCTTGCCACCACTTCCGCGCCGGCGGCGACGAGCTGCCGCACCGTGGCGCCGCCGAGCCCGCCGCTCGCACCCGTCACCAGCACCGTGCGCCCGTCCAGTCCCCACATGATCCCCGGTTCTTTCTGCCTGTTCAGCCGGTGCCCTCGAGCCCCACCATCAGGCGCACGATCTCCTCGGGCTCTGTCTCGCCGACACGGCGCTCGCCCGCGAGCTGGCCGCGACGCAGCACGACGATCCGGTCGGAGACCGCGAACATGTCGGCGAGATTGTGCGAGATGAAGATCACGCCGAGACCTTTCGCGCGCAGGCTGCGGATGAGGTCCATGACCTTGCGCTGCTCCGGCACGCCGAGTGCTGCCGTCGGCTCGTCCATGATGATGACGCGTGCATCGAAGTGGATCGCGCGCCCGATAGCCACCGCCTGTCGCTGGCCGCCGGACAGCGCGCGCACCGGTCGGTCTAACCGGTCGAGATGGACGTCGAGCACGGCGAGCGCGCCCTCTGCCTCTTGGCGCATGCGCCGCCGGTCGACGCGTGGCAGGAACAGGAAGCGCGTCATCAGCTCGCGGCCGAGAAACACGTTGGCGCCGATGTCGAGATTGTCCGCGAGTGCGAGGTCCTGGTAGATCGTCTCGATTCCGCGCCGTCGCGCATCCTGCGGCCCGTCGAACGTAACCGGAGTGCCACCCACCAGGATTTCGCCGTCGCTCGGTGGAAAGACGCCCGAGACGAGCTTGGTGAACGTCGACTTTCCGGCGCCGTTATCGCCCGCCAGCGCGACGACCTCGCCCGGAACAAGGCTGAAATCGAACCGCTCGAGCGCATGGACGCCGCCGAAGCACTTGGACAGGCCTCTCGTCTCAAGCAAGGGCTGCTCACCCATCGGCGCGTCCTCCGCCACCGATCCGCTTCTGGCTCTGGTCGACCAGCACCGAGATGATGATGACGAGCCCGACCGCGATGAACTGCCAGAACGGCTCGACGTCGAGGAACACGAGCCCGTACTGGATGACCGCAATGATCAGCGCACCGATGATGGTGCCGCTCACGGTGCCCGAGCCGCCGAACAGGCTGGCACCGCCGATCACGACGGCGGCGATGCTGTCGAGCAGCAGCGGCTCGCCGGCCTGCGGAGCCCCGGCCGCGAAACGCCCCGTGTAGAGAATACCGCCGATCCCCGCCGTCAGCGCCGACAGCATGTAGAGACGCGTCGTCAGCCGGCGCACGTCGACGCCGGCGCGCAGCGTTGCCTGCGCGTTGCCGCCGATCGCGTAGGTGTATTGCCCGGTCAGCGACTCGGCGAGGAGGTAGTGCACGGCCAGCACGATCACGAGCGTCACCAGCACGACGATCGGCAGCCCCAGGACCCGCCCGTTGCCGAGCGCCGTCAGCCACGGATTGGTAATCGGAACGCTCGTCCCGTTCGCGATGATGTAGGCGGCGCCGCGTGCGACGCCGTACACGCCGAGCGTGCAGATGAAAGGCGGCACGCCAAGCCGCGCCACGATCTGTCCGTTGACCCATCCCGGGACGAGCGAGACGCCCAGAGCGGCCAGGATTGCGGCCAGCAGCGCGCCGCCCGTGCCGAGCGCGCTGTCGGTGGCGTTCGCGACCAGCGCCGCGACGACGGAGGCGAGGCCCATGGTGAAGCCGACCGAGAGGTCGATCCCGCCCGAGATGATGACGAGCGTCTGACCGAGACCGAGCAGGACCGGTGCAACCGCAAAGACGGCGATCGAGCGGAGATTGGCGCCGCTTGCGATGAAGCTCACGCCGAAGGCGATCTCGGACCAAGCCTCGAACGCGATCACCAACACGATCAGGAAGAGCCAAGCCCGGAGCGAGGCGATCGTCGCGAGCAGGTTGCGGCGTGGTGCCCCGGACACGCCGCTGCCCCGCCCACCCTCGATGCCTGCACGCACGTTGGCGCTCATGCGGCGTACAGGAAACGCTTGGTCGCTGGATCATCGACATTCTGCTTGTCGATGATCGTGAATCCCGTCGCAATCGCGGGCGGGATCGATTGTCCGGTCAGATGCGCTACCGCGCTTGCAACCCCGAACCAGCCGATCTCGGCCGGGTGCTGCGCGATCGCGATCGTGACCAGGCCGCTCTTGAGATTGCCCACGATCGAGAGCGGCGCATCGAACGCGACCACCTTCACCTTCCCGGCGGCACCACTTTGCTGAATGCCATTTCCCGCGCCGATCGCCGAGAACAGATTGGTTCCAAACACGCCGGCGAGGTCGGAATGGCGCGCGAGCACGGACTGCGCCTGGGATGCGGCCTTGTTCGCGTCGTCGTCGTTGAACTCGGTCGGCAACACGGTGATGTTCGGGTGCTTGCGCATCTCGGCTTTGAAGCCGACTTCGCGCTGATCGGTCGTCGACACGCCGGCCTCGATGTTCGAGACGTAGACCTTGCCCCTGTCGCCGATCGCTTGCGCGAGTGCCCGCGCCGCGATCTCACCGCCCGTCGTGTTGTTCGATGCGATGTAGGCGAGCGGGAAGTCGGCATCGCCTGACCCGGTCTGGTAGGTGCCATTTCCGATATAGGTGTCGACCGTGATCACCGGGACGCCGCCCTCGAACGCTGAGCGGAGCGGCTGCACAAGTTGCGTCTTGTCGGTGGGCGCAATCAGCAGCGCATCCGGGCGTCGTGCCACCACGGCGTCTAGCACCGGCACCTGCGACACGGGGTTAAAGGCCGGTGCGCCTTGGAACATCAGGTCGACGCCGAGCGCCTCGGCCGCTGCCTGAGCACCGCGATGCATGGTGATGTAGAAAGCGTCGGTCGTGAGGCCCGGCACCAGCGCGATCGAATACCGCTTGCCCGCGGCCCGCGCCCCAGGGCGCCGCGAGAGCACTGCGGCAGCCGACACGCCGAGCCCGGCCAGGACGTGTCTCCGGTCCATGATACCCTCCCTGTCTTTTTCGTTCCCATCAGTGGAGCACGCGCTTTGTCATCCGCATAGGGCGGCTCTTCGCGACGAGGAG